>NZ_JBICYB010000065.1:0-18969 GCF_043200575.1 Streptomyces sp. NPDC048392
GCAGGCACCGATCGCCTACGAACAGCAGTCAGCTCCCCTGACATTTGCCGCATAACGAAACGAACAGGTGTCCACTCATCGGGGACAAGACCCGTCGGCGTGCGGGCGCGGGGCGGCCGGGCGGTCGTGGACGCGGGACGGTTCGCCTACCGGGCGGGCCCGGTGACCGTGCACGCCGGCAGGCGCTGCGTGTGGGTGACCGGCAAGGTGTCCAAGAGCGCGGTCAGCTCCGGCCGGATCCTCTGCTGAGCGGGCCCCGTCCGGTCCGTTTTCCCACCCTTTGCTCCCCCCGCTCCCTCACCCACTTCCTCACCTCTTTCCCATCTCCCCTGGTGTGCGTGCGACTTGCTCCGATAGCTTCCGGCGGACATCCGTTTCACAGGGAGGGTGCATGCGCAAGGCGCTCAGATGGCTGCTGGCTCTCGTGGTGCTCATAGGCACCGTCAGCACGGCGGGCGCGGCCACCGCCGCCGAGCCGAAGGCCGTCGACATCAAGGACCGGCTGCTGTCCATACCGGGCATGAGCCTGATCGAGGAGAAGCCGTACACCGGCTACCGCTTCTTCGTCCTCAACTACACCCAGCCGGTCGACCACCGGCACCCGTCCAAGGGCACGTTCCAGCAGCGGATCACCGTGCTGCACAAGGACGTGAACCGCCCGACGGTCTTCTACACCGGCGGCTACAACGTCTCCACGAACCCCAGCCGCCGCGAGCCGACCCAGATCGTGGACGGCAACCAGGTCTCCCTGGAGTACCGCTACTTCACCCCGTCCCGGCCCGCCCCGGCCGACTGGTCGAAGCTGGACATCCGGCAGGCCGCCAGCGACCAGCACCGCGTCTTCAAGGCGCTGAAGTCCCTCTACCCGAAGAAGTGGATCTCCACCGGCGGTTCCAAGGGCGGCATGACCGCCACCTACTACGAGCGCTTCTACCCGCGCGACATGGACGGCGTCGTCGCCTACGTCGCCCCCAACGACGTGGTCAACCGCGAGGACTCCGCCTACGACCGCTTCTTCGCGCGCGTCGGCACCGAGGAGTGCCGCGACAGGCTCAACGGCGTGCAGCGCGAGGCGCTGGTGCGCCGGACGCCGCTCGAGAAGAAGTACGCGGCGTACGCGGCCGGCAACGGCTACACCTTCGACACCATCGGCAACCTCGACCGCGCTTACGAGGCCGTCGTCCTCGACTACGTCTGGGGCTTCTGGCAGTACAGCACCCTCGCCGACTGCGCGGACATCCCGGCCGACGCCGAGAACGCCACCGACGAGGCGATCTGGGACTCCGTCGACACGATCTCCGGCTTCTCCGCCTACACCGACCAGGGCCTGGAGACGTACACGCCGTACTACTACCAGGCGGGCACGCAGCTGGGCGCGCCGACGATCCACTTCCCGCACATCGAGAAGAAGTACATCCGCTACGGCTACCAGCCGCCGCGCAACTTCGTGCCCCGGTCGATCCCGATGAGGTTCGAGCCGTGGGCGATGCGGGACGTCGACACCTGGGTGAAGCACCACGCCCGGCACATGCTGTTCGTGTACGGCGAGAACGACCCGTGGGGCGCCGAGCGGTTCCGCCTCGGCCACGGCGCGCGTGACTCCTACGTCCTCACCGCGCCCGGCATGAACCACGGAGCGAACGTGGCCGGTCTGGTGGCCGGCCAGAAGGCTCTCGCCACGGCCCGCATCCTGGACTGGGCGGGCGTCGCCTCCGCCAAGGTGCGGGACAACCCGTCGGCGGCCAGGCCGCTGGCGACGTTCGACGCCAGGCTGGACAAGCGCGACGTCGAGCGCGAGCCGGCGCTGCGTCCGTAAGACCCCGTGACTGTGCCCGGCCGCTCACAGCGGCCGGGCACAGCCCACCGGCCGTTCGCCGCCGAGGCGGACGTACAGGCGGGTCGAGGCGGGGCAGTCCGACCGGACGGCGACCGTCTCGACCACCTTGAACCGCGGTTCGTGCGCGCCCCTGCCGTCGCAGGCGCTCTCGCAGACCCTGCCGCCCCCGACTTCGCGGACACAGTCGCCGACGACGGTGCGCGGGCCGCCCCCGCCACCCGGGTCGCCGGGATGCGGCGGCAGCAGCTTGCGCGTGCAGGCGTACCCCCGGGGCACGGCCCCGTCGCCGCCCTCGCCGACGTGCAGGACGAAGTCGGTCATGCCGGGGCACGGCGGCCCGGCACCGGCGCGCCCGTCCTCCCGGGCCACGCCCTGGCTAGGCCCTGTCGTCAACTCCCGTCCGCCCAGCGACGTCATGCACGCATTCCCGCCGTACCGGGCCCCGACCCGGGTACATCCCGTACGAGGCCCAGGACCCGGCACGCCGAGAGCATCCACCCCACGCCGCGGGGCCGCCCTCCGGGCGACGACGCGAGTTCGACGACAGGATCTAGGACCGGTACGACAGCCCGTGCCCGAGCGGGAAGAGCACCGTGTCCGGATCGTCCGCGCGTACCACCGGCACCGGCAGCTTCCCGCGCGGCCGCACCCGCCCGGCGATCACCCGGGCGGCCGCCCGTACCTCGACGTCCGTCCAGGAGTAGGCGGCGAGGAAGGCGGGGACGCCGGGGAGCCGGGCGACGTCGTACGGGTTGCGGACGGCGACCGCGACGACCGGCTTCCCGGTCGCCAGCAAGCGTGTGACCAGGGCGCGCTGGCTGCTGCCCGCGGTCACGTTGTACGTGGCGACCACCACCGCGTCGGCGTCCCCGGCCGCCGCGACGGCGCGGTCGATGACGGCCGTGGAGGGGGCGGTGCCGGTGGACAGGGCGGTGGCCGTGAAGCCCAGCTCGGTCAGCGCGCCCGCGAGGACACCGGTGGGCGGCCCGGTCGTGCCCGACGGGGAGGCGGGGTCGGCGCCCACGACGAGCAGCTTGCGGTGTTCCCGGCGCGAAAGCGGCAGCAGCCGCCCCTCGTTGACCAGCAGGGTGGTGGTCCGTTCGGCGATCCGGTCGGCGGCGGCCAGGTGTCCCCGGGTGCCGACGGTGCGGTCGACGTCCCGGCGGCTGGTGTACGCGTCCCGGAACAGTCCCAGCTTCGCCTTCAGCCGCAGCACGCGCAGGATCGATTCGTCGAGCCGCGCCTCGGTGAGTTCGCCCTCCCGTACGGCCGTCAGGACCGCGTTCCAGGCGAGCGGCAGGTCCGGCGGATTGAGCAGCTGGTCGACACCCGCCTTCAGCGCCAGCACCGGCACCCGTGCGTCACCGTACTTCGTGCGGACGCCCTGCATGCCGAGGGAGTCGGTGACCACGACCCCGTCGTAGCCCAGTTCCTCGCGCAGGATGCCGGTGAGGATGGGGCGGGAGAGGGTGGCCGGGTCGCCGGAGTCGTCGAGGGCGGGGACCATCAGGTGGGCCGTCATGATCGCGTCGATGCCGGCCTCGATCGCCGCGCGGAAGGGCGGCGCGTCCAGCTCCGCCCACTGTTCGCGGCTGTGCGTGATGACCGGGAAGCCGGTGTGGCTGTCGGTGGCGGTGTCGCCGTGTCCGG
Source organism: Streptomyces sp. NPDC048392 (assembly GCF_043200575.1). Taxonomy (NCBI): domain Bacteria; kingdom Bacillati; phylum Actinomycetota; class Actinomycetes; order Kitasatosporales; family Streptomycetaceae; genus Streptomyces; species Streptomyces sp. NPDC048392. Next base: position 3,488 of record NZ_JBICYB010000065.1, read on the forward strand.
GGAAGTGCTTGGCGCACGCGGCGACCCCGGACCGCTGGTACCCCGTCACCTCGGCGGCCACCAGCTCCGACACCGCCGCCGGGTCGGCGCCGAAGGAGCGTACGCCGATCACGGGATTGCCCGGGTTGACGTTCACGTCGGCCACGGGGGAGTAGTCCTGGCGGATGCCCAGCGCGTGCAGTTCGGCGCCCGCGATCCGGCCGAGCGTGCGGGCGTCGGAGCGCGACCCGCCGGCGCCGACGGCCATCGCGCCCGGGAAGAGGGTGGCGGGCTCGCCGACGCGGGCCACTATGCCGTGCTCCTGGTCCGTGGAGATCAGCACGGGCAGGCCGCGTGGCAGCCCCAGGGATGCCTTCTGGATGCCGTTGGACAGGTCGGCGATCTGGTGGGGGTCACGGGTGTTGTGCGCCCAGGCGAAGTAGATGACGCCGCCGACCCGGTACCTGGTGACCAGCTCGGCCGCGGTGCGGACGCCGATCTCCTCGAGGTTGGCGTCGATGTCGGCCTGGTCGGGGTCGGTGGCGGAGTGGCCGTAGACCCGCATGACGAAGAGCTGCCCGACCTTCTCCTCCAGCGTCATGCGGGAGATGAGGGCGCGGAGCTTGTCGTCGTCGGGCCTGCGGGCGTCGGCGTACGCCGTGCCGCCCCCGGCCGCGATGACCGCGGTGGCCACCGCGGTGGCGGTGAGGACGGTACGTCTGGAGGGCTGTGCGGTGCTTCCCGTGCCGGCCGTGCTGCTGTGGTGCACGTGCGCTCCTTCCGGAGGGCTGGTGAAGGAAACTGCCAAGGAGTCACCAATATCCGGGAAGTTTCTGCCAGTCAAGGGAGCGCACACGAGTCGCCCGGAGCGGCGGAGGGCTCGCGGCGGGGCCGCCGTCGGCGCGCGGCCGGCTCGCGCCGACGACGGCACGCGACCGGCCGCGGCACGGCGGAGAGCCGGAGCGGGCGGCGGTGTGCGTCGGGCGGCGCAGGCGGCGTGGGGTGACGGGAGTGGACGGTCGGGTCGGCTGGAGCGGGCGGCGAGGGCTGACCGGCGCGGATGCCGTGGCCGGTCGGAGCCGACGGCGCGGGTCAGCCGGAGCGGGCGGCGCGGGCCGTCGGGACGTCCTGGACCGACACGTCCGGCCAGTGGGCCCGCAGTGTGCGGACCGTCTCCGTGATCGCCGGGCGGCGCGCCGCCCCCGTGCGCCACAGCGCGTACAGCCGCCGTACCGGCATCGGGTCGAGCGGCACCTCCACCACCCCGGGCGGCAGCGGCCCGCGGCCCAGCCGGGGGATCAGGGCGACGCCCAGCCCCGCCGCGACCAGCGCGACGAGCGTCGGGTTCTCGTCCGCCTGGTGGACGATGTCCGGCTCGTGCCCGGCGCCCCGCAGGGTCCGCAGCAGCCAGTCGTGGCAGACCCGCCCGGGCGGTTGGCAGATCCACCGCTCCCCGCCCAGCTCCCCCCGCCGCACGGCCGCCCGGCCCGCGAACCGGTGCCCCTCGGGCACCAGCAGATCGCACAGGTCCTCGCCGATCCGCGCCTGCTCCACCCCGGCAGGCGCCGGCAGCGGCGCGATGTCCCAGTCGTGCGCCACCACCAGGTCGACGGCGCCCTTGGCCACCAGGTCCACCGACAGGTGCGGGTCGACCTCCGTGAGCCGGGCGTCGAGCGCGGGATGGCGTACCGCCAGGTCGGCCAGTACGGACGGCAGCAGACCGCGGGCCGCCGACGCGAACGCGGCCACGCTCAGCCGGCCCGACGGCACCCCGCGCCGCTCCTCCAGCCGGGTCTCCGCCCGCTCCACGATGGCCAGCAACTCCACCGCGGTCCCGACCAGTTGCCACGCCTCGTCGGTGAGCCGCACCCCGCGTCCCTCCCGCTCCAGCAGCACCGTCCTGGTCTCCCGCTCCAGCTTGGCGATCTGCTGCGAGACGGCGGACGGCGTGAAACCGAGCGCGACGGCGGCCGCCCCGACCGTCCCGTGCACGGACACGGCATGCAGGGCGCGCAGACGCTGGAGGTCGAGCATGACGGCTCCCGGGAAACAAAACCATTAGCAGTGCTTCATCCAACTATGCAGCATTCATCGCTGGTGCTGCACGGTCCGTCGGCGCGATCCTCGACGCATGCGACCTCCCCACCTCCTCCTCGCCGTGCTCGTCGCCGCCGTATGGGGTGTGAACTTCACGGTCATCGAGATCGGCCTCGACCACTTTCCGCCGCTGCTCTTCTCCGCCCTGCGCTTCCTGGCGGCCGCGCTGCCAGCCGTCTTCCTAGTGGGCCGCCCGAAGGTGGCGTGGAAGTGGACCGTGGCGGTGGGACTGGTGCTGGGCGTGGCCAAGTTCGGCCTGGTCTTCGTGGGCATGGACGCGGGCATGCCGGCCGGCCTGTCGTCCCTCGTCCTCCAGATCCAGGCGGTGTTCACCGCGGTGATCGCCGCCGCGGTCCTGGGCGAACGCCCCAACCGCGTCCAGGTCCTGGGCATGCTGGTCGCACTGGCGGGCATCGGTGTGGCTGCGGTCGACGAGGGCGCCTCCGGACCGCTGGGCGCCTTCCTCATGGTCGTCGGCGCGGCCGCCGCCTGGGGGCTGTCCAACGTCCTGACCCGCAAGGCGTCCCCGCCCGACGCGCTGAACTTCATGGTGTGGGTCTCCACCGTCCCCGTGCTCCCTCTGCTGGCACTCTCCATGCTCACCGAGGGTTCGGACGAGGATCTCGCGGCCCTGCGTGCCCTGGACTGGCAGGGGACGGGCACGATCCTCTTCGTCGCCTGGGTCTCGACGGTCTTCGGCTTCGGCGTCTGGGGGTGGCTGCTGCGCCGTCACCCCGCCTCGACGGTCGCGCCGTTTTCCCTCCTGGTCCCGGTCTTCGGCATGTCGTCCGCCGCCCTCTTCCTCGGCGAGCCGGTGACCCCCCTGCGCTGGTGCGCGGCGGCCCTGCTGGTGGGCGGGGTGGCGCTGACGACGCTCAGTCCCGCACGCCGCGCTGCCACCCGGAACCCCACACCGGACCAGGTCGGTCGGCCCCGCCCGGAATTTGCTGCACGGCCCCCCGCCCCCACTGAAGAATCCGTCCGGTGACATGCACGCTGAAGGGCCCGGCCCTCGAAGGCACGCTGGTACTTCTGGAGCCGCGGGACCGCCGGCACACGGCCGACCTGGCGTCGGCGGCGGAGGAGGACCGCGGCTCCTACGAGTTCACCTGGGTCGCGACTCCGCGATCTACTCGATCACGGCGGCGGAGTGGCGGAATGCCGGCCCAACGGCCGGAACACCGGGTGCGGTCGGCGCCGGTGCCGCCCGCGCTCACACCGCGTCCGTGAGCAGCCGGGAGAGGTGCTCGCGGCCCCCCTCCAGCAGATCGGGCAACGGGTCGGCCGACTCGTACCAGCGCTTCTCGTACTCCCAGCACAGCCAGCCGTCCCAGCCGTGCCGGGCCAGCACGTCCACCACCTCGGTGAGCGGCAGCACCCCGGCGCCCAGCGGCAGCGGGGTGGTGTCATCGGCGGAGGCGATGTCCTTGACCTGGACGTAGCCCAGGTGCGGGGAGAGCGCCGCGTAGGAGTCGGAGGGCTGCTCGCCGCCCAGCCAGGTGTGCATCACGTCCCACAGCGCGCCGACCCGGCGATGCCCGACCAGCCCGAGGACACGCATCGCGTCGGCGCCCGTGCGGTGCGAGTCGTGGGTTTCGAGGAGGATGCGTACGCCGAGGTCGGCGGCGTACTCGGCGGCCGTGCCCAGCCGCCGGGCGGCCACGGCGTCGGCCTCCTCGGCGCTCTGGCCGGTGCCGCCGCCGGGGAAGACCCGGATGTACGGGGCGCCCAGATCACGGGCGAGATCGAGCAGGTCGCGCATCTCGGCGATCACGGCGTCGTCGGCACCGGGCGCGGCTACCCGCGCGTACCCTGCCAGACCCAGCGGCTCGACGCCGGCCGCTTCGAACTCGGCCGCCACCGCGGCTCGTTCGCCGGAGCCCAGGCCCGGGTGGACCGGTTCCTCCGGATGGGCGCGCAACTCGACACCGTGGTAGCCGTGCGCGGTCGCGAGCCCCAGCACGTCGGCCAGGGGCAGTCCGGGGACACCGAGGGTGGAGAACGCGAGCTTCATGACCACGGAGCGTACCCGCCGCGACCTGCCACACTCCTGCCCGTCACTTCGGTGTCGTCGGGCGGAGCACATCCCAGCCCGTTCACCCGAGGCGCGGGCGGGCAATCCCGGCCCGTTCGCATGAGGACGTCGGGCGGGCATCCCGTCCCGCTGGCAAGAGGGCAGGGGCCGACAATCCCGGCCCGTTCGCACGAGGGCGCGGGCGGGCGACTCCGGCCCGTTCGCATGAGGACGTCGGGCGGGCAATCCCGTCCCGCTGGCAAGAGGGCGCGGGCCGACAACCCCGGCCCGTTCGCACGAGGACGCGGGCCGACAACCCCGGCCCGCTCGCACGAGGACGCGGGCCGGCGAACTCAGCCCGTCCGGCGTTTGAGGACGAGGCCGTCCAGGCCGAAGCGGGGTCCGGGGGCGCAGCCCCCGGGGGCGCCCACCCCGACGCGGGCCCACCGCGTCACCAACGGCCGGTTCACGACCGCGGCCCTCCGGAGGACCCCCGCACGATCAACTCCCCCCGCACCGTCGCGATCCCGCCCACCGGCGCCTCCTCCCGCCCCATCGCGACCCGCCCCGCCCGCGCCCCGGCCTCCGCCAGCGGCAGCCGGACCGTCGTCAGCGCGGGCACCGCGTCGATGCTGAACGGCAGGTCGTCGAAGCCGGCCACGGACACGTCGTCCGGGATCCGCAGCCCCGAGTCGCGCAGCGCGGCGCACGCGCCCAGCGCGACGGAGTCGTTCGCGGCGACGACCGCCGTCAGGGACGGGTCCCGGCGCAGCAGCTCCAGCGTCGCCTCGTACCCCGAGCGCCGGTCGTAGCGGCCGTGGACCGTCCAGCGAGGGTCCTCCTCGATGCCGTGCGCGGCGAGTGCCGCGCGGTGGCCCTCCAGCCGCTGCCGGGTCGTGGTCCGCTCCTGCGGGCCCGCGATGTAGCCGAGCCGCCGGTGGCCGAGCCCGATCAGGTGCTCGGTCAGTTCCCGGCCGCCGCCGCGGTTGTCGAAGGTGAGCGCGATCGCCCCGGTGTCCGGCGCCGGCGGCCGCCCGCACAGCACCACCCGCGTCCCGGCCTCCGTGAGCCTGCGCAGCTTCGCCGCCACGGCCGCCTGGTGGGCCCCGTCCTCCATCGCACCGCCGGTCAGCACCACCGCCGCCGCCCGCTGGCGCTGCAGCAGCGTGAGGTAGGTCAGTTCCCGTTCCGGGGTGCCGCCGGTGTTGCAGACCACGGCGAGTCTCTCGCCGCCCGCTCTGCCGCCCGGCCCGCCGATCTCGGACTGGACGGCCCCGGCCATGATGCCGAAGAAGGGGTCGGCGATGTCGTTGACCAGGATGCCCACCAGGTCGGACGTCGCCGCCGCCAGCGCGCTCGCCGGGCCGTTGAGCACGTAGTCCAGCTCGTCGACCGCCTTGAGCACCCGTTCCCGGGTGGAGGCGGCCACCGGATAGTTCCCGTTCAGTACGCGCGACACCGTCGCCGGGGAGACCTGGGCGCGGGCCGCCACGTCCGCCAGTGTCACCGTCATGTCCTCGTCCTCCGCATCGCGCGTGTGCCGAACGCCGTCCCGGGTGACCTTACGGCCACCGCCTGCCGTTGTTCGCCCCCTCGAACAACTCGCCCCGGTCGCGGTCTTGTCCGGACCACCGTCCACAGGCTAGCTTCGTTCTATATAGAAAGCGCTTGCTGTACGGCTCGATCCTCGGCTTGCGGCAGGGCTCGTACGAAGGGAATGACGTGACACGCAAGACGGTGCGTATCGCCATGAACGGTGTGACCGGGCGCATGGGCTACCGCCAGCACCTGGTCCGCTCCATCCTGGCCCTGCGCGAACAGGGCGGCCTCGACCTCGGCGACGGCACCGTGCTGTGGCCCGAGCCGGTCCTGGTCGGCCGCCGTGAGCACGCGCTGAGGGCGCTGGCCGAGCGGCACGGACTCGACCACGTCTCCACGGACCTCGACGAGGTCCTGGCCGACGACAGCGTCGAGATCTACTTCGACGCCCAGGTGACCTCGGCCCGCGAGGAGGCGATCACGAAGGCGATCGCGGCGGGCAAGCACATCTACACCGAGAAGCCGACGGCCACCGGTCTGGACGGCGCCCTGGAACTCGCCCGCCTCGCCGAGGCGAAGGGCGTCAAGCACGGCGTCGTCCAGGACAAGCTCTTCCTCCCCGGCCTGCTCAAGCTCAAGCGCCTCATCGACGGCGGCTTCTTCGGCCGGATCCTGTCCGTGCGCGGCGAGTTCGGCTACTGGGTCTTCGAGGGCGACTGGCAGGAGGCCCAGCGCCCCTCGTGGAACTACCGCGCCGAGGACGGCGGCGGCATCGTCGTCGACATGTTCCCGCACTGGGAGTACGTCCTGCACGAGCTGTTCGGCCGCGTGAGGTCCGTCCAGGCCCTCACCGCCACCCACATCGCCGAGCGCTGGGACGAGAACGGCAAGCCCTACGACGCCACCGCCGACGACGCCGCCTACGGCGTCTTCGAACTCGACGGCGGCACGATCGCGCAGATCAACTCCTCCTGGGCGGTCCGCGTCAACCGCGACGAGCTGGTCGAGTTCCAGGTCGACGGCACCGAGGGCTCCGCCGTCGCGGGCCTGCGCAGCTGCCGCGTCCAGCACCGTTCCGCCACCCCGAAGCCGGTCTGGAACCCGGACATCCCCGCCACCGAGGTCTTCCGCGACCAGTGGCAGGAGGTCCCGGACAACGGCGGCTTCGACAACGGCTTCAAGGCCCAGTGGGAGCTGTTCCTCAAGCACGTCCACGCCGACGCCCCCTACCACTGGGACCTGCTGGCCGGCGCCCGCGGCGTCCAGCTCGCCGAGCTGGGCCTGAGGTCCTCGGCCGAGGGCCGCCGCCTCGACGTACCGGAGATCGCCCTGTGACCCTCCACCTCCCCGACGCCCACGGCACCCTGCGGGCCTACGAACCCCGCACCGAGCCGCTGCCCGTCACCCGGTCGGCCCCGGGAAGCGCTTTCACCTCCCGTACGGTCTTCTCGGCCGCGCACGTCGTCGCCGACCCGTTCGCGGACACCACCCCCGACTCGCCCGCCGCCGTCGACTGGGACGCCACCCTCGCCTTCCGCCGCCACCTGTGGTCCCACGGGCTCGGCGTCGCCGAGGCGATGGACACCGCCCAGCGCGGCATGGGCCTGGACTGGGCCGGAGCGGCCGAGCTGATCCGCCGCTCCGCCGCCGAGGCGAGGGCGGTCGGCGGGCGCATCGCCTGCGGCGTCGGCACCGACCAGCTCACCCCCGCCTCCGCCTCCACCCCCACCCCCGCCTCCGCCTCCACCCCCACCCCCGCCTCCGCCTCCGCCTCCACCCCCACCCCCGCCTCCGCCTCCACCCCCACCCCCGCCTCCGCCTCCGCCTCCGCCTCCGCCTCCGCCTCCGCCTCCGCCGGGACGCTCGCCGAGGTCAGGTCGGCGTACGAGGAACAGCTCGCCGTGGTCGAGGAGTCGGGTGCCCAGGCCATCCTGATGGCCTCCCGCGCGCTCGCCGCGACGGCCAAGGGCCCGGAGGACTACCTGGAGGTCTACGGCCACCTCCTGCGCCAGGCCGCCGAACCGGTGATCCTGCACTGGCTGGGCCCGATGTTCGACCCGGCTCTGGAGGGCTACTGGGGCTCGTCCGACCTCGACACGGCGACCGGCACCTTCCTGGAGGTCATCGCCGCCCACCCCGACAAGGTCGACGGCATCAAGGTCTCCCTCCTGGACGCCCGGCGCGAGATCGACCTGCGCCGCCGCCTCCCGCAGGGCGTGCGCTGCTACACCGGCGACGACTTCAACTACCCGGAGCTGATCGCGGGCGACGCGCAGGGCTTCAGCCACGCCCTGCTCGGCATCTTCGACCCGCTGGGCCCGCTGGCCGCCGAGGCGGTCCGCGTGCTCGACACGGGGAACACGGAGGGCTTCCGCGCCCTCCTCGACCCCACCGTCGAACTCTCCCGTCACCTCTTCCGGGCTCCGACCCGCTACTACAAGACAGGCGTGGTCCTCCTCGCCTGGCTGGCCGGCCACCAGAGCCACTTCACCATGGTCGGCGGCCTCCAGTCGGCCCGCTCCCTGCCGCACCTCGCCCGCGCCTACGAACTCGCCGACGGCCTCGGCCTGTTCCCGGACCCGAAGCTGGCGGAGGAACGGATGCGGACCCTGCTCGCGCTGCACGGAGTGAACCGATGAGCGATCCCGGCCTGAGGCGCTTCAGCGTCAACCAGATGACGGTCAGGCAGCTCTCCCTGCCCGAACTGGCCGCAGCCTGCCGCGAACTGGGCGTCGGCAAGGTCGGCCTGTGGCGCGAACCCGTCCAGGCGTACGGCGTCGAGGCGGCGGCGAAGCTGGTCCGGGACGCGGGCCTGGCCGTCACCACCCTGTGCCGCGGCGGCTTCCTCACGGCGATCGACCCCGGCGAACGGGCGCGGGCCCTGGCCGACAACCGCCGCGCCGTCGACGAGGCCGCCGCCCTCGGCACCGACACCCTGGTCCTGGTCTCGGGCGGCCTCCCCGCCGGTGACAAGGACCTGCGCGCCGCCCGCGAACGCATCGCCGACGCGCTGGCCGAGCTGGGCCCCTACGCCGAGGAACACGGCGTACGCCTGGCCATCGAACCGCTCCACCCCATGTACGCCTCCGACCGCTGTGTCGTCTCCACCCTCACCCAGGCCCTGGACCTCGCCGAACGCTTTCCCGCCCAGCAGGTCGGCGTCACCGTCGACACGTACCACGTCTGGTGGGACGACCGGGCGCCCGAGCAGATCGCCCGGGCCGGGGCGGGCGGCCGCATCCACGCCTTCCAGCTCGCCGACTGGACGACCCCGCTGCCCGAGGGCGTCCTCGACGGCCGGGGGCAGATCGGGGACGGCGCGATCGACATGCGGGAGTGGAAGGGATACGTGGAGGCGGCCGGGTACACCGGCGCCATCGAGGTCGAGCTGTTCAACGAGGGGCTGTGGGCGCGCGACGGGCGCGAGGTGCTCGCCGAGACGGCCGCACGGTTCGCCGCGCACGCCGGGGAAGCGGGGGAAGCGGGGGAAGTGGGCCGAGCGAGGTAAGCGGGGCCCGGAAGACAACCCGAAAAAAATCCCGGTGACCCGTGCAACCCTTTCACGGTCGTGCGGGTCGTACTCGGCATCAGGGCTCCCGTGGGGGGTATCCGGGGGGAATCCCGGGGTCCTGAAGGGGAGGGGAAACCCGAGGGGGCCCGGTCGGCGACCGGGCCCCCTCGAAGTCCTCGGAGGCTCTCGGTGGTCCTCAGAAGAAGACCCCGCACCGCAACAGCACGTTCGCGTACGGTCTGGCCTCCCCGGTGCGCACGATCAGCCGGGCCCCCGCCGACAGTTCCCTCAGCCGTTCGTGCGCGACGAGTTCGAGCGCGGGAAAGCGACCGTCGAGCAGCCCGGCGCACTCGGCGTTGGCGCCCCGGACCTCCGCGGCCGCCGTCGCGCCCTCGACGACCAGCTCGGCGAGCAGCCCGTCCAGCACCTCCGCGAAGGAGGGCACCCCGGCGCGGAAGGCCAGGTCGACGACGCGGGGCCCGTCCGGCAGGGGCATGCCCGCGTCGCACACCAGGACGCCGTCCCCGTGACCGAGTCCGGCGAGGGCACCCGCGAGATGCCGGTTGAGTATCCCTGCCTTCTTCACAGCGCCTCGGCATCCAGCGCCTCGGCATCCAGCGCCTCGGCTTCCGCCGCCGACGGGTACGACGCCTGCGCCCCCGCCTTCGTGACGGCCGCCGCGCCCACCCGGACCGCGTACGCCGCCGCGTCCGCGAGCGGCTCGCCCGTGCCGAGCCGCCAGGCCAGCGCCGCGGTGAACGCGTCGCCCGCGCCCGTCGTGTCCACGGCGTCCACCTTCACGGACGGCACCCGGGTCACACCCCCGGCCGCCGACGCCACCAGCGCGCCCTCGGCGCCCAGGGTCACGACCACCGAGCGCGGCCCCTTGGCCAGCAGGATGCGGGCCCAGTCCTCGGGGCGGTCGCCGACGCGGGAGTCGCCGAGGATCACCTTCGCCTCGTGCTCGTTGACGATCAGCGGGTCGCAGGCCGCCAGCACCTCCCGCGGGAGGGGGCGTGGCGGTGACGGGTTCAGCACGAAGCGGCTGTCCGGCGCGAGGCAGCGGACCACCTCCACGACCGTCTCCAGCGGGATCTCCAACTGCGTGGAGACCACGCGGGAGGCGTGGAAGAGGCTCGCGGCGGCACGGACGTCCCCCGGTGCCAGCCGGCCGTTGGCGCCCGGCGAGACCACGATGCTGTTGTCCCCGGACGGGTCGACGCTGATCAGCGCGACGCCCGTCGGGGCACCGCCCACCAGGACACCGACCGTGTCGACACCGGCCGCCCGCTGCGAGTGGAGGAGCAGCCGGCCGTGGTCGTCGTCGCCGACCCGGGCCAGCAGGGCCGTACGGGCGCCGAGCCGGGCGGCGGCGACCGCCTGGTTCGCGCCCTTGCCGCCCGGGTGGACGGCCAGGTCGGAGCCGAGCACCGTCTCGCCCGCCCCAGGCCGCCGCTCGACACCGATCACCAGGTCGGCGTTGGCCGACCCCACGACCAGGAGGTCGTAGTCGTACATGAGTCGTTCTCCGATCCGGAGTTGGGTCCGTGTCAGCCCTCGAAGCCGGCCACGTTCTCCTTGGTGACCACCTTCACCGGCACCTTCACCGTCTTCTCCACCTTCTTGCCCTCGGCCGCCCGCAGCGCGTTCCGTACGGCGATCCTGCCCAATTCTCTCGGCTGCTGCGCGACGGACGCGTACAACGTGCCCTCCCGGACCGCCTTCAGCCCGTCCGGGGTGCCGTCGAAGCCGACGACCTGGACCGACTTGCCGGCCCTGGAACCCAGTGCCTTGATCGCGCCGAGTGCCATCTCGTCGTTCTCCGCGAAGACGCCGTCGATGTCGGGGTGCGCCTGGAGCAGGTTCGTCATCACGTCCAGGCCCTTGGTGCGGTCGAAGTCCGCGGGCTGCCTGGCGACGACCTCGATGCCCGGGTACTCCTTCAGCCCGGCCGCGAAGCCCGACCCGCGCTCCCGGCTGGCGGAGGTGCCGGCCTGGCCCTGGAGGACGACGACGGTGCCCCTGCCGCCGAGCTTCTCGGCGAGCGCCTTGGCGCCCAGCCGGCCGCCCTCGACGTTGTCGGAGGCGACCAGCGCGGACGTGTCCGCCTCGTTGACGCCGCGGTCGACGGCGATGACGGGGATGCCGTCCTTGTTCGCCGAGCGCACCGAGGGGCCCGCGGCGTCGGAGTCCACCGGGTTGACGATGATCGAGGACAGGCCCTCGCTGGTGAAGTTCTGCAGCTGGTTGGCCTGCTGGGAGGCGTCGTTCTGGGCGTCCGTGACCGTCAGGTCCACACCCAGCTTCCTCGCCTCCTCCTCCGCACCGCTCCTGATCTGCACGAAGAACGGGTTGTTGAGCGTCGACAGCGACAGCCCCGTCTTGCGGCTCCCGCCATCCGGGGAGCCGTTGTGCAGCAGCGAGGCGGCGCCCACGACGGCCACCGCGGCGACGGCCGCGATCACATAGGTGAACGCCTGCTTGCCCCGGTTGCCGCCCCCGCCGGCCCCGGCCGCCGGCGTGACCGCGCCCGCCCTGCGCCGCAGCGTGTCCAAGAGCACCGCCAGCGCGATGACGACACCGATGACGACCTGCTGCCAGAACGCGGAGACGGACAGCAGGTTGAGGCCGTTGCGCAGCACCGCGAGGATCAGCGCGCCGATCAGCGTCCCCGACGCCTTGCCGGTACCGCCCGCGAGCGAGGCGCCGCCGATGACGACGGCGGCGATGGCGTCCAGTTCGTAGCCCTGCGCGGCCTGCGGCTGCGCGGAGGAGAGCCGGGAGGCGAGCACGATGCCCGCGGCGGCGGCGAACAGGCCGGAGAAGGCGTAGATGGCGAGCTTCTGCCGCTTCACCCGCAGCCCGGACAGCCGCGCGGCCTCCTCGTTGCCGCCGATGGCGTACATGGAACGGCCGATGTAGGTCCGCCCGAGGACGAACGCGGTGATCAGGCCCATCACGATCATCACGAGGACGGGCACGGGCAGCCACCCGCCGAGCGTGTCACCGAGGTGCGAGACCGAGTCGGGGAAGGCGATCGGCGAGCCCTGCGAGATGACCAGCGACAGGCCGCGCCCCACCGAGAGCATGGCGAGCGTCGCGATGAACGGCGGCAGTTTCCCGTACGAGATGAGGAAACCGTTCACCAGGCCGCAGGCGATGCCCGTCGCGACGGACAGCAGCACCGCCAGCACGACCGGTATCCCGGCCTCGGTGGCGCTCCACGCGAGCACGGTGGCCGACAGCGCGGCGACCGAGCCGACCGACAGGTCGATGCCCGCCGAGACGATGACGAAGGTGACGCCGAACGCGAGGATCGCGGTGACGGCGGCCTGGACGCCGACGTTGAGGAGGTTGTCGGCGGTCAGGAAGTCCCCGGACAGCGCCGACATGGCGATGACGAGGACGATCAGCGCGGTCAGCGCGCCGTTGTCGAGCAGCAGGCGGCGCAGGCCGCCCGTGGCGCCCCGCGCGCCCGGCTCGCCCTTGAGCGTGTCAGTGGCCACGGGGGGCCTCCGTTCCCTTGGTGTGAGTACTGACGGCGAGGGCCATCACGGCGTCCTGGGTGGCCTGTTCGGCGGGCAGTTCGCCCGCGACACGCCCGTGCGCCATCACCACCACCCGGTCGCTCATGCCGAGCACCTCCGGCAGGTCGCTGGAGATCATGAGCACGGCGGCACCGGCGGCCGTCAGTTCGTTGACGAGCTGGTAGATCTCGACCTTGGCGCCCACGTCGATGCCGCGCGTCGGCTCGTCGAGGATCAGCACCCTGGTGTTCGCCAGCAGCCACTTGCCGATGACGACCTTCTGCTGGTTGCCGCCGGACAGCGTCCGCACGTGCTGCCCGAGCCCGGCCATCCGCACCCCCAGCTGCCCGGCGATCCGCTCCGCGGCCGCGTGCTGCCCCTTGAGGTCGACGAGACCGCCGCGGGCGGTGGACCGCAGGGTGACGAGACCGAGGTTCTCCGCGACGGAGGCGTCGAGGACGAGCCCCTGCCCCTTCCGGTCCTCGGGGACGAGCCCGATCCCGGCGGCCATGGCGGCGTTCACGTCGTGCCGCCGCAACGGCGCCCCCGCGACCCGCACGGTTCCGGAGTCGTACGGATCGGCGCCGAACACCGCCCGCGCCACCTCCGTCCGTCCGGCGCCGACGAGCCCGGCGATGCCGACCACCTCACCGGCCCGCACCTCGAAGCCGACGTCGTGGAAGACGCCGTCCCGCGTGAGCCCCTCCACCTTGAGCAGGGCCTCACCGACGTCGGTGCGCTCGCGCGGGTACTGCTGCTCGATCGACCGCCCGACCATCAGCCGTACGAGTTCGTCCTCGGGCGTGGAGGCGGGCACCTGCCCGACACTGCGCCCGTCCCGGATCACGGTGACCCGGTCGCCGAGCGCGGCGATCTCCTCCAGGTGATGGGTGATGAACACGATCCCCACGCCGTCCTCGCGCAGCCGCCGCACGATGGCGAACAGCTTCTCGACCTCGTCGGAGGTCAGGACGGCGGTCGGCTCGTCCATGATCAGCACGCGCGCGTCCAGGCTGAGGGCCTTGGCGATCTCGACCATCTGGAGCCGGGCGATGCCGAGTTCGCGCACCCGCGTGCGCGGGGAGACGTCGACGCCCACCCGCTTCAGCAGCGCCTCGGCGTCGGCGTCCAGGCGCTTCCGGTCGATCATGCCGAGGCGGCGCGGCTGGCGGCCCAGGAAGATGTTCTCGGCGACCGTCAGATCGGGGACGAGGTTGAACTCCTGGTAGATGGTGGCGATGCCGAGGCGCTCGGAGTCCCGCGCGCCGTGGATGCTCACCTCCTCGCCGCCGGCCAGGATCCGCCCGGCGTCGGGCGTGTGGGCGCCGGAGAGCATCTTGATGAGCGTGCTCTTGCCCGCGCCGTTCTCACCGAGGAGCACGTGCACCTCGCCCCGGCGCAGGTCGAAGTCGACGCTGTCGAGCGCCACCACGCCGGGGAAGGTCTTGCGGATGCCCTCGATGCGCAGCAACTCGTCCGGACTGCGGCTGCTCACGGCGTACTCCTTCGTACGGGGGACGGGGAGGGGGACTGAGGCAGGGGCTGGGCGGCTTCACCGCACGAGCGGCGTACGACGAGCCGCGCCGGCAGGGTGACGGACTCGCCCGCCCGCCCCGCGATCCGCTCGACGAGGGCGCGTACGGCGGCCCGCCCGAGCTCGCGGGTGGGCTGGGCGATCGCGGTGACGGGCGGACCGGTGTGCACGAACCAGGGGATGTCGTCGAACGCGGCGAGCCCGATGTCCTCGGGGACCCGCAGCCCCCGCGCGCGAACGGCGTCCAGCGCGCCGAGCGCCATCAGGTTGTCGGCGGCGAAGACGACCTCGGGCGGCTCGGGCAGGTCGAGGAAGCCCTCGGTGACCCGGCGGCCGCTGCCGGCCTGGAAGTCGCCCTGGCCGATGTAGGCGTCGGGGAGGGTGAGCCCGTACGCGCCGAGCGCCTCGCGGAACGCGTCGACGCGCTCGCGTCCGGTCGTGGTGGCGGCGGGCCCGGCGATGATCGCGAGCCGGCGGTGCCCGAGCCCGTGCAGATGCGCCACCAGGTCGCGCACGGCGGCCCGCCCGTCCGACCTGACGACGGGCACGTCCACACCGGGAATCCACCGGTCGACGAACACCATCGGCGTCCCGGCCCGCGCGGCGTCCAGCATGCGCGGGGAGCCCTCGTCGGTGGGCGAGACGAGCAGCCCGTCGATGCGGCGGTCCAGCAGCGTGGTGACGTGGTGGTCCTGGAGATCGGGCCGCTCGTCGGCGTTGCCGATGATGACGCTGTAGCCGAGCGCGCGGGCCTCCTCCTCGACGGAACGGGCCAGCTCGGTGAAGTACGGGTTCATGACGTCGCTGATGACCAGGCCGAGGGTGTGGGTCTGGTCCGTGCGCAGCGACCGGGCGACGGCGTTCGGGCGGTAGCCCAGCGCCTCGACGGCGGCCAGCACACGGGCACGCGCGGCGGGGCTGACGGACGGGTGGCCGTTGAGCGCCCGCGAGACCGTCGCCGCGGACACGCCCGCCTCGGCAGCGACGTCCTTGATGCTCGCCATCGCCGTTCCACCTCCTTGTGGAATCGATTACACGGAGGATTGGAAACGATTTCACGGGCGGGAATCAAGGGGTCGGGCGGGGCCGAGACTGAATCGTGACCGGGGGAAGGGGCCGGTGGGAAGGGGCCAGTGGGAAGGGGCGTGTGCGGGCGGAGAGGCGGGCGGCACCCGCGGCGACATCGCCGTGGGTGCCGCCCGGACCGCCGCCCGGACCGCCGCCCGGACCGCCGCCCGGACCGCCGCCCGGACCGCCGCCCCGCCCGCCGCCCCGACCCCC
>NZ_JBICYB010000066.1:0-18334 GCF_043200575.1 Streptomyces sp. NPDC048392
GCGGGTACTTCCTCGGGGCAGGCATCGTCAGAGCTCCTCTCATGAGCCCCATCTGACCTCCTGTCACCTCTCCCCGCATCTCGGGGGAACCTCAGTTAGAGGGTTCCGCCGAAGCAGTGCGGGGCGGCACTCGTCGCCCGTAACGTGAGGCGGCATGACTGTGCTGATCATCGGAGGCAGTGGTTTCCTGGGTGCCGAGTTGGTACGCCAGGCTGTGTCCGCGGGTCGTCGCCCGGCTGCCACCTTCCACTCCCGCCCCGGCAGCGGCGACGGAGCGGCATGGCATCACCTCGACCTTCGTGACCCCGCCCGCCTGGAGGAGGTCCTCGACACAGTGGCTCCGGCCGCGGTGATCAACGCGACGAGCGGCGGCGCGGACTGGGAGGTCACCGCCGAAGGCGGGATCCGCCTCGCCCAAGCTGCGGCCAAGCGCAGCATCCGCTTGGTGCACGTCTCCAGCGACGCCGTCTTCTCCGGCACAGGCCGCGACTGGTACGACGAGTCCTGCCTTCCGGATCCGCTCACCCCGTACGGGGCCGCGAAGGCGGCCGCCGAGACCGCCGTCCGCTTCCTGTGCCCCCACGCAGCCGTCGCCCGCACCTCACTAATCATCGGCAACGGCCGCTCCGAACACGAGCGGTTGGTGCACGCGCTGGCCGCCGGCACCCGGCAGGGCGCCTTGTACACCGACGACATCCGCTGCCCCGTACACGTGGAGGACCTCGCCGCCGCCCTGTGGGAGATCACCGGGTCCGACGCCGCCGGCGTGTTCCACCTGGCCGGCCCAGACGCCCTGAGCCGCTACGAGCTGGGCGAGCTCATCGCGCGCCGCGACGGGCTCGACCCCGCCCGGCTGCCCTCCGCACGCCGCTCGGACACGGGACTGCCCGGCGGGCTCGACGTACGACTCGACAACCGCGCCACCCAGCAGAAGCTGCGCACCCGGCTCCGCGGCGCCCGCGAGTTCCTGAGCGAGAGCAGCCCGGAGCAGACCTGACGGGCGTGCGTTCCGGCACTGCGAAGAGGGAGCGGGCCCCTACCAGGCGGTCTTTCAGCGGCTGCGCGACAGGACGAACGCGGGCCAGCCCTCACCATGATCGGCGATCCAGCCCGCCGGTCACGGCCGGCGAACCGGACAGGAACCACGCGGATCCGGCCGGGCCCACCCGAGCTTCAAGCCACAGGGGCTGGGATGCCGTAGCGTCCGCGCCATGGCGAGGACATTGCGGCTGGCTGTCGCGCAGAGCACTGTGCCGGAGGATCCCACCGACCGAGGCGCGCTGCGAGCAGCCGGGCAGGAGATCCGGGCCCTGATGGCTGAGGCCGCCGACGCAGGCGCGCGCCTGGTGCAGTTCCCCGAGGGAGCGATCACCTACCCCAGCAAGCACGTGATGGCGGCCGGCCCCGACGGCGAGTTGGCCCAGGCCGACTGGAGACGTGCCGCCTGGGACGTACTGCGCGAAGAGGCCGAGTCAATCGCCGCGCTGGCGGGAGAACTACGGCTGTGGACGGCGTTCGGGTCGATCCACCCGCTCACACCACCGAACCGGCCTCACAACAGCCTCTTCATCGTCTCCGACCACGGCGAGCTAGTCGCGCGCTACGACAAGCGCTTCCTGTCGCACACCGAGGTGTCCTACCTGTACACCCCGGGGCGCGAGCCTGTGGTCTTCGAAGTGGACGGCATCCGCATCGGCTGCGCACTATGCGTCGAGGCGAACTTCCCGCCGCTCTTCGCCGAGTACGAACGCCTGGACGTCGACTGCGTCCTCCTCTCCGTAATGGTCGACGACGCGCCGCGGGCCCAGGTCGCCCAAGCCTACGGAACTCTCTACAGCTACTGGCTCGGCTACTCCATCCCGGCCCAGTTCAGCACCACGGTGCCGTCCGGAATCGTGGCACCCGGCGGCCGGTGGCTAGCGCAGTGCCCCGCCGACAGGCAACCCGCTCTGGCGGTCTCAGACATCAACCTCGACTCGACCGACCCGGACATCGACGTGGCCCTCCGCTACGCCCGACCCTGGCGCCGTTCGGCACAGAACGGGCTCTACGACGACCACCGGGTAACCGGGGATCCGCGAAGCGACATCCACACCGCTTTCTGAGACCGCCTTCCTGTCCTTCAGCGCTTCTCGGCGCCGCTCAGGGCCACGCCGCCCTGACCCTGCGGTTGCCGCAGCCTCCTCGCCCAAGTCCGCACCGCCGTCGGCCGGCAACTGAACAGGGTCGGACATAGTACTGCGCTGGACGCCCTCGGCACGGCACCATCGACACCATGACCTCGCCGTGCCAGTCCGCCAGGGAGTGGACGCTCACCGCCGTCCCCTACGGCAGCTCTGACGCTCGCGTCCTCGTCCAAGCCCTCCACCAGGAGCAGTTGGCCACCTACGGCACCGCCGACGACCCCGAAGCCACCGAGGACGCGGATTTCGACGCTCCCGACGGCCAGTTCCTCGTTGCCCGGCTCGGGGACGGGCCGGCACTGGCCTGCGGGGGCTGGCGCACCCTCAACACCTCGGCCGCTGAGATCAAGCGGATGTACGTGCTGCCGTCCGCCCGCGGGCTGGGACTCGGGCGCCGGATCCTCGCCGCTCTGGAGCAGGACCTGCTCGACCGCGGCCCCGCCAGGGTCCTGTTGGAAACCGGTATACGCAACCGCTATCGCCAGCCACTGTCACACGGATGCCATGCTCCAAGGCGTACTCGCCCGCAGCCTGGCACTCTTCCTCCGACGGCGCCGCATCTAGAACCCAGCTCCAGGGGCGTTCAGTCCTCATGCCGCCAGGATGGCAGACGGTCACGGAGGCGTGGGCCACTCCGTCGGCGTCTCGCCGGTCTCCTCATCCGTGAGGGTGACGCGGGCACCGGCCCGGCTGCCGTGCTCGCCGATCCACGACGCGAACTTGCGGCGGGCCACGGTCTCGTCGCTCCACCAGCCCTGGAGCAGCAGCCGGTCGTCGGTGGTGACAGTCACCCCGTAGCGGCCGACGGTCATGTGAGCCTCATGGGCGTCATCATGCGAGCCGGATTCCGCGCGGCTGGTATGGCTCGCGGTGAATGGCACCCTTCGTCTCCAGTTCGCGCAGCTGGTAGTGGACGGAGGACCAGGAACGCATGCCGACCTGTTCGGCGATCTCGGCGACGGTCGGGGCGATACCGTCGTCGGTGATGACCTGGCGGATGACGCGGAGGATCTCCTCCTGCCGTGGGGTGAGGTAGTCGACGCGGTATCTGCCCATACCCCGATGGGAGCACGTGTTCGATTTTCGGTGCAAGCTGAAGGAGTGACCGATCTGCCGCCCGACCTGCCGCGACTCCGCACCCTGGAGACGTGGCTCGCCCTCACCCTCGACGAGGTGCGGGCCGCCATCAGACTGGCAGAGCAGCGGGAAGCAGAGCAGCAGCGCGCCGTCCAAGACCGCCCCCAGCCACCCGACTGGCTGCTCGAGACCAGCCTCAACCGCGACAGCCCACCCGTCCAGGTCCACCAGGGCGACTGCTGGAACCGCGGCAAGCGCACCCGCGGCATCAGCCTCGACGAAACCCGGCGGGCCATAGCGGAAGGCGTGAAGCCGTGCGGCGTATGCCGGCCCGACAGTGCGCTCGGCTTCGTCGACTAGGCCGACTTGCGCGGCTTCCGTGCCGTCTTCTTCGCCGCGGTCTTCTTGGCTGGCGCCTTCTTCGCGGCACGCTTCTTCGGCATCTCGTGGACTTCCGCGTGCTCGCCGGTGTCCTCGCCGCGGGACTGCTTGGCCTTCGACACGGACTGCTGGAGGGCGGCCATGAGGTCGACGAGCTGGCCGGACTCGGCGGCCGGCTCCGGCGCGGCCGGGGGCTGACGGTGCTCGCGCTTCGCCTCGATCAACTCCGCCACAGCCTCGGTGTACGTGTCGCGGAACTCTGGGGCGTCGAGGTCGTCGCGGGTCATAGTGTCCATGAGGGCGAGCGCACCGTCGATCTCCTCGTCAGTGAGCTCCACCGGGGGCGGCAGCAGCGTGGAGGGGTCGCGGATCTCGTCGGGCCAGCGCATCGCATGCAGAACGATCGCCTCGTCGCGCACCCTCAGCAGGCCGAGCCGTTCCCGGCCGGACCACGCGTACCGGGCGACCGCGACCCGCGAGGACCGCTCGAGGGCCTGGCCGAGCAGCTTGTAGGGCTTCGCCGCGACCTGGCCGTCCGGCGCCAGGTAGTAGCCGTCGCCGATCCGGAGCGGGTCGATCGCCTCCCACGGCATGAACGCGACGATCTCGATGGACTTGGCCGTAGGCAGGGGCAGGTCCCGCAGTTCCTCATTGCTGATGGGGATGACGTTGTCGCGGGAGATCTCGTAGCCCTTGCCGATCTCCGAGGTGGCGACCTCGCGGTCCTCCAGCTCGCACACCTTCCGGGTTCGTACACGGGCCATGTCCTCCAGGTGCACCCGGTGGAAGTGGATCGAGTGGTCCTCGGTCGCCGACACGACGTGGATAGGGACGGTGACCAGGCCGAAGCTGATGGCGCCGGACCAGATGGTGCGGGGCATGACGGACCTCCGAGACAACCCCGAGCAAGGCCAGCCTACGAGCGGCACACCCGCACAGCCAGACGCATACCGTCACAGAACAGTCGAATGAGGGCACAGGCCGGGGGCACTCCGTCCCGTGGATCCCCCACAGGAACGGAGCCACCCAATGATCGTCAAGAAGCTGCACGGCATGGGCGTCAAGAGCGAGCACGCCTACCTCGCCGCCTTCGCCTCCATCGGCCTCACCGTCGCCGCCTGGGCCACCAGCCTGAAGATGGAGCCTGGCGTCAACGTCGACCGCGCCGACCGGTGGGGCCTCTTCGTCGGCGAATGGGCCCCCACCTTCTTCGGCCTCGGCCTCGCCCTCTCCCACTACGAGCAGCACGACGGCACCCTCGCCCACATCCACGAGGGCTGAGACAGCCAGCCACAGCACCACGGCGTCCGCCTCTGGCGGAAGGAGCGGGCGCTGCCACGTTCGACGCCACTGTCAGTGCCACCAGGCATGATGCGGGCATGCCCACCACGATGCAGAGCTACAGCTTCACCTGGACCGACCCCGACGGCACGCCGCGCGCCTCCGCCGTCGCCTACGACCGCGTATCCGCCGACCGGCGACGGAAAGAGCTGGAGAAAGCCGGCGCCAGCGACATCGACGAGGTGCCCGTCGGTCCCGGAGAGCTGCCGACGGCGAAGGGCTGAACAGGCACGGCCCGGCGGAACCGGTGACCACTTGAAGAGGCAGTGCGTCCGCGCCGCAGTAGGCAGCGCTGCACTGAATGATGGTCGCGGCCCCGTTCCGTCAAGCACAACAACGACATTACGGCCCTCACCAAAGGGACAGTCGGTACGGCGCACACACACGTGCGTTCGATAGATCACCCGCATCATGTGCGCGCGCCCGACCGAAGAGAGAATGGT
This sequence comes from Streptomyces sp. NPDC048392, assembly GCF_043200575.1. Classification (NCBI taxonomy): domain Bacteria; kingdom Bacillati; phylum Actinomycetota; class Actinomycetes; order Kitasatosporales; family Streptomycetaceae; genus Streptomyces; species Streptomyces sp. NPDC048392. The sequence continues at coordinate 5,426 of NZ_JBICYB010000066.1, forward strand.
TGGGCGCTCGGAGCTGGCCGTCGCGCCACGGTGGCAGCACCGAAACCACGACCACTGAGCACCGCGTGCACGGCGCGTCAGCGCTTGCGGCCCGCCCGGCTATGAACCGACACGATCTCGGGCGTCCCGGTTTCCCGCAAGCAGACGAGCGTGGCCATCACCAGAATGCCAGAACCCAAACGAGCCGACGTTGTGGTTCTGGCAGACCCACAACCTCAGCGGAGACCGCGGCGATGAGCTTCCCGGCGAATCCAGGCAGCCTTCCGGCCGGCCTCCTGCGCACGTTCCCGGTCCTCTCCGGCCAGGTGGTCCGGCAGCGGTCGGGGCACGCCGTCGGGCTCCAGGAAGAGGTCAGCTTTGTGGCTGAGCGGCAGCATGTCGGCGCTGGCGTAGCAGTCCGACCAACCGATGCGGTGACCGGACGGTGGGCAGCAGATGTCGGCATGCGCTGTGGCCAGCAGGTGATGGGCGGGTTCGCCGCCGAGGTCCGTCTCGTGCGGCTCCGGCAGCAGGCGGGCGATGAACTTGGCGGCGTTGACGCGGCCCACGATCACGAGTCCTCCCAGACTCGATGCGGTCGAACCCCCGACCGCGAGAGGCCCCGCGCCTACATAAGACCGTACAGCAGCGGACTGACAGGCGCCCCAGTACAACGGCGCCCGCCTCGACGGGGGATGCGAGGCGGGCGCCGGAATCAGTGTGCCACGATGGTCAGTCGCTACCGGGCTCTTCGCTCTGCTCGCGCATCAGGTCGTCGTACAGCCTTAGAATCCGGGCGTTCGCCTCGGGCGAGAGCGGCTTCTGCCAGGTGATCTCGCCGGTCTCGTACCAGATCTCCATCCAGTCCTTCGGCTCATGCTCGGCTGCTGGATCGTCGCTCATTGCGCCTCTTCCTTCTCTCGCCGGGCGAGCTTGAGCCACGGATTGTCACGTCGGTTCGGGGCGCGGTCTGGGATCGGCTGAATGTAGTCACCTGTCAACGGGCCCCAGTAGCGCGCCTTCACCCCAAGGATCGCGGCCGGCGGACGTTCTCGATACCTCCTGTAGGGCCCGACCGTCCGAAAGGCTTCGGCTGTGTTGCAACTACGGCATAGGAGCCCTCGAACGATTACGAGGCGATCTTCCGAGGAGCAGATTGCGCACTTTCCTGCCTGCCACTCCTCGATCACGGCGAGTCCTGCGACGTCCGGATCATTCAGTACGGCGGGGAGCCTTTCCAGGGTGCCTTCCGAGACTTCCCCGGGTGCGAACGTGCTGACGGGATCGCGCGGTGCGGGGTTCTCTGGCACTTCCCATCCCCAGCAGGCGAGGGCCATCTGGTCGACTTGTCGATAGACGTCTTCCTCTGCCGCCTTGGCTGCTGAGTCTCGCTTCAGCGTCGGAGCGCCTTCTCGTTCCGGCGTCCGCAAGATCGGGCCCTGAGCAGCCATTTTTCGGCACGTTGTGAGGCGGCTGACCGACACCCAGTGAGAATGCCCAGCGCATCGAAGCGACAGTCAGCAGGGACGAGCAGGAGACAGACGTCGCCACCCTTCTCTCACCCCACCTTCGGGTTCATAGCCCGTCGTGGCAGCTCGAGTTCGCCGGGCCCGACCCGGCTGCTGTGCGAACTGCTGCAGCACCTCCGCGGGGGTGCTGCAGGTCGGCGACAGCCTCGACTACGACGTGCACGGCGCCCTCGCCGCCGGTGCCCAAACCCTGTGGATAACCTCACGTCCACCGTCGGCCGAAGCCTTCCGGCTGCTGGCCGAGCACCCTGGCCGGGTCACCGTCATGCCGGCCCGCGCCCCCGCGGTCCGGCACATCGAGCAGCCGTCCTCCCGTCAATCTCTTCCACTAGGAGCGCTCCCTCGTGAACCAGTTCGACACCACCGCCTCGTTCTACGCCGCCTATCGGCCCGGCATCCCGAGGGCAGCCGTCGAACTCCTCGCGCGACGGGTGGCCGGCCAAGAGGACCGGGCCCTGCTCGACCTCGGGTCCGGCACCGGGCAGGTCCCCTTGGCCCTGGCCTCGACGACGACGGAGATCGACGTCGTCGAGCAGGACGCAGACATGCTCGGCGAGGCCGACAAGGCCCTCGCAGGACTGCCGGTCACCGTCCGCCTGCACAACACCTCGGCTGAGCTGTTCACCCCACCCGCCGCCTACCGGGCCGATCTCGTCACGGTCTGCCGCGCATTTCACTGGATGAAGCAGGACGTGGTGCTGTCTCGCCTGGAGGGCATGACCGCGCCAGACGCCACCGTCGCGGTCATGGGTGACGGCAGCCTGTGGACCGCGCGCACTGCGTGGACCGACGCCCTGCGGGCCCTGATCCAGGAGTACCTGGGCACGGAGCGGCGGGCCGGGGTGGGCAAGAAGTACGCGGCGCACGAGCGGCCGTACCGTGAAATCCTCGCCGAGTCCCCGTTCGACCAGGTCGAAGAGCACACCATCGCCGTCGAACGGGAGTGGACCACCGAGACGGTGATCGGCTACCTGTACTCGACCAGCTTCGCTGCCCGGCCGCTGTTCGGGGAGCAGGCTGAGGACTTCGAGCGCCGCGCCCGCGTCCTGCTCGACGAGCACGCCGACGCCAGCGGTCTGATCGAGCACGCCTCCTTCCAGGTCGTCCTCGGCCGCCGCGGCTGACCCGCTCCCCACTCCTTCACGCCGGGGCGGCGCTCTGAACTTGTCTTGATGGCTGATCGGTCATAACGGGTTCGGTGACCGGCCGAGCCAGAAGGCAGCAACGGAAGGCTGTTCGATTCCGGCAGTCGAGCCGTCGTGCGCAAGAAACTCAGTCGGGGCGATGTAGCCATCGCCCGGGTCGAGACGGATGCGCATGCAGCGCAGTGGGTGCCCTGCAGCGACGTACCTGCGGATGTCCCCGGTGTGGGGGTGGTGCCGGTCCGGGTTGGCGTGGAGTATGCAGCAGATCTGTCGGATGTCGCGGTTGCCGACGAGTAGGTAGCGCGGGCCGGGGCCGAGGTTGAGGCAGAGTCGGCGGCGGCCCTGGTGGCGTCTGGGGTACGGCAGCCGGTCGAAGTTGTCGACGTGCAGGCCGATACGTCGGCCGGTGGTGGAGTCCTCTGTGGTGGTGATCCAGTTGCCGGGGCTGGACGCGCACCCCAGGAGGGTGGTGGGCCAGCGGCCGTTGAGGGGGTCGAGGCGGGCGGCGATTTCGAACCGGCCGGACAGGTTCTCCGGGTCGAGCGGCGGCAGCGGTCGGCGTACGAGCTCGATGCGGATGCTGTCGGGCGTCGAGTCATCGGCCTGGTGCCGCTCGGCCTCGTCGGCTGTGAGGGGTACCCAATCGTCGCTGGGGACGACGGCGCCGTGGTCGTAGCCGGGCTCGCTGCCGGTCTGCCGGACCGGTGCGGTGTCGCACCGGCCGCGTATGTCGTCGTACGTGTCGAATACGAGTCGCGGGCCCATGGCCGTGCCTCCCGAGGGCAGGTGCGGGGCTACTTGTCGTCGAGGTCTTCACCGAAGGTGACGTCCAGCTCGGCGGTGAGGGCCTCGGCCAGCTGGAGTGTCTGGGCGTGGTCGATGACGACCTGCTTGAGCGAGGTCAGGCCGCGAAGCTGGGAGAGGTCGTTGCCCCGGAGGTCCAGGCCGCGGTATTTCCCTCCGTCGAACTCGGTCAGCCGTAGATCGCAGTCGTCGATCAGGGCGGCGCCGAGGTCAGCGGCGGCGAAGGTGGTCTCGCGCAGCGAGCACTTCGCGAAGATCAGGGGGCCGGTGGCCCGGACGCGGGTGAGGGTGCTGTAGTCGATCTTGCAGTTCTCGAACAGGACGTTGTCGAGCGTTACGTCTTCGAATGCGGCGCCCATGAGCTTGCAGTCGCGGAAGACGGCTCGGGAGATCTTGCTGTCGGTCCACTGCAGGGAGGCCAGGTCGCAGCCGGTGAACTCCACGGAGTCGACGCGGAGCTTCTCCAGGTGGGTGCGCTGGGCCTTGAGGCCGGTGATCTGCCCGTCCATCAGGTGGGTGTCGGCCAGGTCGAGGTCCCGCAGGTCGGCGTCGGCGTAGTGGAACTCCGCCACACGGCCACGGCCGCCCTCCAGCGAGGTGACGTTGGAGAGGTAGAGGCCCGGCTCGTTCAGGGCGGGGAGCGTGACGCTCGTACGGCGGATCGTGCGGGTGTCCATCAACAGCCTTTCAGCGCGGTGGCTCGGTCGCCGGCGCTGCTGGCACGCCCAGGGGCGTGCCAGCAGCGGGACGGCTCACTTCTTCTTGTTCCAGTTGTCCCAGGTCGGGCGGTTGTCGAAGGGGGCCGGGTTCTTCGCCCAGTTGTCCCACGTGGGTCGGTTGTCCCACGCGCCTTCAACGATCACCGGGGGCGGGGCGTCGTGCGTGGCTATCAACTCCATCACGACGGGGGTGTCGGATGTGGCGAGTCGGTCCAGGATCTTCATGCAACAGCCTCCTTGGTTGCGAGCGTGGACAGGGCCGTGACCAGGGCCTGCCGGGAGACCCGGCAGTAGTTGGTCTCGGTGGTCGTGAGGTCGCCGTTCTCGAAGTAGCGGTTGGCGGCCTGGGCGCCGCGGCAGAAGTCGAAGAACTCGCATTCGGCCTGGCATCGGTCCAGGCCGGTGAGAAAGTCGCGCACGTAGCGCAGCCGGTGAGCAACACGGAGAATCTCGGGCAGAGGGCGGTCGAGGATGTTGCCAGCTACGAAGTCGCCGTACTCGGGCGCCGCCGTGTCCGAGAGTTCCGGGGAGAGCAGGACCACGTCGCCCTTCCAGGAGACGGTGGGAATCGGGTCGAGGCGGCGGCCGTCCCACTCAGCTCTCTGGCCGGAACGGATCAGTTTCAGGTACTCGGCGAGCCGTTCAGCTTCCCGGACCGCCGGGGCGCCAGGATGCTCGCGGGCCCAGGTGAGGGTGCGGCGCCAGAAATCCTCGGCCTGGACGGCGGTAGGCGGCTTCCGGTCGGTGTTGACCCCTTCGATCTCCTCAATGTTGAAGCCCAACGAATGGCCGCCCAGGGAGGTTAGGAACTCCAGCAGCTCCTCCGGCATCGCGATGCCCAGGGTGCCGACCACCGAGATGACGGAGAACGGGATGCCGTGCTCGCGCAGCTGCGAAATGCCGCGCAGGATCCGGTCGAAGGCGGGCTTGCCTCGCAGATCGACGCGCTCGGCGTTCAAGAAGGCCGGGCCGTCGATGCTCACACCGACGCGGACGTCGTAAGCCGCCAGCAGGTCACACCAGGTCTTGGTGATCAGCGTCGCGTTGGTCTGCACATAGTGGTGGACTCGGCCCGCCCGCCGCAGGGCCTCGAACGGCGCGAGCAGGGCTGCGAACTTCTGCTGGCCGACGGCGAGCGGCTCCCCGCCGTGCCAGACGATGCCGATCGGATGACCGCTGTCGTCGAACTGGGCCACTGCCCGCGCCAGGGCCTCGGCCACTTCCAGGGGCATCTGGTACTTGAGCTTGCGAAAGGGTAGGTAGCAATACCGGCAGTCCAGATTGCACCAGGTCGTGGGCTGGACCACCACGGTCTGCGGGCCCGCGAACCGCTGCTGGTACCGGGCACGCCACGGGGACGGGCGAGAGCGCATCAGGGTCCTCTCCTCAACGGACAGAGGGCAACGCCGGCCCGCGGTGGTGCTGCGGAGCGGGATGCAACCACGATCCGTCCCGCGATGACGTGTACGCGATGACATCGCGCTGTCATTGCCGATGACATGTCATCGGCGGGGCGCTGACACTGCGCTGAAGTAGCTCCCCCTGCACGGGAGTTCGAGTGCTTCGCCGTGGGCTATCGTGGCGGGGTGCCTCGCTCGATTCTGATCCACGACGGCCAGACCGCCCGCGATATCGGTCTGGTGTACTGCTGCTCTGGCTACCTCGTCGAGCGGGGCAAGGTTCTGCTCGTGCACCACAACCGCTTCGACAAATGGGTCCCGCCGGGCGGTCACATCGAGCCCGGGGAGTCCTTCGCGGGCACGGCGGTGCGCGAGTTCAAGGAGGAGACGGGGCTGCTGGTGGAGGCGATCTCCAGCCAGCCGGCCATCCACCCGGCCGACCACAACGCCACTCCTGAACCCGTGCCGTTCTATGTGGACATCGAGCGCGAAGGCTTTCCGACGCCGGCGCTGGTCCAGTTCTTCTACGTCCAGCGGCAGCCGGGCACCCGGGAACAGGCCGTGGAGGCGCAGCTCGAAGAGGTGCACGGGGCCGCCTGGTTCGGCCTGGAGGACCTCGACACTCTCAAGACCTTCGACCAGGTCCGTTCCCTGGCGCGGTTCGCCCTGCTGAACTACCCGCTGGCCGGGGAGCGCGCCACGTCGTAGGCAGGCGCCTACCGTCCTGCGAGGCGATACCCGCTGGCCCCGTCCACTGTGCTGGCCAGCAGCAGCCGAGCCGGGGCACCGCCGAAGGCCGCGGAGACGGCCTGATTGAGGCGCTGAACGTACTTGGGCACCGAGGACGGGGCGACGTAGAGCTTCGCCGCGATCCGCTCAGTCGACAGCTCAGCCTCGGGGGCGTCGTACACGACCTTCACCACGTCGAACAGGCGCTCCGACAGCTCACACGCCACGCTTCCTTCGCTGTCGCGTGCCCCGAGGAGGACGGACCGGCCCGGACCGAGGGCGACATGGACGATGACCATCTTGGCCGACGCCTCGCTCGCGTCATCGAATGCGGTGTCGGCCAGGTTCATCCGGGCCAGACGCTGCATCGCTTCCTCGTAGGCCGACACCGTGTAGTACGCGGCCCGGATGGTGGCGCGCTTCCCCGAGGCACCCGGCTCGTTCCACAGCCCGGCCTCCGGGTCCCACAGGTCGTTCATCAGCTTCCACGCCTTGGCGAGTCGGGGATCGCGCGGGCTCGCGCCGGCCCGGATGGCGGCCTGGGTACACAGCGCGTATGCCATGTGCTCCCAGGCCGTGCCCTGCACGTCCTTGTCGTCCTCGACGAACTCCTCCCACCGGTGGTGGTTGTGCAGCAGCCACTGGCCGGCCTCGACGACCACGTTGGACAGCCGCTTCCGCTGCACCGGGCCGTGCACCCCGCCCGCCTCCCGCGGGACGTCCCGGTAGGCGGGTTCGCCGCCGAGCCCGGTTCCGGCACAGACGGCCGACAGCGCGAGCAGGCACAGCGCGGTCTTACTCGGGCTCGGGTCGGTGTCGATGTATGTACGCCACCCCCAAGCCCCACTGGGGCGCCGGTGGTAGAGCAGGCCGCGCACTCCGTGGTCGATCAGCGGTTCGACGCGCTCCAGCAAGCTGGTGGTCTCGACCCCGCCGGGTAAGAGGAGTCCGGGGCCGAAGTCGTGGAGGGCGTCTCTGAGCTCGGCGAGCCGGTGCACCACCAGGGCGGTCTGGTGCAGCGAGGTGTCGTCGAGTCCGAGGACTTCGGACCAGCCGTGGTCGACCTTGTGGTCCTCCAGCCAGCCAACGCACCAGACCGCGGTCTCCGCGACGCCGGTGTGGTGGAAGAAACGCGGGTGGGACAGGAGTCCGGCCAGGCCGAAGGCGATGAACCGGGTGTGCTCACCACGACCGCCTTTGGGTCGGGGCCGCGAGTGCTCCGGGATGGCGCCGGTGAGGAAGTCGAGCCCCTGGCGAACCGGCTGTCCGGCGATGCCAGCGGCCCGCAGTATCGGCAGTACCTCGCTGGTGTTGACGATCGACGAGACCGAGGTCAGGGTGAGGCCCCACCCGCCGTCGTATCCCTGGTTGTGAAGCAGGGTCCGGGCGGCCTCGCCCGCTCTGGTCTCGAACGCCGCGAGCCCCACGTGCGCACTCTTCATGATTCGCCTCCGCCGCCGAACGACCCGGACCGCCGGTCGGACCGTACCCAACTCAACTGCAGCCGACGCGTGTTGAGGATCGCGACGCTGCCCAGCGCGCGAGGCCGTACGTGGTAGGCGCGAGGCTGGTTGCACCGGTCGCGGCAAATCCCGTCACCCGGCGCTGCAAAACTTGCACCGCCTCCGCGGTCACCTTCGGCGTCGCGGTCTCTTTGACTGGCTCATCGGGTACCTCCTCGCATCCACCTGCCGACGTCCAAGGAGGCCCTCCTGGGCCCCTCGCCGCACCTCGTGATGGCCGAGCAGCAGGTGGCTGAACTCGTGGGGCAAGTTGGTGCGAGAGTAGTACTCCCGTTGGGAGTACTACTCTCGCGTCCTCCGCCCCGGGGGTGGCGGAGGCGGTCCAGCGCCGGGGGGCGCCGGACCGAGGGGATGCGACCGGGGGCGGCCGACATCCCCAGGAGGAGCAGACAGCCACCCACCCGTGCCACAACCCACACTGCAGCTACCACGCGAGCGCGCCGTCGAGCCAGCCGCCCGCGCGTAACCGCACGCCGAAGACCAAGTCGAGCAAGCGCAAGCACCTGATCACCAGCCGCTTCAACGACGACGAGAAGCAGTCTGTCCTCGACGCCGCAGCTGCGTGCGCCATGACGCCGTCCGGTTTCCTCGCCCACGCAGCCCTCAGCGCCGCGCGCGACCTGACGCGCACGGCAGCCGAGATCGCCGGCGAACGCGAAATGCTCGCAGAGCTGTTCAGCCTGCGGCGCCACCTTGGGCAGATCGGCAACAACGTCAACCAGGTTGCCCGGACGCTCAATTCAGGCGGTGACGCCCCGCACGCCGAGGCGGTCCTCTCCGCCGTAAACCGTGCCGCTCGACGGGTGGACGCCTTCACCCAGCAGTACCTGGACAGCGAGCGCCCGGCTGCATGATCCCCAAAGTCCACGACATGGGCGATGACACCCGTGGCCTGGTGGCCTATCTGTACGGTCCCGGCAAGGCCGAGGAGCACATCGCCCCGCACCTCGTCGCCGCCTGGGACAGCCAGGCCCCCGACCCCCGCGATCCGAAGACAACGTACGGCGACCTGCAGCGCCTGCTCGACCAGCCCGTCATGGCGCTGCCCGAAAGCGCCAGCCCCGACGAGTACGTATGGCATCTGTCCGTACGCGCCGCGCCCGAGGATCCGATCCTCACCGACGAGCAGTGGGCCGACATCGCCCGCCGCATGGTCGCCGCCACCGGCATCGCCCCCGAAGGCGACGAAGCCGCCTGCCGCTGGGCGGCCGTCCGCCACGCCGACGATCACATCCACATCGTCGCCACCGTCGTACGCGAGGACGGCCGCCAGGCCCGCACCCGCCAGGACGGCGCCCGCTCCCAGACCGAAGCCCGAAAGGTCGAAATCGACTACGGGCTACGCCGGTTGAACGTCGGTGACGGAACCGCCGCCAAGCGCCCCACCAGCGCCGAACGCCACAAGGCGAACCACCAGGGCAAGGAACGCACCCCACGCGAGGAGCTGCGCGAGACCGTGCGCCGCGCCGCAGCCGGAGTCGCCAGCGAGGAGGAGTTCTTCGATCGCCTGGCCGCCTCCGGCCTCCTGATCCGCCAGCGCACCGCGCCCTCCGGCGACCTGCTCACGTACAAGGTCGCGTTGCCGGACGACCGCAACGAGGACCAGGAGCCGATCTACTATTCCGGCTCCACCCTCGCGCCCGACCTCTCCCTGCCCCCATCCGCAAGCGGTGGGCCGCCAACACCTCCGGTTACCACAGCGACACCGCCAAGGACCGCTCCTCCAGCTCGCCCCGTATCAGCCCGTCGGCCGCCCGGCGGCAGGCGACGACAGCAGTCTGGCAAGCCGTGCTGATCCTCGACCAGGGCGACGACGGACAGATCGCCGCGCACCTCGCCGCAGCCGGCGAGGTCCTCGACGCGCTCGCCAAGACATCGGCCGCGCACACCCGCCGTGAACTGCGAGATGCCGCCTGGGCGTTCGAGCGGGCGACCCGCTCCCACGTCCAGGCCGAGCGAGGCCACGACCGTGCCCTGCGTCAGGCTGCCCGCGATCTCGTCTACGGCGGTCCCGCCCTCGGCCGCGGTGAGGACGGTGCCACCATCGCCATGCTCATCGACATGGCGTTCTTCCTGGTCAGTGCCGCCGCCCACTGGCACGGGAAGAAGGAGCACGCCCAGCAGGCCGCTGCTGCCCGACAGGCCGCCGACCACCTGCGTGCCGCCTACCAGGCCGCCGCGCCGCTGCACCTCGGCGTGACGCACCAGCGCGGTCGCCGCCTGTCCCAGCCCCTCCAGCGCAAGCAGGCCGGCTATCTCCGACAGGCGGTGCCGGAGCTGGCCGGGCAGGTCCTCGCCGAGCCCGGCTGATGCGCCCTGGCCGCCACCCTGTCGACGTCGAGGACGCCGGCCACGACCCCGCGGCGCTCCTGGCGGAAGCCGTGGAGCGGCGCGAGCTGGAGACCGCAGAATCGATCAGTGACGTGCTGGTTTGGCGGCTGCGGCGGATGGCGGATCTGCCCGCGGACGCCTCGACTGCGCCGGAGAGCGGTATGACAAGGACCGTGTCGAAGGGACAGACGCGGAGGAAGTCGACGCCGCCGTCGGGGAACGTCTCGGCCAAGCGAGGAGGCGGCACGAGGGAACCCAGACGCTGAGCGCCGCGCTTAGGAGCTCGGCTTCTGCCACGGTTTCACGGTCGACGAGAGGCTCCGGCGGTCTATGTCGAGTCGGGGCATGTCTGCAGTTCAGCGGCGGTGCAAGCGGTCTGCAGGTACTCCGTCGGCACTGCATGAGAGTGAAGTCCGCGGTGGGAGGTGAGTCGTCCTCAAAGCTCAGGCTGCCACTTCGTCGGGGTCCTCGCCCTCGTCGTCCGAGGAGCCGCCGCGCTTGTAAGGCGGAATAGGGATGACGCGCCCGTCAGCGAGCGTCCTGGTGTGCTCGGCCACTGAGTGTCTGACAGGGGGGTGGCGCTTGTCCTTGGCGTCCTGGTCATCCTCGGTGACCTGGTCGTCCTCGGCGTACTCGGCCTGGTCATCGTCGGCGTACTCGGTCACGTTCTGCGTCATGACGTGCTTGACGACCATGATCGCGACGGCTGCGCCCACAGTTGCGCCCACCGCTTTGACGACGCGGACAGCTGTCTCGTGCTTCTCGGCCCAGCTCTTCGCCTTCTCACGGAAGGAAGTGGGCTCGCCGTCCGCGGGGGCGGGTTCGCTGGACATGAAGTCATTCACCTGCACAGATCTACCGGACACATCCCTCAGCTGTCAGGCAAACAACTGACATCGCTGCTGTTCGTCAGGCTGAAGTACCTCATGTACGTCTTCGCGAAGCTGTGGCCATCGATTGACGCAGCCGCTTTCTCTCTTCACGCTGGCCGCCCTCCGTGCGGTACCGCTCCTTCGGCGCGGCGGACCGCATCCATTGCACCCTCGCCGGTCCGCCTACCGATGCGCATGAGGGTACGAGCCGGCACTGACCAGGGCGGGCCGATTCGGTGCCTTGGCACGGGACTCACCAGTAGTGTTATGGCGATTCTGGTATGACCGACGAAGCGCGCGGACGGGCGTGCTACTGACTGTGATGGGGTGCGAATCGCGTTGAGCGGGACCACGACTGCGACGACGGTGCACGACGTTCTCAGGGCGATCCGTGAGGGCACCACCGTAAACCGGGATCGAGGGACCCGCTTCGAGGAGCTCATGGTGCAGTACCTGGGGGCAGACCCGGACTGGTCCGAACAGTTCACCCAGGTATGGATGTACCACGACTGGCCCGCCGCGGAGAGCGATAAGCGGGACGTCGGTATCGACCTGGTGGCGCAGGACCGGAAGACCGGCGGCTACTGCGCCATCCAGTGCAAGTTCTACGAGCCGCAGCACACCGTCCAGAAGGCCGACCTCGACTCCTTCTTCACGGCCTCGGGCAAGGGCGCCTTCACCCGCCGAATGATCATCTCGACGACGGATAAGTGGGGTCCGAACGCCGAGTCCGCCCTGGATGACCAGCAGATTCCAGTCACTCGCATCGGACTGGCCGACATCGAGGCAAGCCCGGTTGAGTGGCACGTTCCCGCCGCTCCTGAGGGTCCGGTCGAGCTGCGGCTTCGGGGCAAGAAGACTGCGCGCCCACATCAGCGTGAAGCGATCGACGCGGTCTTCGAAGGCTTCGCCTCCCACCAGCGCGGCAAACTGATCATGGCCTGCGGCACAGGCAAGACCTTCACCGGCCTGAAGATCGTCGAGCGACTCCAGCAGGAGCGCGCGAAGCGCGGCGAGGGCGACCACACCACCGTGCTCTTCATGGTCCCCTCGATCGCACTGCTCTCGCAGACCCTGCGGGAGTGGTCCTACGAGACCGAGACGCCGATGCGGCGCTTCGCCGTCTGCTCCGACATCAAGGTCGGCAAGCAGAAGAAGGTTGACCCCGACAGCACGGACATGTCGACACACGACCTGGCCCTGCCCGCCACCACCAGCCCTGCGAAGCTCATCAATCAGGTCGCAAGCGTGGAGGCTGGGCCCGGACTGACCGTGGTCTTCTCGACCTACCAGTCCATCGAGACCATCGCCCAGGCGCAGCAGGCCGGCCTGCCCGATTTCGATCTCATCCTGTGCGACGAAGCGCACCGCACCACCGGCGCCACCCTCACCGCCGGCGACGAGTCGAACTTCGTCAAGATCCACGACAACGGCTACATCCGCTCCGCCCGCCGCCTGTACATGACGGCCACCCCACGCCTCTTCAGCGAAGAGGCCAAGACGGACGCGAAGAACACCGAGACCGTCCTGTGCTCCATGGACGACGAGGACCTCTACGGCCCGGAATTCCACCGCCTCGGCTTCGGCAAGGCCGTCGAGCAGGGCCTACTGACCGACTACAAGGTCCTCATCCTCACCATCGACGAGGGCAAGGTCGCCGAATCCCTCCAGCAGCAGCTCGCCGACGACAACAACGAGCTCAACCTCGACGACGCCGCGAAGATCGTCGGCTGCTGGAACGGAATGGCCAAGCGCACAGGCAAGCTCGCCGACGGCTCCGGCTGAGCAATGCTCAGGACTTGTGGATCGGCCTCGGGAGGGGTGCCTCGCGGAATGCGGAGGGCGTACCTTCCCGAGTGATCGATTGATGGTCACCGA
>NZ_JBICYB010000067.1:0-16573 GCF_043200575.1 Streptomyces sp. NPDC048392
CAAGGGCAGTCACTTCCTCGCCTTCCTCGGCCTGGCCGCAGCCCTCACCTGCTACAAGAAGCTCGCGAAACTCACCACGTGAGACAACCTCTTAGTCGGGCTTCCCATTGCAATGCCGGGCACTGTACAAATGAAATGTCATTAGCCGATACTTTGCCCAATTACAGGCGAACAGTCGGCATCGGCGCGACGTCTTGGCCGGTTCTGGCACGTCATCGCGGAGATGCCGCACGAAGGGACCGATATTCGTGGCGCAGCGTGTCGTGGTCACTCTCTTTGACGACATCGACGGCTCGGAAGCGGCGGAGACGATCGCCTTCGGAGTCGACGGCCGGATGTACGAGATCGACCTGAACGAAGCCAATGCCCGGAAACTGCGCAAGGCGCTCGAGCCGTACGTCTCGGCCGGCCGCAAGCGCTCCCGGTCCGGCAAGGCGTACCGGCAGACGGAGGTCGCCCCCGACCCGGCGGCGGTGCGGGCCTGGGCCCAGGCGAACAAGATGGACGTGCCCGCGCGGGGCCGGATCCCGAAGAGGGTGTACGAGGCGTTCGCCGAGGCGCGGTGAGCCGGGCGCGAGCGGCCGACGGCCGCTCACCCGCCCCTCGCGGCAACCGACTTGCGCAGCACCCCGGGTGATCAGCTAAAGTCTGGAGCACGCCGAGGGGCGAGGCCGGACGGCCCAGCTCACGGAACACGCGGGTGTAGTTCAGTAGTAGAACATCCCCCTTCCAGGGGGAAGGCGCAGTGTGCAATTCCTGTCACCCGCTCTGCACCGCCGTACCGATGGTCCGATGGGATCAGGTAGGCTGGTGCTCGCACCGATCGGTGAAGGCCGGTCGGGGGCAATGCGGACGTAGCTCAGTTGGTAGAGCGCAACCTTGCCAAGGTTGAGGTCGCGAGTTCGAACCTCGTCGTCCGCTCGGGAATCAGACCCCGGTCCTCCAGGACCGGGGTCTTTTCGTGCGCCCTGACCGGGCCGGGTGTCCGGACCGCCGGGTGTCCGGACCGGGCCGGGTGTCCGGACCGCCGGGTGTCCGGACCGGGCCGGGTGTACGGCCGTCCGGCTCTGACATTTGTCATGCCCGGTGATGACGGGCCGCACTGCCGCCCCGCCCGGTGCGCCGGAATGCTTGAGGCATGCGAACAGACGGACACGAACGCGTGATCGAGGTCACCGGCCTGCGGCGTGTGTACGGGGGCGGGTTCGAGGCCGTGCGCGGGATCGACTTCTCGGTGCACCGGGGCGAGGTCTTCGCACTGCTCGGCACCAACGGCGCCGGCAAGACTTCGACGGTCGAGCTGCTGGAGGGGCTCGCCGCTCCGGCCGGCGGGCGGGTGCGCGTCCTCGGGCACGACCCGTACACCGAGCGGGCCGCCGTACGCCCCCGCACCGGGGTCATGCTCCAGGAGGGCGGCTTTCCCTCCGAGCTGACCGTCGCCGAGACGGCACGGATGTGGGCGGGCTGCGTGAGCGGCGCCCGCCCGCCGGCCGAGGTGCTGGCGCGGGTCGGGCTGGAGTCGAAGACCGACACCCGCGTGAAGCAGCTGTCCGGCGGCCAGCGGCGCCGCCTCGACCTGGCGCTCGCGCTGCTCGGCGATCCCGAGGTTCTCTTCCTCGACGAGCCCAGCGCCGGACTGGACGCCGAAGGCCGCCGGGACACCTGGGAGTTGGTGAGCGCGCTGCGCGACGGCGGAACGACGGTGCTCCTGACCACGCACTACCTGGAGGAGGCCGAGAACCTCGCCGACCGGCTCGCGATCATGCACGAGGGCCGGATCGCCGCCACCGGCACCCCGGCCGAGGTGACCGCCGCGCAGCCGTCCCGGATCTCCTTCGAGCTGCCCGACGGCTACTTCGTGGGCGACCTGCCGCCGCTGGCCGAGCTGGGCGTGAGCGGCCACGAGGCCGACGGCCGGACGGTGAGGCTGCGCACCCGGGAACTCCAGCGCGCGGCCACCGGCCTGCTGGTGTGGGCCGGACAGGCCGGAGTGGAGCTGCGCCGCCTGGACGTGCGCTCGGCATCCCTGGAGGAGGCCTTCCTGGGCATCGCCGAGGAGGTGTCCGCGAGGACGGCCGACGGGACGACGCCCCGGACCCCGCGGACGCCGGACACGACGAAGGAGTACGCGGCATGAGCACCACGACCACGAAGCACCTCCCGGCCCGGGCCGCGAACGCCGGCGCCAGCACGCCGACGCGGCGCATGACCGCCCTCGCCCGCGCCGAACTGACCCTGCTCGGGCGGAACAGGGGCACCGTCTTCGCCGCGCTGTTCGTGCCGCTGGTGCTGCCGTTCAGCGTGCGGGCGGGGGCCGGGGAAATGGATCTCGCCGAGGCCGGACTGACCACCGGCACACTCGTCCTGCCCGCCGCGATCGGCTTCTCCCTGCTCTTCGCCGTGTACTCGGCCCTCGTCGGCGTCTTCGTCGTGCGGCGCGAGGAACTCGTCCTCAAGCGGCTGCGCACCGGCGAGCTGCGGGACGTGGAGATCCTCGGCGGATCGGCCCTGCCCGCCGTCCTCAGCGGGCTCGTGCAGTCCCTGCTGCTGGCGGTGGGCTGTGCGGTCCTGCTCGACCTGTCCGCGCCGTCGGCGCCCCATCTGGCCGTCCTCGGTCTGCTGCTGGGCCTTGTAATGTGCGCCGCGCTCGCGGCGGTCACCGCGAGCTTCACCAGGACCGGTGAGAGCGCGCAGGTCACGCCGCTGCCGTTCATGTTCGTCTCGATGTTCGGCTCCGGTCTGTTCCTCCCGCTGGACCTGCTCCCCGACCGGCTGGCCTCCGTCTGCGAACTGCTGCCGCTGACGCCCGTCATCACCCTGGTCCGCGGCGGCTGGACGGGCGACCTGACGGCGGCCGAGGCGCTGGGCGCCGTCGTGACGGCGGTGGCCTGGACCGTGCTCGCGGTGTTTGCTGTACGGCGGTGGTTCCGCTGGGAGCCACGGCACTGACGTACGAGTCGAGCGGGAGTGGCGGGCGGATGCGCAGGCCGGGCGGATGGTGGCGGCGGAAGAACACCCCGGAGAAGGTGGAGACCTACACCCGGTGGTCCTTCCACTTCTTCGGTCTGAGCGAGATCGGCGGCATCGGGCTGGCGACCTACGGCCAGGTGGGGCCGCGGCTCGCGACCGTGCTGTCCCTGATGGTCGCCACACACGCCGTGGTGTGCATGACGACCGCCTCCCGGGCGCTGGACTGGACCCGCGGGCGCCGCGCGCAGCCGGTACGGCAGCTGTGGCTGCTCGGCGCCGTCACCGCGGCCCTCGCGGTCGTCGCGGTCGTCATCGCCGAGCACGGCCCCGGCGGCCAGGAGGCCGACGCCGCGGCCATCGGGGTCTTCGTGGGCATGCAGGGCTTCGGCCTCGGCGTCCTGGCCCTCGGTGTGCACCGCCGGCGGGTCGTCGCCCTGGTCGGCGGCTTCTCGGCGGGCGCGGGAATCGCGGCGTACGCCGTGGGCATGCCGTGGCTCGGCGCGCTGGTCATGGCCGTGGTCCTGCTGGTGGCCGGCGGGTTCCTCGCCTTCACCGCGGTGCTCTCGGTCTGGCTCCTCGACGTGGTCTTCACGCTCGACGAGGCCAAGGAGACCCGCGCCCGGCTCGCCGTCGCCGAGGAGCGGCTGCGCTTCGGCCGGGACCTGCACGACGTGATGGGGCGAAACCTGGCGGTGATCGCGCTCAAGAGCGAACTGGCGGTCCGGCTGGCCCGGCGCGGGCGGCCCGAGGCGGTGGAGCAGATGATCGAGGCGCAGCGCATCGCGCAGGAGTCGCAGCGGGAGGTCCGGGACGTCGTGCGCGGCTACCGGGAGGCCGCCCTGGACGTCGAACTGGCCGGTGCCCGGGGTGTGCTCTCGGCGGCCGGCATCGTCCCGGAGGTCACAGGCGGGGCGGAGGGGCTGCCCGCCGAGGTGCAGTCCGCCCTCGGCTGGGTGGTGCGGGAGGCGACCACGAACGTACTGCGGCACGGGGACGCGAAGAAGGTCGCCGTGATGGTGCTGATGTCGGAAGGACGGGTAGTGCTGACGGTGGAGAACGACGGGGACACGGAGGCCACCGGCCCCTCGGCCGGAGCGGACGCGCCCGCCGGGAGCGGCGGCTCAGGGCTCGCCGGGCTGCGGGAGCGGCTCTCCGCGGTGGGCGGGACGCTGGAGGCGGGTGCCGTCGGCAAGGGCCTGTTCCGGCTGACGGCCGAGGTGCCGCTGCCGGCCGCCGGGGCCGGGGCCGCGCTGGAGGTCGCGTCGTGACGACGACCGTGCGCGTACTGCTCGCCGACGACGAACACCTCATCCGCGGGGCCCTGGCGGCCCTGCTGTCGCTCGAGGACGACCTGGTCGTCGTCGCCGAGGCGGCCACCGGCCCGGAAGCACTGGCCATGGCACGGGCGCACACGCCGGACGTCGCCGTACTGGATCTCCAGATGCCGGGCGCCGACGGTGTGAAGGTCGCCACATCACTGCGGGCCGAGCTGCCCGCCTGCAAGGTGCTGATCGTGACCAGTCACGGGCGGCCCGGACATCTGAAGCGGGCCCTCGCGGCGGGGGTGCGCGGGTTCGTCCCCAAGACGGTCAGCGCCCAGCGGCTCGCCGAACTGATCCGCACGGTGCACGCCGGAAACCGGTACGTCGACCCCGAGTTGGCCGCCGACGCGATCTCCGCCGGGGACTCCCCGCTGACCGCGCGCGAAGCCGAGGTGCTGGAGCACGCCGCCGACGGGGCGCCCGTCGCGGAGATCGCCGAGCGCGCCGCGCTCGCCGAGGGGACCGTACGGAACTACCTGTCGTCGGCCGCGAGCAAGCTCGGCGCCGGGAACCGGCACACGGCGGTGCGTCTCGCGCGGGAGCGCGGTTGGGTATAGTGGCTGTCGCGCCACGGCGACGTCCACGACGAAGCCCGCGCGCAGTGCGAACGTAGCTCAGTTGGTAGAGCGCAACCTTGCCAAGGTTGAGGTCGCGAGTTCGAACCTCGTCGTTCGCTCCGCACAGGAAGCCCCCGGCTCCGGCCGGGGGCTTCCTCGTGTCCGCGCGGTGACGGCCCGCTCGGCCGTCGCGCCGCTAAGACCAGCGCTGGCCGGTCAGGAGCTCGTAGGCCTCCACGTACTTCCCGCGGGTGGCGTCCACGACCTGCCGCGGCAGCGCCGGCGGGGGCTGCTCGCTCCCGCGGTCCCAGCCGGACTCCGACGAGGTCAGCCAGTCCCGCACGAACTGCTTGTCGTACGACGGCTGCGCGCGGCCCGGCTGCCACTGGTCGGCCGGCCAGAAGCGGGACGAGTCCGGGGTGAGGACCTCGTCCGCGAGCACCAGGCCGTCCCCGTCGAAGCCGAACTCGAACTTGGTGTCCGCGAGGACGATGCCGCGTTCACGGGCGATGTCCCGGGCGCGGGAGTAGACGGCGAGGGTGGCCTGGCGCAGGGCGGCCGCGGTGTCCGCGCCGACCTGGCGGGCGACCTCCTCGTAGGAGACGTTCTCGTCGTGCTCGCCGACCTCGGCCTTGGTGGCCGGGGTGAAGATCGGGGCGGGCAGCTCCGAGCCGTCGACCAGGCCCTCGGGCAGGGCGAGGCCGCAGACGGTGCGGGTCTCGTCGTACTCGGCCAGCCCCGAGCCGGTGAGGTAGCCGCGGGCCACGCACTCCACGGGGACCATGCGCAGCGACTTGCAGACCAGGGCGCGGCCCTCCCAGTCGGCGGGGGCGCCGGGGGGCAGCTCGGTGCTCAGGACGTGGTGGGGTACCAGGTCCGCGAGCTGGTCGAACCACCACAGGGAGAGCTGGGTGAGGACCCGGCCCTTGTCGGGGATCTCGGTCGGCAGCACCCAGTCGTAGGCGGAGATGCGGTCGCTGGCGACCATCACGAGGTCGCCCGCCTCGGTGCGGTACAGCTCGCGCACCTTGCCGGTGTGCAGATGCACCAGACCCGGAACCTGGATCGGCTCGGGCTTCTCGACGAATCCGGACACGGTTCCTCCCCGTGGTTGGACAAAAGGAGCGCCCGTGGGGCTCCCACAGGGTGGTGGTGGGAGACGGGTGGGCCAGTACGTCGATTCTCCCGTACGCCGCGGGAGGAGGGGGCGGCGGGTCAGTCCCGTTTGCAGATGCGGTCCAGGAGGTTGGCGGTGGCCCGCTGGACGCGCGGGTCGACGTGGCCGGGGCGGTCCAGGGCCGGGGACCAGGCGAAGGTCCCGGACGCGAAGACCCAGGCGCCCGACGGGGCCCGGTACAGCGACGTCTCCTGGTGGCGCCGGACGCCGTCGGCGTCGGCGTACGGGGAGTGGGCGAGCAGGACCCGCTCGTCGTGGTCGGGGAGCGCGGTGCGCGGGAAGTAGCGGTCGGCCTCGCCCGCGACCAGGTCCTCGATCTCGTCGCCCTCGTGCGCTCCGGTGGCCTCCCAGAGCCAGTGACCGGCGTTACGGACGATCATCGGGTGCGGCTCGGGGACGCGGCCGGCGTACTGGATGCCGAGCAGCTGCTGCTCCGGGCGGTCGATCTCCCGCCACAGCGCCGGCCGACCGGGCCCCTTGCGCTTGCGGCAGGTCAGCAGGCGGTCCGGGGCACCGGACGGGGAAGGGGCCAGCTCCACCTGCCAGTACATGGTGTTGGCGGAGAGGAAGATTAGGGACGTGCCCTGCCCGCGGGCGAGTTCGGTGGTGCGGCGCATGGCGGCGGACCAGTACTCGTCGTGGCCCGGGAAGACCAGGCCCCGGTAGCGGGTCGGATCGACGCGGCCGGAGTGCAGGTCGCGGGCGTCGGCGTAGGCGAGGTCGTAGCCGTAGCGTTCGGCGAAGCGGATGAAGTCGTAGGCGTGACCGACGTGCAGCGGCAGCCCCGCACCCGCGTACGGCCGGTCGAAGGAGACGGTCGTCGCGGCGTCCGCCTCGCCCAGCAGGCGGCCCTCCTCGTCCCAGGCGTGGTAGAGGCTGGCGCCGGTGCGGCCGTCCTCCGGGTAGAGGTTGTACGCCTGCCAGGTGACGTCCGGCAGCAGGAGGAGCAGGTCGGCCGGGTGGTTGTCGCGGACCGTGAAGGGGACGTGGGAGCGGTAGCCGTCGGCGGTGGTGAGGACGGCGACGTACGCGCCGATGTTCCAGTACGACGGGATCTGGAGCCGCCAGGACAGCCACCAGTGGTGGCAGGAGACGGTGCGGTCGGCGGTGAGCGGCGGGGGCTGGACGATGCCGGACAGGCGGGGGCTGGTGGTGATCTTGGCGGCGCCGTCACCGCCGTAGTGGCCGATCCGGTAGACGTCGACGCTGAACTCCTGCGGCGGGTCGACGGTGATGTGGAAGTCGATGGCCTCGCCCGGGGCGGCGGCTCCCGTCGAGGCGAAGCCCTTGATCTGGCGGCGAACGTCGTCGGCGGCGCGAGGGCCGCCGCCGGTGCCGGTGCGCCGTTCGCCGTCCCTCGCGCCGGGCTTTCCGTCCGGGGCCGGTGCGACGTCGTCCTGGTCCGCATACCAGGCGACCACCTGGCCGGTGTCGCCGAAGTACGTCTCGCCGCCGCGCAGCCACGGGACGGGCCCCTGTCCGAAGGGGTCCGTCACGGCGTGCGCGAGTGCTCCCGACTCCCAGCGGCGGATCTGCTCGGGCCCCATGGGACAGTCCCCTCCCTCGTGCCCCCGTGGTCGTGCGTATGACGAACGCCTTTGCCATGTGCGCGATCGGTCCCAGCACATCACATTTCGCACGCGTGCTGTCACTGTTCGTCGCGAAGTGGCCGAAAGTGGAATGCCAGGGTCCGATTCGCCCGCGCTCCGGAGGCAGGGCGCGGCAGGCTGGGTCGGGCCCAGGGGGTCGGGCCCGGAAATCCGGCCCGGGAGTCGGCCCGGAAGTCCGGCCCGGGAGCCGGCCCGGGGGTCGGCCAGGACGTCGGGCCGGGGGCCGGCCGAAGAGCCGGGCCGGGGGTCGGCCAGGAAGTCGGGCCGGGAGTCGGCCAGGGGGTTCAGACCAGGCGCACCGGCTTTTCCGGGCGTATGCCGAGGTCGGTCATCCAGGTGCGCAGCGGGCCCGGGTCGCCGGTCTCGACGAGGCTGAGCACGCTGGGCGCGAGATCCGCGGCGCGGCCGCCGTCGAACAGGAGCGACGGTCCGTCGAGCCAGTCGAGGCCGGGGGCCGCGCCGGCGGTGTCCATCGCCGCGCAGCACACCATCGCCGTGATGTGCGCGGTGAGGATCTCGCGGCCGGTGCGCGGCGGCTGGAGCGGGAGGAGGGGGAGCGCGCGGTCGTCCCAGAGGGCGGCGTCGGGACCGGCCGTCGGCCCGGCGGCCGGTCCCGGGGCGGAGGAGGGAGTCCCGGGCCGCCCCTCCGCCTCCTCCCGGGCCAGCTGCGCACTGAGCCCGGCGGCCAGAGCGGCACCACGGGCCGTGGTACCGGCGAGATCGTCCTCGTCCTCGGCGCCGGCGTCGGCCTCGGCGGGTGTGCCGAGGTGGTGGGTGGGCATGTCGTGATCGTCGTACGCCGGATGCGGGGCGTCGTGGCCGCCGTACTGGGGGTGCGGGGCGCCGGTGGGCATGCCCGCCCCGCCTGCCCGGGCACCGGTGGCGCTCCCCGCGTCGGCGTCCGGGGCCGTGAGGTGGTCCAGGACGCGGGCCAGGGTCGGGCCGTCCGTGTCCGGCGCGGTGCCCTCGGCGGCGCGGCGGACGCCCAGGGTGTCCAGCACGCGGTGCAGGCGGGCCGCGTCCGTGCGCCAGGTCCGGTCGACGACCTCCTCGGGATACTCGTCCCAGCCCACCGGTGACCAGTCCGGACCGGTCTCGGCGGGCCCCCCGTGGAAGAGGCGCGCGGCCAGGAGCGAGACGGCCTCGTCCATCACCCCGGGCTCCTCCAGCAGGTCACAGGCGGGACGCTCGCCCAGGCGGGAGGCGAAGCCCTCGGCCAGACGGTCGCGCCGGGACAGCTCCGTCAGGGCGGCGACGACGCCCACGTCCAGCCGGGAGGGCCAGCGGCCCATCCGCCAGGCGGGCAGCGCCACCCGGGTCAGCAGCCGGTCCCAGCCCGCGTACGCGAGCCCGACCTGCTCCTGCGCGACGATCCGCAGCCCGTAGTCCACAGCCTGTGCACGCTCGGCGCCCGCGGCCGCGACCCCGCGCTCCATCTCGGCCGCGTGACCGCGGCAGCTGTGCAGCAGAAGCCGGGACACCCAGCCGAGGCCCGCGCACGCCAGACGGGACAGCGGGTCGCTCCGGCCCGCCGAGGCCACCGCCACGGCGGCGTCCAGACCTCGTATGAAGCGCCGGGCCGCGGCTATGTCGGGGTGCGCCGAGGGCCCCGTACCGGCGATGACCGGGGCGAGGACGGCGCGCAGCTCGCCCACCCGCATCCACCACAGGAAAGGTGAGCCGATGACCAGGACGGGCGCGGCGGCACGGCGGCGGTGGGCGGCCCCGCCCGGGCCGGCCAGGTCGTCGTCGTGCTTCTGTACGGGTGGCGGGCCGTGGGCCGGGTGGGTGCGGTCCTCCAGCCAGCTGTCGCAGTCAGGGGTGAGGGCTATCGCGGAGGGGGCGGGGACGTCGAGCCGGTCGGCCAGGTCGCGCACCATCCGGTAGAGATCCGGCGCCGACTCCTCGGCGATCGTGACCGTGGGGGTCACGGCCGGCCGGGAACGGGCCACGACCAGCGCGACTCCGGTGGCGGCCGACAGCACGAGCAGCGCGAGGACGCCCACGGTCCAGCGGAGGACGTCCCAGCCCTGGCCCGCGAGGTGCCCGGTGGAACCGCCGACGAGAAGGATCACGGCGGCGGCAGCGGGCAGCAGGGCCACGGCCAGCGCGCGGCTGCGGACCCGCAGCACCGCCAGCGCCCGGACACGCGCGGCCTGCGCACCCATCTCCACACCACCGATACCGGTCACGACCGGACCTCACCCCCTCATCGCTGTCCTGTCCGTCCTGGACCGTCCTGCAGCCTTGCTGCTCTTCCGCTCCTGCTCACTCCACCCACTGTGGCACCCGGCACTGACATCGCAATGCCGGTGGGCCAAGTGCCGGAACGCTTGCGCGGCACCATAGTTGGGGGCCTCGCGCCCGTCAGCCGTATGGCCCATCGGTCACCCGATGGAATGGCTTTGGGGAAAGGTGAAGACAGACAGCAAAGGTCAGGCCCCGGCTCCTGAGACGGAGCCGGGGCCTGCCGGGTTCGGTGCGGAACGGGCGCCCGACCGTGCCCAGGGGCGTCTGGAGGCGTCTGGAGACGCCCGGGTGTGTGCGGGTGTGTGCGGGGTGCCCTGGATGAACCCGGGGTTACGCCCGCGCGGCCTTCGCCGCGATGTCGGTGCGGTGCTGCGAACCGTCGAGGCCGATGCGGGCGACGGCCCGGTAGGCACGGTCGCGGGCCTCGGTGAGGTCGGCGCCGGTGGCCGTGACGGACAGGACGCGGCCACCGGCGCTGACGACGGCGTCGCCCTCGGCGCGGGTGCCGGCGTGCAGGACGTAGGCGTGCGGGGCGTCCTCGGCGGCCACCGCGTCGAGGCCGGTGATCGGGTCGCCGGTGCGCGGGGTGCCGGGGTAGTTGTGGGAGGCGACGACCACGGTGACGGCCGCGTCGTCGCTCCAGCGCAGGGGCTCGAGGTCGGCGAGGTTGCCGGTGGCGGCGGCCATCAGCAGACCGGCCAGCGGGGTCTTCAGACGGGCCAGCACGACCTGGGTCTCGGGGTCGCCGAAACGGGCGTTGAACTCGATCACGCGCACACCGCGCGAGGTGATCGCGAGCCCGGCGTAGAGGAGCCCGGAGAAGGGGGTGCCGCGTCGGCGCATCTCGTCGACGGTGGGCTGGAGCACGCTCTGCACGACCTCGTCGACCAGCTTGGGGTCGGCCCAGGGCAGCGGCGAGTACGCGCCCATGCCGCCGGTGTTCGGGCCCTCGTCGCCGTCCAGGGCGCGCTTGAAGTCCTGGGCGGGCTGGAGAGGGCGTACGTTATCGCCGTCGGTGACGGCGAAGAGGGAGACTTCGGGGCCGTCGAGGAACTCCTCGATGACGACGCGGTCGCAGGCCGCCGCGTGCGTCCGGGCGGCCTCGACGTCGTCGGTCACGACGACGCCCTTGCCTGCGGCCAGCCCGTCGTCCTTGACCACGTAGGGGGCGCCGAAGGCGGCGAGGGCCGCGTCGACCTCGGCCGGAGCGGTGCAGACGTAGGAGCGGGCCGTGGGCACGCCGGCGCCGGCCATGACGTCCTTGGCGAAGGCCTTGGAGCCCTCCAGCCGAGCGGCCTCCCCCGAGGGGCCGAAGACCGGGATGCCCGCCTCGCGCACGGCGTCGGCGACCCCGGCGACCAGGGGCGCCTCCGGCCCGACGACGACCAGCTCGGCGCCGAGCCGCGTGGCCAGCGCGGTGACGGCCGCGCCGTCGAGGGCGTCGACCTGGTGCAGTTCGGCGACCTCGGCGATACCGGCGTTGCCGGGTGCGCAGTGCAGCGCGGTGACGTCGGGGTCGAGGGACAGGGAACGGCACAGGGCGTGTTCGCGGGCGCCGCCGCCGATGACAAGGACCTTCACGGGGTGAAGCCTAATGGGAAGGGGCCGGTGCGGTTTGTGCGGGCTTCCGAAGCAGGGGGGCGCGGAGGCTTGTGGCTTCCTCCAGCACACCTCCGGCAGACCTCCCCCACACCTCAGGCAGCCCTCCCGCAGAACGCCGGAAGCCGCCGAAGGCCGACGGGAGGGCCGTCGGGAGGACTCCGGGGAACGGTCGGCGCCCGCCCCGCGCCCCGGTTCGCGTCCCGCGCGGCTATTCGTTCACGATCTCCTCGACCACCGTCGCGCCCAGCTCGCGTACCAGCAGCTCCTTGCCGGAGAGGGCCGACTCGTCGAGGTCCGGGTCGTCGTCCTCGGCGGTGTCGTCCTCGGGGGAGACGGGGGGCGGCTCGGGTGCCGGGGGCCGAGCCGCGGGGGCGGGGGCGGGGGCGGACGCCTGGGCCGGAGGCGGGGCGGCGGGTGTGGACGAGGGCGCGGGAGCCGACGGCCGCTGTGCGGGCGCGCCGCCACCGAAGCCGCCTCCGCCCCCGCCCCCGCCGCCTCCGAGACCGCCGCCTCCGGACCCTCCGTAGCCACCGGAGGGACCCGCGGGACCGGCGGGACCGGCGGGCGGCGGGGGCGCCGAGCCGCCGGAGGGGTCGATGACCGCCTCGATCTTCCACTGCACGTTGAACTGCTCGGCCAGGGCTTGGCGCAGCACGTCCTCGCTGCCGCTGCTGACGAAGTTGTCGCGAGCACCGGCGTTGACGAACCCGAGCTGGAGGGTGGTGCCGTCGAAGCCGGTCACCTGGGCGTTCTGGCTGAGCAGGATCCAGGTGAACCGGCGGCGGTTCTTGACCGCCTCCAGAATGTTGGGCCAGAGCGAGCGGGGGTCGGCCCCGGCGCCCGACGGGGGCGGGCCGGGGGAGGCGGCCGGCGCCGGGGCCGCGGCAGGGGAGGGCGACGGAGCCGGGGCGGGCCCGGGGCCCGGAGCGGCCGGTGTCCGGGGTTGTCCACCGCCCGCCGGCGCCGCCGTGGGCCACCCGCCGGCACGGCGGCCGCCACCCGCGGGAGCCGCGGTCGGCCAGGCGCCCGGCGCGGGCGCCGAGGCGGGGGCGGGAGCGGCGGCGGGCGCCGGGGTGGGAGCGGCAGCAGGAGGGGGCGCGGTCTGCGGGTGTCCGCCACGGGCAGGCCCGCCGCCCGTGTCGGGCGCGGGGCCGGTCCCGGCAGCCGCCTCGGCCGACGAGCCACCGCCCGGCGCACCTGCCGGACCTCCGGCGCCCGGCCCCCGTACCGCCGCACGGGCCGCGGCGGGCCCACCGCCCGGCGGAACCGGGGCCGCGGCGGGCGGGACGTGGGCGGCGGAGGCCGGGGCGGCGGGCGCCGCACCGGCGGGGGCCGCACCGGCGGGGGCCGCGCTTCCCGCCCCGGTGTGCGCCTCGGGACCGGGCGCGTACCCCAGGGCAGGCGCACCCGAGCCCGCCGAGAACTGCACCCCTCGCTCGATCCGGTCCAGCCGGGCCATCAGCGAACGCTCGTCGCCGTACGCGGCGGGCAGCAGCACGCGCGCGCAGATCAGCTCCAGCTGGAGGCGCGGCGAGTGCGCGCCGCGCATCTCCGTGAGCCCCTCGTTGACGATGTCGGCGGCACGGCTCAGCTCGGCGGCGCCGAAGGACCGCGCCTGGGCCTGCATCCGTTCGACGACGTCGGCGGGGGCGTCGATGAGTCCCTTCTCCCCGGCGTCGGGCACTGCGGCGAGGATCACCAGGTCGCGGAGGCGCTCCAGCAGGTCGGTGACGAAGCGCCGCGGATCGGCGCCCCCCTCGATCACCCGGTCCACGACCCCGAAGGCGGCCGAGCCGTCCCCCGAGACGAACGACTCGACGACGGAGTCGAGCAGCGAGCCGTCCGTGTAGCCGAGCAGGGAGGTCGTCATGTCGTACGTCACACCGTCGGCGCCGGCGCCCGCGAGCAGCTGGTCCATGACGGACATGGAGTCACGCACGGACCCCGCGCCGGCCCGCACCACGAGCGGGAGCACGCCCTCCTCGACCGCGATCCCCTCGCTGCCGCACACCTCGGCGAGGTAGTCGCGCAGGGTGCCGGGCGGCACGAGCCGGAACGGGTAGTGGTGGGTCCGCGACCGGATGGTCCCGATGACCTTCTCGGGTTCGGTGGTCGCGAAGACGAACTTCAGATGCTCCGGTGGCTCCTCGACGACCTTCAGGAGGGCGTTGAAGCCCTGCGGGGAGACCATGTGGGCCTCGTCGATGATGTAGATCTTGTACCGGCTGGAGGCGGGTCCGAAGAAGGCCTTCTCGCGCAGGTCCCGGGCGTCGTCCACGCCACCGTGCGAGGCGGCGTCGATCTCGATGACGTCGATCGAACCCGGCCCGTTCCTGGCGAGGTCCCGGCACGACTGGCACTCGCCGCACGGCGTGGGCGTGGGGCCCTGCTCGCAGTTCAGACAGCGCGCCAGGATCCGGGCACTGGTCGTCTTGCCGCAGCCGCGCGGACCGCTGAACAGGTACGCGTGATTGACCCGGTTGTTCCGCAGCGCCTGCTGCAGCGGGTCGGTGACATGCCCCTGCCCGATGACCTCGGCGAAGGACTCCGGGCGGTAACGGCGGTAGAGCGCGAGAGACGACACGCATACGAGGTTATAGGCGCCCACCGACAACCGGACCGCCCGCGAACGAGACGCCCCCCACGCACCCGCCAGAGCCGACCTACCCTTGCTGCCTTCCGGCCCTGGGGGAGTTCAGTCAGATAGCGCCGCGTGAGGGGCTGGGCCATACGTTACCCGATGTGGGGCCCTCGGAACGAGTTCGCAAGCACTCCTCGACGTCATGTAATGTTCTCTGCGGAGGATTCGCCTAGAGGCCTAGGGCGCACGCTTGGAAAGCGTGTTGGGGGCAACCCCTCACGAGTTCGAATCTCGTATCCTCCGCCAGTGCCTCACCGGGCACGATGTCGAAGGGCCCCACCGTTCGCGGTGGGGCCCTTCGACGTGTGTGGTCTCAGTTTTGGTCTCAGTAGGCCAGCGACCTGACAGACCGCGGGCCGTGAGGAGCGGCACACACTCGGGCTCCGGCCCGAACCGTGCCCATCGCCGGGAGATGCTGGCGCCCAGCTCAGCAGACCGTGCAGCCCCACCGGACAGATCAGCGGATGCGCTCGCCATGATCACCCGGGCCTTCGCTGCCGGGGTCGCCAATCCGACCGATCATGTGGGTGGCCTCTGACATGCTGGTGCCCCTACCACTGGCAGTCAGAGAGCAGGACCTGAGTTGAGCACCCTGGGTGGCCTTGTCTGGTCGATCGCCGACCAGCTGCGAGGCGTCTACAGGCCGCACCAGTACGGCGGCATCATCCTTCCATTCACGATCCTGCGACGCCTGGACTGCCTGCTCTCACCCACCCGCGACGAGGTCCGCGCCCTCGCCGCGGAGTTCAAGGGCGGCGCCCTGGACGTCCAGGTCAAGCGCATGACCGGCCTGAACTTCTACAACACGTCGCAATACGACTTCGCCAGGCTGCTCGAAGACCCCGAGGGCCTGCGCGCCAACCTGATCGACTACATCTCCCACTTTCTCCAGCAACATCGACGTTTTCGAGCGTTTCGGCTTCGAGACGGAGATCAACCGGCTGGATGAGAAGAACCGGTTGTACCTGATCGTCTCCAAGTTCGCCGACGTTGACCTGCACCCCTACCGTCCCCAACGCGGCGATGGGCGACTTGTACGAGCACCTGATCTACAAGTTCGCGGAAGCCTCCAACGAGGAGGCCGGCGAACACTACACGCCACGCGACGCGATCCGCCTCATGGTCGACCTGCTGTTCGCGGAGGAGAGCGAGGCTCTGCTGGAGCCGGGCGCCATCCGGACAATCTACGACCCCACCGCTGGCACGGGCGGCATGCTCTCGGTGGCCGAGGAGCGTCTCCTGGAGCGCAACCGGCAGGCCCGCCTCCGGCTGTACGGCCAAGAGATCAACGACCTGTCCTACGCGATCTGCAAGTCCGACATGATCGGCAAGGGACAGGACGTCGGCAACATTAAGCTCGGAGACACGCTGGCCGACGACAAGTTCTTCGACAAGACCTTCGATTTCTGCATGTCTAACCCGCCCTACGGCGTGGACTGGAAGGCTTCGAAGGACGCAGTCGAGGAGGAGCAGAAGAAGGGCGGTCCCAACGGCCGCTTCGCGCCTGGCCTGCCTCCCATCTCGGATGGCCAGATGCTCTTCCTGACCCACCCAGGGCTTCGGCGTAGTCGTGTGACGCCCGGTTCGTGGCGAACTGCCAGCTCAGCGGTGCTCTCGGAACGTGACAGGCACGGCTTCCAAGATCATGGAGTTCTCTACGCCCCGTGATCCAAGTGGAAGACCGTGCCTGCCGACGCATCATCTCTGATCCCGCCTGCCCTTGACCAACTGCGCGAGAGTCCGCAGGTAGGCCCCGAGGAGGTCCCGGACCTACTGGAGCGGCTGGCCGAGGTGCCGGACCCGCGTGATCCGCGCGGGGTGCGCCACCGCCTGGCTGTCGTGCTCACTCTCACCGCGTGCGCGGTGCTGGCCGGTGCGACCTCGCTGCTGGCGGTTGGCGAATGGATCGCCGACGCCCCCGGCTATGTGCTGGAACAGGTCGGTGCCGACCCCGATCCGCTTCTGCCCAGGCGGGTCCTGCCCGCAGAGACCACCGTCCGCCGACTGCTGGCCCGCATCGACGGCGACACGCTGGACCTGGCTGTCGGGAGCTGGCTCGCCGACCGCCGCCCGAAGGTGACCGGGCTGCGCGGCCTCGCCGTGGACGGCAAGAGCCTGCGCGGTGCGGCCAAAGCGAAGGGCCGCAAGATCCATCTTCTCGCCGCACTGGAGCACACCACCGGCCTGGTCCTGGCCCAGCTGGACGTCGGCGAGAAGACGAACGAGATCACCTGCTTCCAGCCGCTGCTGGATACCGTCGCCAACCTGGCCGGCGTCGTCGTCACCAGCGACGCCATGCACACCCAGCGCGAGCACGCCGACTACCTCCTCGGCCGGGGCGCCCACTACTGAACCGCCCCGGGTTCGGTAGAGATCTCAGATTGTGGTGATGACCTGGGGTTTCGTGAGTTCGGTGTAGTAGTTGGCTTCGTATTCGACGGGCG
>NZ_JBICYB010000068.1:0-16452 GCF_043200575.1 Streptomyces sp. NPDC048392
GGGACCAGAGTTCGTCAGGAACCAACCGCTTCGACAGATCAGCACTCACGACCGACATCATGCCGCACGAGCATCACGCCACGTGAGACAACCTCTTATCGAGCTTCCTGCCGAGCTCCCCGTTGATGCCGAGGGAAGACTGATGCAAGTAGAAGCCCTTCAGACACGCCGCCGCGGCCGACAACGCGGAACGACCGTAGGGGCGCTTGCCGACCCGCCACGACTCCCCGAGCGGCATGCGGACATCGGCACCGACCATGCCCATGTACCGTTCCAGATCCGGCAGTTGGACCGTGGTGAAGGCCAGGCACTCCCGCTCCAGCCACCGCAGGTGGTCCACCAGCAGATACGCGTACGTCCTCTGTGTTCCCGAACCATCATGCAGACGCAGAAACAGGTCCGCCTCCGCATGGACCGTCCCCTCGGGCCACACGATCGTCCATGACCGCCGCCCGTCCTTCCGCTCGATCTGCTGGACCCGCAAGTCCCCGACCACCACATGCCGTGCCACTCGTCCTCCGTACCGACTCCAGAACATGACAGACGCCCCGGACACGGTCGGTAAACAAGCCTGGGACGTGCTGGTCACAGTCCCAGACGGACATCACGGGCAGGACTACCTGCGGTCGGTAAACTCGACGATCACCGGCGCACCGTTCTCGTCAATCCCGAGCGAGTC
Source organism: Streptomyces sp. NPDC048392 (assembly GCF_043200575.1). Lineage (NCBI taxonomy): Bacteria > Bacillati > Actinomycetota > Actinomycetes > Kitasatosporales > Streptomycetaceae > Streptomyces > Streptomyces sp. NPDC048392. Next base: position 680 of record NZ_JBICYB010000068.1, read on the forward strand.
GATCCGCCCGCCGTCGACGCAGTCGATCACGTACTCGCTCGCCAGGAACCGCACCCCCAGCATCGTCTCCATGTGCGCCTCGATGAGGCTCTGCACATCCGCCTCGACGTCGGCAAGACGCGGCGTGACCTCAGTCACGCCGCCTTTCGTTGTGTGGAACAGCTTCACGCCCGACTTCCCCCCTCGGCTAGGAGATCGACAACGTCGGGCAGGTGCAGATTTGTTTCCGCACGAGGCCGTGAGGCCGTGAAGAAAGCGTGTGGATGGATCCACCCGTCGCACCGGGTAGCGCACTGTCCGAAACCCAGCACGGGCGTTCCCATCCCATCCCAGCACGATCCCAGCACGGTAGGGATGAGCAGGGGTGATGACAGGTGACGAGGGGTCAGCTATCCCAGCACCATCCCAGCACGGGAAAAAACCAAGGGCCCGACTCCGAAGAGTCGGACCCTCTCTGACCTGGGTGTTTGTCAGATCAGCGACGTGGTGATATGTCAGCGGCTACACGTTGAAGCGGAACTCCACCACGTCCCCGTCCTGCATCACATAATCCTTGCCCTCCATGCGCGCCTTGCCCTTGGCGCGGGCCTCGGCCACGGAGCCCGTCTCGACCAGGTCGCCGTAGGAGATGACCTCGGCCTTGATGAAGCCCTTCTGGAAGTCGGTGTGGATGACACCGGCGGCCTCGGGGGCGGTGGCGCCCTTCCTGATGGTCCAGGCGCGGGATTCCTTGGGGCCGGCCGTCAGGTAGGTCTGCAGGCCGAGGGTGCGGAAGCCGACGTGGGCGAGGGTGGCGAGGCCGGGCTCCTCCTGGCCGACGGACTGGAGGAGTTCGAGGGCCTCGTCCTCGTCCAGCTCGGCGAGGTCGGATTCCAGCTTGGCGTTGAGGAAGATCGCCTCGGCGGGGGCGACCAGGGCACGCTGCTCGTTCTTGAAGTCGTCGTCGGTCAGCTCGTCCTCGTCGACGTTGAAGACGTAGAGGAACGGCTTCGTCGTCAGCAGGTGCAGGTCGTGGAGGAGCTCCGCACGCTCGCTGCCCTGGAGGATGCCGTGGGCGAAGAGCGTGTCGCCCTTCTCCAGGATCTCCTTGGCCTCCTCGACGGCCTTGACCTTGGGCTGGACGTCCTTCTTGATGCGCGACTCCTTCTGGAGGCGCGGGAGGACCTTCTCGATGGTCTGGAGATCGGCGAGGATCAGCTCGGTGTTGATGGTCTCGATGTCGTCCTTCGGCGAGACCTTGCCGTCGACGTGCACGACGTTCTCGTCCTTGAAGGCGCGGATGACCTGGCAGATCGCGTCGGACTCGCGGATGTTGGCCAGGAACTTGTTGCCCAGGCCCTCGCCCTCGCTCGCGCCGCGCACGATGCCCGCGATGTCGACGAAGTCGACCGTGGCCGGGAGGACCTTCTCCGAGGAGAAGATCTCGGCCAGTTTCGACAGGCGGGGGTCCGGGACTCCCACGACCCCTACATTGGGCTCGATCGTGGCGAACGGGTAGTTGGCCGCGAGCACGTCGTTCTTGGTCAGGGCGTTGAAAAGGGTCGACTTGCCGACATTCGGCAGACCGACGATTCCGATCGTGAGCGACACGTTGCGACTTCCCGTACGTGAGGATGCGGAGGGTGGGACCGGGCCAGGCGTGGGCCGGCATGGGCCGATCCACCAGTCTACGGGGTGGCCGGTACCTGCCCCGCCCGGAGTCGAACGCTTGGCCAAGCTCCGGCCGACGGCGTGTCTGTCGGGCTATTCGGCACATAAACCGACCTAAGTTGGTCCAGTGGAGCAACACGGGACGCGACCTGCGCAGTACGGACCGCGACGGAGCCGGGCGGCGCTGCCCCCGCAGGGACGGGGCGGCGCCGCTGCCGCCCGGCCGGTGGGACAGCGTGGCGGCGGAACGGGGCGTGCGGCCGCGGCGCGTCCGGCCCCCGGACCCGTGTCCGGTGCGCCCGTGGCGAGGGTGGTGCGGGCAATGCGCGGGATGCCCAACCCCCGTCTGACGGGTCTGGGCGGCGGTCTGTTCTGCGCGGCCGTGATGCTCGTGCTCGGCTTCCTCGACCAGCTTCTGTTCGGGGCGTCCCTGACCGCGTACGGCGTGCTGTTCGTGCCGGTCAGCCTGCTCACCGCGCTCTGGGTGCGCAGGGGCGACCTGCTGACCGCCCCCGTCGTCGTGCCGATCGCCTTCGCCGTGGGGCTGGTGCCGGTGGCCGAGCGCGGAGACGGTCTCGGCGGCCGGCTGATGGGGCTCGTGACCGCGCTGGCCACCGAGGCGGGGTGGCTGTACGGCGGGACGCTGGTCGCGGGGTCGACCGTGATCGTCCGCCGGATCCGGCTGATGCGGCGCCGGGCCGCCGCCAGGAACCGCCCGCCGGTGTGACGCGTGCGTGTGGCGGGCGGCGGCCCGGCGACGGGGGTGCCCGGCTCAGCCGGCCGCCCGCATCGCCGCCCCCACGATCCCCGCGTTGTTCTGGAGCTGGGCGGGGACGATCTCCGCCTGGATGCCCTCGATGTGGTGCAGGAACTTCTGGGACTTCCGGCTGACCCCGCCGCCGATGATGAACAGCTCGGGCGAGAACAGCATCTCGACATGGGCGAGGTACTTCTGGACGCGGTGGGCCCAGTGCTCCCACGACATGTCGTGATCGTCCTTGACCTTGCTGGAGGCGCGCTTCTCCGCGTCGTGCCCGTCCAGCTCCAGGTGCCCCAGCTCGGTGTTGGGCACGAGGACGCCTTCGCTGAAGACGGCGCTGCCGATGCCGGTGCCGAAGGTGAGCAGGATGACCGTGCCCTCGCGGCCGCGGCCGGCCCCGAAGTGCATCTCGGCGACGCCCGCCGCGTCCGCGTCGTTGACGACGGTCACGTCCAGTCCGCCCAGCCGCTCGCTGAACAGGGCCCGCGCGTCGGTGTCGACCCAGTTCCTGTCGACGTTGGCCGCGGTGCGCACCGTGGCACCGCCCGTCACCACGCCCGGGAAGGTGAGCCCGACCGGACCCGTCCAGCCGAAGTTCTCGACGACCTGCCTGACCCCCTCGGCCACGCCGTCGGGGGTCGCCGGATGCGGGGTCAGCACCTTGCAGCGCTCCTGGGCCAGGTCGCCCCTGTCGAGGTCCACAGGGGCGCCCTTGATCCCGGATCCGCCGATGTCCACGCCGAAGATCTGCATGGCCCCACGTTACGACGGACGACTGACGGTCACGCGCCCGCCGTACCCGCCGTACCGGAGCCGCCCCGCTCCGCCACCAGGGACGCCGCCTCCTCGCGCAGGTCGCGGCGGAGTTCCTTGGGCAGCGAGAAGGTGATCGACTCCTCGGCGGCCTTGACGATCTCCACGTCCTCGAAGCCGCGCCGCGACAGCCACTCCAGGACCTGCTCGACCAGGACGTCCGGGACGGAGGCGCCGGAGGTGACGCCGACCGTGGTGACGCCGTCCAGCCAGGCCGCGTCGATCTCGTCGGCGAAGTCCACGAGGTACGCGTCGCGGGCGCCCGCCTGCTTGGCGACCTCGACGAGCCGCTTGGAGTTGGAGGAGTTGCGCGAGCCGACGACGATCACCAGGTCGGCCTCGGCGCCCATCTGCTTGACCGCGAGCTGGCGGTTCTGGGTGGCGTAGCAGATGTCGTCGCTCGGCGGGGAGACGAGCCCGGGGAACTTGTCCTTGAGGGCGTCGACGGTCTCCATGGTCTCGTCCACGGAGAGGGTGGTCTGGGACAGCCAGACCACCTTCGAAGGGTCGCGGACCTCGACCTTCGCGGCGTCTTGCGGACCGTCGACGAGCTGGATGTGGTCGGGGGCCTCGCCGGAGGTGCCGATGACCTCCTCGTGGCCCTCGTGGCCGATCAGCAGGATGTCGTAGTCGTCGTTCGCGAAGCGGACGGCTTCCTTGTGCACCTTGGTGACGAGCGGGCAGGTCGCGTCGATGGTGGCGAGCCGGCCGCGCTCGGCCTCCTCGTGGACGACGGGGGCCACGCCGTGCGCGGAGAACATCACGATGTTCCCCTCGGGGACCTCCTCCGTCCGCTCGACGAAGACCGCGCCCTTCTTCTCCAGGGTCTGGACGACGTACTTGTTGTGGACGATCTCGTGGCGGACGTACACCGGAGCCCCGTACTGCTCCAGGGCTTTCTCGACGGCGATCACGGCGCGGTCCACACCCGCGCAGTAGCCCCGGGGGGCGGCGAGCAGGACACGGCGGCCAGGCGAAGCAGTCATGGCACCCATCGTAAGGCCGCGTTCGGCGAGTCAAAGATCGCGTGGGTGCGGCGTGGCCGGAGAGACTGACGGGAACGTTCCGAGGCGTGGCCCGACGCGGAGACCGGGGCGAGAACCGAAGCACTGGCGGAGGCACGATGGCGCAGACCGGTACGACGGCCCCCGGGGCCGGTGAGGGACAGCAGCTCAGGCGCAGTCTGGGCTTCAGGGACCTGGTCGTCTACGGGCTGCTGTTCATCGCGCCCATGGCACCGGTCGGCGTGTTCGGCACGCTGGACGCCAAGTCGCACGGCGCGGTGGCCCTCGTCTACCTCGTCGCCACGGTCGCGATGGCGTTCACCGCCTTCAGCTACGCGCAGATGGTGCGGGTGGTCCCCCAGGCGGGGTCGGTGTTCGCGTACGCGCGCGCGGGGCTCGGCAACGGGGCCGGATTCATCGCCGGCTGGATGGCGATGCTGGACTACATCCTGATCCCGGCGGTGGCGTACCTGTTCTCCGGCATCGCGATGGAGGCGCTGGTCCCCGAGGTGTCGCGGTGGGTGTGGACAGCGATCGCGGTGGTCGTCACGACGCTGCTGAACCTGTGGGGGGTGCGTACGGCGGCCCGGATCGGCTTCCTGGTGCTCGCGATGGAGATCGTGGTCCTGGTGGTGTTCGTGGTCACGGCGATCGTGGTGCTCGCGCGGGACGGGGCCGAGCGCGGCTGGCTGTCGCCGCTTTCCGGGGACGGCACGCAGGGGGCGTTCGCGCTGTCGGCGGTGGTCGGCGCGGTGTCGGTGGCGGTGCTGTCGTACCTCGGCTTCGACGCGATCGCCACGTTCGCGGAGGAGGTCACCGGCGGTTCGGCGAAGGTCGCGAGGGCGCTGCTGTTCTGTCTGGCGCTGGCGGGCGTCCTGTTCGTGGCGCAGACGTACCTGGTGGCGCTGCTGGAGCCGGTGTCGTCGGCGCGGTTGGCGGCGGAGCCGGAGCGGCAGGGCTCGGCGTTCTACGACGCCGTGGACGTGTCGGTGGGCACGTGGCTGCATGATCTGGTGGCGGTGAGCAAGGCGATCGGCGCGGCGTTCGCGGCGCTGGCCGGGCAGGCGGCGGCCGGGCGGCTGCTGTTCGCGATGGGCCGCGACCGGCGGCTGCCGGCGGCGCTGTCGCGGACGGATGCCGGGGTGCCGCGCGTGGCGCTGCTGGTGTCGGCCGTGATCACGATGGCGGCGGCGGTGTGGGCGGCCCGCCGGGACGACGGTCTCGACCATCTGGTCTCGGTGGTCGACATCGGCGCGCTGACCGCGTTCACGCTGCTCCACGCGAGCGTGGTGGGCTGGTTCGCGGTCCGGCGCGGCTCGGGCCCGGTGAGCTGGTGGCGGCACCTGCTGGTGCCGGTGCTCGGCGCGGCGATCACCATCGCCGTGATCGTGGAGGCATCGGGAACCGCGCAGGTGGTCGGGGCCGTCTGGCTGGCGGTGGGGTTGGTGGTGCTCGCGGCGCAGTGGAGGGGGCGGCGGGACACGGAGACGGCCGGGGCGTGAGCTCGGGCGGGCTCGGCCGCCGGAACCCGGGTATCAGCGTCGATGTCGGACCCGGCCGTTACGCTCGTGCGCATGGCTGCTCACTCGACTCCCGAAAGCCCCCTGCCCGTCGGTGAGGTGTCACGGCTGATCGGGGGCTGGATCGACCGGCTCGGCGCGGTGTGGGTCGAGGGGCAGATCACGCAGTTGTCGCGGCGGCCGGGTGCCGGTGTGGTGTTTCTGACGCTGCGCGATCCGTCGTACGACATCTCCGTGAGCGTGACCTGCTACCGGCAGGTGTTCGACGCCGTGGCGGACGTGGTCGGCGAGGGTGCTCGGGTCGTCGTGCACGCCAAGCCGGAGTGGTATGCGCCGCGGGGGCAGTTGTCGCTGCGGGCCGCCGAGATCAAGCCGGTGGGCGTCGGGGAGCTGCTGGCGCGTCTGGAGCAGCTGAAGAAGGCGCTCGCGCGCGAGGGCCTGTTCGCGCCGGACCGCAAGAAGCCGCTGCCGTTCCTGCCTCACCTGATCGGCCTGGTGTGCGGGCGGGCGTCGGCGGCCGAGCGGGACGTCCTGGAGAACGCCCGGCACCGCTGGCCCGCCGTCCGCTTCGAGGTGCGCAACGTCCCGGTGCAGGGCGTGCACGCCGTGCCGCAGGTGATGCAGGCGGTGAAGGAGCTGGACGCGATGGACGACGTGGACGTGATCGTCGTCGCGCGGGGTGGTGGCAGCGTGGAGGACCTGCTGCCGTTCTCCGACGAGCAGCTGGTGCGGGCGGTCGCCCAGTGCCGTACGCCGGTCGTCTCGGCGATCGGGCACGAGCCGGACAGCCCCCTGCTGGACCTGGTCGCCGACCTGCGCGCCTCCACGCCGACCGACGCCGCGAAGAAGGTCGTGCCGGACGTCGGCGAGGAGTACGAGCGGGTGCGGCAGTTGCGGGACCGGGCCCGGCGGTGTGTGGCGGCGTTCGTCGACCGCGAGGAGCGGGGGCTGGCCCACGCGCTGGCCCGGCCGTCGATACAGGACCCGCACCGGATGATCGACGAGCGGGCGGAGCAGGTGACGGCCCTCCTCGACCGGGGCCGCCGTTCGCTGCGGCACCACCTCGACCGGGCCGACTCCGAGCTGACGCACACGCACGCGCGCGTGGTGGCCCTCTCCCCCGCCGCGACCCTCAAGCGCGGGTACGCGGTGCTGCAGCGGGCCGACGGCCACGCGGTGCGCGACCCCGGCGAGGTGGAGCCCGGCGAGACGCTGCGGGCGCGCGTCTCCGAGGGCGATTTCTCCGTACGAGTCGACGCATAGGGTGGGTGGATGACCAGCGAGGTGGAGCAGCCGACGGCGATGTCCGAGGCGCTCGGGTACGAGCAGGCACGGGACGAGCTGATCGAGGTCGTCCGGCGGCTGGAGGCCGGCGGTACGACGCTGGAGGAGTCCCTCGCCCTGTGGGAGCGGGGCGAGGAGCTGGCGAAGGTCTGCCGCCGCCGGCTGGACGGCGCCCGGGCCCGCCTGGACGCGGCGCTGGCCGAGGAGGCGGGCCCGGAGGGCAGGGACGGCGACGAGGGCGGGGCCCTCTAGCTGCCTCTAGCCACCCTGGGCCGTGTCCTCGGCCAGGGTGTGCGCGACGAGTGCGTTGGCGTGCCCGTGGCCCAGGCCGTGCTCGTTCTTGAGCCAGGCGACGAGTTCCGTGTGCCTGCTGAGCGGGGAGGAGCGGATGAGTTCCTTCCACTCCGCGACCGGGCGGCCGTACTTCTTCTCGATCGACGGGAAATAGGAGGCCGGGCCCTTCACGGTGCCGCTGCTCATGTCGGTGCGCTCCTTGAAGACGAGTGACGGTGTTCTGCGGTGCAGGACCGCGGACGGCGGGCGAAGTGATCGCCGGACGCCTGTGACCCGCGTCACTCGACCCTTCGTCACTCGATCCACGTCACTCGACCCGCGTCACTCGACCCGCGGCCTGACGACGTGCGGTCACTGCTCCTGCGGCCCGTGTCGCGGCCCAGGGGCCTCCGCCCGCGGTCGGCCGGACCCGGTCGGACAGACCCGGTCAGGCAGACCCGCTCGGCCGGACCCGGTCGGCCGGACCCGGTCGGACAGACCCGGTCGGACAGACCCGCTCGGACAGACCCGCTCGGACAGACCCGGTCGGACAGACCCGCTCGGACAGACCCGGTCGGACAGACCCGCTCGGACAGACCCGGTCGGACAGACCCGGTCGGACAGACCCGGTCAGGCAGACCCGCTCGGACAGACCCGCTCGGCCGGACCCGGTCGGACGCCACCGCGCGGCGACCGAGACCCGCGCCCGCGACGGCCGACGCGGACAGATCACCGTTCGGCACGGATCTCAAAGGCGCCTGTGAAGCGGATCACCGCACCCCACTTTTGGTTGAACGTTGAACTTCCTTGTCGTAGTGTCGTCACCGTCAACGGCTCCCGGCCGCGCCGTGCGGAGCCGACGCACCCCCGGAGAAAGATCACGCATGTCTCTCGTTCTCGACCCCGCCGCCCAGGACCTGCTGTTCCGCGAGGCCCGCACCGCGAACACCTTCACCGACGAGCCGGTGACCGACGAGCAGATGCAGGCGATCTACGACCTGGTCAAGTACGGTCCGACCGCCTTCAACCAGTCGCCGCTGCGCATCACGCTGGTCCGCTCCGCCGAGGCCCGCGAGCGTCTGGTCCGGCACATGGCCGAGGGCAACCGGCCCAAGACCTCCACCGCTCCGCTGGTCGCGATCCTCTCGGCGGACAACGAGTTCCACGAGGAGCTGCCGCAGCTCTTCCCGCACTTCCCCGCCGCGAAGGACGCGCTGTTCAGCGAGCGCCCGGTGCGCGAGGGCGCCGCCACCCTGAACGCCGCCCTGCAGGCCGCGTACTTCATCGTCGGCGTCCGCGCCGCGGGGCTGGCCGCCGGACCCATGACCGGCCTCGACTTCGAGGGCGTGCGCAAGGAGTTCCTGGACGACGACCACACGCCGCTGATGGTCGTCAACATCGGCCGTCCGGGCCCCGACGCCTGGTTCCCCCGCTCCCCGCGCCTGGCGTACGACGAGGTCGTCACCACGGTCTGAGGCACGCGGCACCGTGCACACGACGCAGCCCCCGGCCTCTGGCCGGGGGCTGCGTCGTGGCCGCTTCGTGGCTTGCGTCAGGTCGGCCCGAGCGCCGCCGCCATCTCGCCGAGCCGCTCGAACGACCCGGTGCCGGCCACGACCGTCGTCGCGCCCTTCATGTCCTCGGCATCGCGCAGCACCAGCGCGTCGTAGCGGCCACCCGTGTAACGCGTCCACGTCCGGCCGCCGATCTCCTCGGTCCGCTCGGTGGCCCGCGCCCCCTGGGTGGCGTCCTCGATGAACGCGGACGCCTTCTTCGTGGACTGCTCGATCGTCACGTACTCGCCGTCCGGGGCGCTGAAGCCCAGATGCCAGGCGTCGGAGTCGTCACCCCGGAAGCGGACGGAGGTCGGCTTCCAGTCCTCGGACAGACCCTCCGGCGCGGCCACCGGGTACGACGCGGCGCGCTGAGCGGTGAGCAGCTCGACCCGGTAGTCGACCCGCTTGACGGGGGGTGCGCCGTCGTCGTGCGGGATGAAGATCCAGATCACGCCTGCCGCGAGGACGATGAGCCCGAGGGAGAGGATCATGTCCCGGGCCGACTTCTGCTTGCCTTTCGTACCTGCCACGCCCTCTATCGTCGCAGGTGCCTGATGCGCTCATACGTGGGGTCCCCTGCTCATTTTGTCGGACTGACGATAGAGTCTGAGCACACCCTCATCCGGCCGTCGTCGTATCAGAAAGGTGCGTTCCGATGACCGAGCATCATCTCCCCTCCGAGCTGGACGTCCCCTCAGAGGCCCCCGACCGCAACCTCGCCATGGAGCTGGTGCGGGTCACCGAGGCCGCGGCGATGGCCGCCGGCCGCTGGGTCGGGCGCGGTGACAAGAACGGCGCCGACGGTTCCGCGGTGCGTGCCATGCGGACCCTCGTCCACACCGTCTCGATGAACGGCGTCGTCGTCATCGGCGAGGGTGAGAAGGACGAGGCCCCGATGCTCTTCAACGGGGAGCGGGTCGGGGACGGCACCGGCGCCGAGGTCGACATCGCCGTCGACCCCATCGACGGCACCACGCTGACCGCCAACGGCATGACCAACGCGATCGCGGTGCTGGCCGCCGCCGAGCGCGGCTCCATGTTCGACCCGTCCGCCGTCTTCTACATGGACAAGCTGGTCACGGGGCCGGAGGCCGCCGACTTCGTCGACATCAACGCGCCCGTGTCCGTGAACATCCGCCGGATCGCCAAGGCCAAGCGCCGCACCCCCGAGGACGTCACCGTCGTCATCCTCGACCGGCCCCGCCACCAGGGCCTCATCAAGGACGTCCGGGAGACCGGCGCCCGCATCAAGCTGATCTCCGACGGTGACGTGGCCGGCTCCATCCTGGCGCTGCGCGAGGGCACCGGCATCGACCTGCTGCTCGGCATCGGCGGCACGCCGGAGGGCATCATCTCGGCCTGCGCCGTGAAGTGCCTGGGCGGCACCATCCAGGGCAAGCTGTGGCCCAAGGACGACGAGGAGCGGCGGCGCGCGGTCGACGCTGGCCACGATCTGGACCGGGTGCTGACCACCGACGATCTCGTCTCCGGGGACAACGTGTTCTTCGTCGCCACCGGCATCACCGACGGCGAGTTGCTGCGCGGTGTGCGGTACCGGTCCGAGACGGCCACGACCGACTCGATCGTGATGCGGTCCAAGTCGGGCACGGTGCGGCGGATCGACTCGGAGCACCGGCTGAGCAAGCTGCGGGCGTACAGCGCGGTCGACTTCGACCGGGCGAAGTGACGGTGACTCCGTCGGTTGTGCGGGGCGCCCCCTGAGGCGAGGTGCCGGCTGCGGGGGTGCGGATGCGTCGTGGCTCGTCGCACGGCTCCCCGCGCCCCTCGCGTCGACTGTAACCCCGAGCCGGAAAATGGCCCCGGTCGCGCCCCGAGGCACAGCCGCTGACCGGACACGGCCCCGCGCCCCTCGCGTCGGCTGTAAGCCCGAGCCGGAGAATGGCCCCCGGTCGCGCCCTGTGGCACAGCCGCTGACCGGACAGGGCCCCGCGGCCCTCGGGGGCACGAGCGTCCCGGCGTGACGAGGGCACCCTCGGTGCGGAGAGGGTGCCCTTTCGGGTGCGTGCCTGCTAACCGGCGGCCGCTATGCGGCCCGTCGTGCGGGCGGTGTTCTTGAGTTCCACGTCGCGGCGGCGGCGCCGGGCGAGGACCACGCGGCGTTCGGCGGCGGTGAGGCCGCCCCAGACGCCGTAGGGCTCTGGTTGGAGCAGCGCGTGCTCGCGGCATTCGACCATGACCGGGCAGCGCGCGCAGACGCGTTTGGCGGCCTCTTCGCGGGAGAGCCGGGCGGCGGTCGGTTCCTTGGAGGGGGCGAAGAACAGTCCGGCCTCGTCACGCCGGCACACCGCCTCGGTGTGCCAGGGAGCGTCTTGGCCCCTGTCCCGCACGGGCACCCGCTGGGCCGGAACAGCGGCTACCTGCAGGGACGAACGCGGCGGTTGCAGCACGGTCTACTCCTGACGACGGCTTCGCGAGCGAGAGACGATGCGTCAAGGCTTACCCGTTGTGCGCGCGCCTATGCACTGGGTTTCCAACCGCCGCCGGTGCTCCGCTACAGGTGCTTGCGCAAACCCTTCTCGACCTTGCGGTGCACCCGGTCGAGGATGTCCGCGACGACCTTGCCCCGCCTGGGACGCGCCTCGACGCTGCCCAGCACGGCCCAGCCGTCCACGTAGATGACGGGGGCCTGGGCCTCGGCGGAGTCGAGGGTGTGGACCTCGAAACTGCCGAGGACGCTGCCGCCCGCGCCGCGCACCGACACGTTCTCCGGGACACGCACCTCGACGCTGCCGAAGACGGCGAACGCCTTGATGACGACCTGCTGGTACTCGAAGACCGCCTCGCTGAGGTCTATCTCGACGCTGCCGAAGACCGCGTACGCGTGGATACGGCGGTTCGCCCGCCGGCGGCCCTTGCGGACGGCGCTGCTGAACACCGCCACCACGTTCTCGTCGGGCTCCGCCGGGATGGCGCCCGCGGCGGGGCGGCGGGGAGCCGGGGCGGTGGCGTCCCGGCGAAGCCCGTGGGCGGCGGGCAGGTCCCGGACGAAGACGTCCAGCTCGCCGACGGTCTTGGCGGCCAGCACGCCCTCGACGCGCTCGGCGTGCTCGTCGGCGGTCAGCCGCCCCTCGGCGAGGGCTTCGCGCAGCATGTCGGCGACGCGGTCACGGTCGGTGTCCGAGGCGCGCAGCTCGGAGGTGCGTGTGTCGGCGCCGCGCGGGGCCGCGTCCTGCGGTTGGGCGTGCTTGTGAAGGTCCACGGCGGCAGCGTACCGAAACGCGATAGATCGCGACCAGTCCTGTGGGCAACCTTGTCGAGGACCGGTAGCGGGCGGCCGCGGCGGCCGGGGCCGACTGAGCCTTACCTCACAAGCTCGGCGGCGTGAGCAGGTTTTACGCTGGTTGGCGCTGCCAACGGAGGCCAGCCGTCGTTGCTGAGAGATCCAGCGAAATCCAGCCGCGCGTGATGTCGAGTGAGGAATGGGCGAGATGCCTGAGTTCGCGTACACCGATCTGCTCCCCCAGGGCGAGGACACCACTCCGTACCGGCTGGTGACCGCCGAGGGCGTCTCCACCTTCGAGGCCGACGGGCGGACGTTCCTCAAGGTGGAGCCGGAGGCGCTGCGCAAGCTGGCCGAGGAGGCCGTCCACGACATCCAGCACTACCTGCGCCCGGCGCACCTGGCGCAGCTGCGCCGCATCGTCGACGACCCGGAGGCGTCGGGCAACGACAAGTTCGTGGCCCTCGACCTGCTGAAGAACGCGAACATCGCGGCGGCGGGCGTGCTGCCGATGTGCCAGGACACCGGCACGGCGATCGTCATGGGCAAGCGCGGGCAGAACGTGCTGACGGCGGGCGGCGACGAGGAGGCGCTGAGCCGGGGCATCTACGACGCGTACACGAACCTGAACCTGCGCTACTCGCAGATGGCTCCGCTCACCATGTGGGAGGAGAAGAACACCGGCTCCAACCTCCCGGCCCAGATCGAGCTGTACGCGACCGACGGCGGCGCCTACAAGTTCCTGTTCATGGCGAAGGGCGGCGGCTCGGCCAACAAGTCGTTCCTCTACCAGGAGACGAAGGCCGTCCTGAACGAGTCCTCCATGATGACGTTCCTGGAGGAGAAGATCCGCTCGCTCGGCACGGCCGCCTGCCCGCCCTACCACCTGGCGATCGTCGTCGGCGGCACCTCGGCCGAGTACGCGCTGAAGACCGCGAAGTACGCCTCCGCGCACTACCTGGACGAGATCCCGGCCGAGGGTTCGGCGCTCGGGCACGGCTTCCGGGACAAGGAGCTGGAGGAGAAGGTCTTCGAGCTGACGCAGAGGATCGGCATCGGCGCGCAGTTCGGCGGCAAGTACTTCTGCCACGACGTGCGCGTGGTGCGCCTGCCCAGGCACGGGGCGTCCTGCCCGGTCGCCATCGCCGTGTCCTGCTCCGCCGACCGGCAGGCGGTCGCGAAGATCACCGCCGAGGGCGTGTTCCTGGAACAACTGGAGACCGACCCGGCGCGGTTCCTGCCGGAGACGACGGACGAGCACCTGGACGAGTCCGGCGACGTCGTGAGGATCGACCTCAACCAGCCGATGGACGACATCCTCGCCGAGCTGACCAGGCACCCGGTCAAGACCCGGCTGTCCCTGACCGGCCCGCTGGTCGTGGCCCGCGACATCGCGCACGCCAAGATCAAGGAACGGCTGGACGCGGGCGAGGAGATGCCGCAGTACCTGAAGGACCACCCGGTGTACTACGCGGGTCCGGCGAAGACCCCGGAGGGGTACGCGTCCGGGTCCTTCGGTCCGACGACGGCCGGGCGCATGGACTCCTACGTGGAGCAGTTCCAGGCGGCGGGCGGCTCCAGGGTGATGCTGGCCAAGGGCAACCGGAGCAGGCAGGTCACCGACGCGTGCGACGCGCACGGCGGCTTCTACCTGGGGTCGATCGGCGGTCCGGCGGCCCGGCTCGCACAGGACTGCATCAAGAAGGTCGAGGTCGTCGAGTACGAGGAGCTCGGCATGGAGGCGGTCTGGAAGATCGAGGTCGAGGACTTCCCGGCGTTCGTCGTGGTGGACGACAAGGGCAACGACTTCTTCCAGGACCCGGCGCCGCAGCCGACGTTCACGAGCATTCCGGTGCGGGGGCCGGGGCTGGCGTAACTTCTCGTCACTCCTCGGCAGCAGGCCGGTCCGGCTACGTCCGGGCCGGCCTTTCACTTCCCTCCCTCCGTCCGGATAACGAACAGATGGTTCTTCTTTCGGACAACCTGCCCTCCCGGACGTCCGTTCCGTTGACTGACTCGACTTCCGCTGTGAGTCTTTCGCCGCTCCAACATGCACATGTCATGCGTGGCCACCCCTCAGCCACTTCTGGAGGACCAAAGGTGAAACGAAGATTCGCCGTGGCGAGCCTGTCCCTCGCCGTCGTGCTCGGCCTCGGCACACTCCCCGCCGTCGCCGCCGACGCCGCGCCCACCGCCCAGTCGCCCGACGTCGACGTGGCGAGGGTGAAGGCGCACCTGACCGAGCTGAGCTCCATAGCCGGACGCAACGGCGGCACCCGCCGCTCGGCCGGCCAGGGCTACCGCGACTCCGTCGCCTATGTGAAGGGCAAGCTGCAGGCAGCCGGTTACACCGTCACCGAGCAGCCGTGCACCTCCGGTTGCAGCAGCGGCGCCGGCCCCAACCTGATCGCCGAGTGGCCGCACGGCGACACAGGCAACGTGTACATGTTCGGCGCCCACCTCGACAGCGTCTCGGCGGGCCCCGGCATGAACGACAACGGCTCGGGCTCGGCCGCCCTCCTGGAGAACGCCCTGACCCTGGCGCAGCAGAACCCGACGATGCGGGGCCGGGTCCGCTTCGCCTGGTGGACCGACGAGGAGCAGGGACTCAACGGTTCCGACTTCTACGTCCGCTCGCTCTCCTCGGCGCAGCGGTCCGCGATCACGGCGTACTACAACTTCGACATGGTCGCCTCCACCAACGGCGGCTACTTCGTCAACCACGTCGCCTCGGCCGCCGCCGCGCCGATGAAGGCGTACTGGGACTCGCTGGGCCTGCAGCCCGAGGAGAACACCGAGGGCGCCGGGCGCAGCGACGACTACTCCTTCGAGCAGTACGGCATCCCGACCTCCGGCTACGCGATGGGCGCCAGTGCCCGCAAGACCTCCGCGCAGGCCGCCAAGTGGGGCGGCACCGCCGGGTCCTCGTACGACCCGTGCTACCACCGGTCGTGCGACAACCTCGACAACATCAACACACCCGGCCTGAACCGTGCGTCGGACGGCATCGCCTACACCATCTGGCAGCGGGCCGTGGACACCGGAGACGGTGACGGCGGTGGCGACGGTTGCGACACCGATCCCGTCGCCAACGGCGGTTTCGAGAGCGGCAGCTCGCCGTGGACCGGGGACACCGGCACCATCGGCGCCCACTCGGGCCAGGCGGCGCACACCGGGACCCGCTTCTCGTGGCTCGCCGGTTACGGTTCCACGCACACCGAGTCGGTCGGCCAGACGGTGACCGTGCCGGCCGAGTGCACCCGGCTGACGTACTGGCTGCACATCGACACCGACGAGTCGGGGTCGACGGTGTACGACACCTTCAAGGTGAAGGCCGACGGCACCACGCTCGCCACCCTGTCCAACGTGGACGCCCGGAACGGCTATGTGCAGCGCACGGTCGACCTCGGCGCCTACGCCGGCCGGCAGGTGGCCCTGAGCTTCACCGGCAGCGAGGACGGCAGTCTGCAGACCGGCTTCGTCCTGGACGACGTGAGCCTGCGGGAAGGCTGACCCGCCGGGGGGGGGGGGGCCCCCCCGGGGGGGGCCCCCCCCCCCCCCCCCCCCCCCCCCCCCCCCCCCCCCCCCCCCCACCCCCCCCCCCCCCCCCCCCCCCCCCCCCCCCCCCCCCCCCCCCCCCCCCCCCGCCCCCCCCCCCCCCCACCCCCCCAC
>NZ_JBICYB010000069.1:0-16101 GCF_043200575.1 Streptomyces sp. NPDC048392
GCAGGCACCGATCGCCTACGAACAGCAGTCAGCTCCCCTGACATTTGCCGCATAACGAAACGAACAGGTGTCCACTCATCGGGGACAAGACCCCTGGCGCACCCCTTCGAACTCGGCCGGGTCCGGCTCACCGCAAGCCGGTGGCTGGACAACCAGAACCGAACACAGAACTATCTGCGGTTCGTCGATGTCGACCGGCTGCTGTACAACTTCCGCGCCAACCACCGGCTCTCCACCAACGGCGCCGCCACCACCGGCGGCTGGGACGCACCGAACTTCCCCTTCCGCACCCACGTCCAAGGGCACTTCCTCACGGCCTGGGCACAGCTGTACGCGGTCACGGGGGACACCACCTGCCGGGACAAGGCAACCCGCATGGTCGCGGAGTTGGCCAAGTGCCAGGCCAACAACGGCGCCGCCGGTTTCAACGCCGGGTACCTCTCCGGCTACCCCGAGTCCGACTTCACCGCACTCGAGCAGCGGACCCTGAGCAACGGCAATGTGCCGTACTACACCATCCACAAGACCCTCGCCGGCCTGCTGGACGTATGGCGCCACATCGGCAGCACACAGGCCCGTGACGTGCTGCTCGCCCTGGCCGGATGGGTCGACTGGCGCACCGGCCGGCTGAGCGGCCAGCAGATGCAGGCCATGCTGCAGACCGAGTTCGGCGGCATGAACGCCGTGCTGACCGACCTCTACCAGCAGACAGGCGACGCGCGGTGGCTCACCGTCGCCCGGCGGTTCGACCACGCCGCGGTGTTCGACCCCCTGGCGTCCGACCAGGACCGGCTCAGCGGACTGCACGCCAACACCCAGGTGCCCAAGTGGATCGGGGCCGCCCGCGAGTACAAGGCCACCGGCACCACCCGCTACCGGGACATCGCCACCAACGCCTGGAACTTCACCGTCAACGCGCACACCTACGCCATCGGCGGCAACAGCCAGGCGGAGCACTTCCGCGCCCCGAACGCCATCGCCGGCTACCTGAACAAGGACACGTGCGAAAGCTGCAACACCTTCAACATGCTCACCCTCACCCGGGAGCTGTTCGCGCTGGACCCGAACCGGGTAGCGCTGTACGACTACTACGAGCAGGCGTGGCTCAACCAGATGATCGGCCAGCAGAACCCGTCGGACGACCACGGCCACGTCACCTACTTCACCCCCCTCAATCCGGGCGGCCGCCGCGGTGTGGGTCCGGCGTGGGGCGGCGGCACCTGGAGCACCGACTACGGAACCTTCTGGTGCTGCCAGGGCACAGGCCTGGAGATGCACACCAGGCTGATGGACTCCATCTACTTCCGCAGTGACGACACCCTGATCGTGAACCTGTTCGTGCCCTCGGTGCTCAACTGGTCGGAGCGCGGAATCACGGTCACCCAGACCACGACGTACCCCGTCAGCGACACCACGACCCTGCAGGTCACCGGCAACGTCAGCGGCACGTGGGCGATGCGCATCCGCATCCCGGGCTGGACCGCCGGGGCCACGATCAGCGTCAACGGCACGCGGCAGAACATCGCCGCCACCCCCGGCAGCTACGCCACCCTGACCCGCTCCTGGACCTCCGGCGACAGGATCACCGTCCGTCTGCCCATGCGGGTCATCATGCGAGCGGCCAACGACACCCCGAACGTCGCCGCGATCACCTACGGCCCCGTGGTCCTGTCCGGGAACTACGGTGACTCCGGGCTCAGTTCCCTCCCGTCACTGAACACGTCCTCGATCGCACGGACCAGCAGCAGTTCGCTCGCCTTCACCGCGACCGCCAACGGCTCCACCGTCAGCCTGGGCCCGTTCCACGACGCGCACGGCCACGACTACACCGTCTACTGGAACACCAGCGGCACCGTTCGGCTCGCCAACGTGGGCAGCGGTCTGGTGCTGGGCATCCAGAACATGTCCACGGCCGACGGTGGCCGCGCTCTGCAGTGGAACGACTCGGGCACCGCCGACCACGACTGGCAAATGATCGCCGACGGAAACGCGGTCCGCTTCCGCAACGCCCACAGCGGCAAGGTGCTCGGCGTCTTGAACATGTCGACGGCAGACGGCGCGACCGTCCTGCAGTGGTCGGACAACGGCACCGCCGACCACCGATGGACGCTGCTCGACCAGGGAGACGGAACCTACAAGATCCGCAACGAGAACAGCGGCAAGTTGCTCGCCATCGCGAACAACTCCACCGCTGCCGGCGCGTTCGCGGTCCAGGATTCGGACGACGGCACCGCCGACAACCGATGGCGCCTCGTGAGGAATTAGGCCGTCGAGGAAGCACCTCCTGATCGGCCTTCATCCTCCACCGCGCTCGGCCTCTCGACCCTCGTTCGATACCGAGGGCCAGAACCAGTACCTCATGATCGTCGAGGCGAAGGGCCCGGGAGGCCGCTACTTCCGCTCCCTCACCGCCTCCGGCCTGAACGGTCCGTGGACCCTCCAGGCCGGCAGCGAGAGCAGCCCCTTCGCGGGCAAGGCCAACAGCGGTGCCACCTGGACCAACGACATCAGCCACGGTGACCTGGTCCGCGACAACCCCGACCGGACCATGACCATCGACTCCTGCAACCTGCAGTTCCTCTACCAGGGCAGGGACCCCAACTCGAACGGCACCGACTACCTGAAGCTGCCGTACCGGCCGGGCCTGCTCACGCTTCAGCGCTGCCCCGTGCGCACATGAACACAAACTCGTGACCTCGCCCTTTGAGGGAGGCGAAGCAGCTTCCGCTTCGCCTCCCCGGAAGGACCTCCCATGGTTCCCATGCACAGACGACTGCTGCGTCTGCTCACAGCCACCGCACTGACGCTCACCGCCACCATCACCGCCTCCGTCGGCACGACCGCCGAGGCCGCACCGGGCAGCCCCGCGCTCACCCCTCCGCTGGGGTGGAACAGCTGGAACAGCTTCGGGTGCGGGATCACCGAGGCGCAGGTCCGCGAGGCCGCCGACGCGATGGTGTCCTCGGGGATGCGGGACGCCGGATACCGGTACGTGGTGGTCGACGACTGCTGGTTCGACCCGCAGCGTGACGCGGCCGGCAACCTGCGGGCCAACCCCGCCAAGTTCCCCAGCGGCATGAAGGCGCTCGGTGACTACCTTCACGGCAAGGGCCTGAAGTTCGGCATCTACCAGGCCCCCAACGAGAAAACGTGCGCCCAGGGCGTGGGCACCTACCCCGGCTCCACGGGCAGCAAGGGCCACGAGGCCCAGGACGCCACCACGTTCGCCTCCTGGGGCGTGGACTACCTCAAGTACGACTGGTGCTCCGGCAGCGGCACCCTCAGCGAGCAGATCGCACGGTTCACCATCATGCGTGACGCCCTGCGCGCCACCGGCCGCCCGATCGTCTACAGCATCAACCCCAACAGCTTCCACTCCCCCACCGGCGACAAGTACAACTGGAGCGAGGTCGCCGACCTGTGGCGGACGACGGAGGACCTGCTCGACATCTGGCAGAACAACAACACCAACAGCTACCCGATGGGCGTCGGCAACGTCCTCGACGTCACCGCCCCGCTCGCCGCGCAGTCGGGTCCGGGACACTGGAACGACCCCGACATGCTGGTCGTCGGCCGCCCCGGCCTGTCCCTGACCGAGTCCCGCTCCCATTTCGCCCTGTGGGCACTCATGAGTGCCCCGCTCATGGCCGGCAACGACATCCGCACCATGTCCGCCGACGTGAGCGCCGTCCTGCGCAACCCGCGCCTGCTCGCGGTCAACCAGGACTCGCTGGGGGCGGGCGGACGCCGAGTCCGCGACGACGGCGACACCGAGGTGTTCGCCAAGTCCCTGTCCGACGGCTCCGTCGCGGTCGGCCTGTTCAACCGAGGCGGCAGCACCGCGACCGTCACCACCACGGCCGCACAAGTCGGCCTGTCCGGTGGCTCGTTCACTCTCACCGACCTGTGGACCGGCGGCACGTCGACCACCTCCGGGCAGATTTCGGTCAGCGTCCCCGCGCGCGGTGTCGCCGTGTTCAGGGTGACCGGTGGCAGCCTTCTGGCCTCCACCACCGCGCGCCTGCGCGGTACCGGGTCCGGCCGCTGCCTGGACGTGGACGGTGCCGCCACGGCGGCCGGGACCAAGACGCTGATCTGGGACTGCCACACGGCCGCCAACCAGATGTGGACCACCTGGGCCGGTGGCGAGATCCGCGTCTACGGCGACAAGTGCCTGGACGCCTCCAACCGGGGGACCTCCAACGGCACGCCGGTCGTCATCTGGCCCTGCAACGGCCACAACAACCAGAAGTGGACCGCCGGTTCCGACGGTTCGATCCGCAACGTCCATGCCGGACTGTGCCTCGACGTCAACGGGGCCGGGACCGCCAACGGGACCCCGGCCATCCTTTGGACCTGCAACGGCCAGAACAACCAGAAGTGGACCACGCTCCCGTAACCGGCAGACGTCCGGCCGGAGGAAACGGTCTACCGCGACCTCCAGCAGCTTGCCGCTGCCCACACCCTTGACCTTGCGGTAGCCGTCGCCGGTGTTGGTGCAAGTCGGCCCCTTCCGCGCGTCCGGTGGTGACCTTTGCAGAACGACAGGAGACATACATGTCCGCGCTTCACGCCCGGCTCTCGGCGATACTGCTCGCCGCGTGCCTGCTCTTCACAGGCCAAGCCCTGACCGTCGCGGACCGGGCGGCCGCCGCCGACCCGGGCTACCTGATGACGCACTTCATCGGGGAGGGGTCGAACGGTCAGCAGATCTACTTCTCGTACAGCACGGACGGCCTGGACTGGACTGAGCTCAACGGCGGCGGAATTGCCCTTCGCTCCACGGTCGGCACGAAGGGGGTGCGCGACCCCGCACTGGTGAGATCCCCGAACGGTGACAGGTACTGGATCATCGCGACCGACCTGTGCATCAGCTGCGGGCAGAACTGGGAGGCCGCCGTGTACAACGGCAGCCGCAACCTCGTGGTGTGGGAGTCGACGGATCTGGTCAACTGGTCGGAGCCGTGGCTGCTCAACGTCGCCGGCGCGATCCCCGACGGACGCAACGCCTGGGCGCCGGAAGCGATCTGGGACCCGGCCTCCAACGACTACGTCCTGTACTGGGCGACGAACAAGCCGGTCGACGGTGTGAAGAAGCACCGCATCTACTACGCCCACACCGGAGACTTCCGTTCCATCACCACCCCTCAGCTCTACATCGACCGCCCCGGCATGCAGGAGATCATCGACACCCAGATCGTCGAGATGCCCTCCGGCGTCGGCGACTACCGCTACGTGCGGGCCTCCGGCGACGGGCAGATCACCCTCGAAGGCAGCAACTCGATCCTCGGTTCCTGGACCGGTCTCGGCGACCTCTCCGGCATCGGCCTGACCGGTGCCCAGGTCGAGGGCCCGATGTGGATGAAGTTCCGCGACCGCAACGAGTGGGCGCTCTACCTCGACCAGTACTCCTCCGGACGCGGGTACATGCCGGTCACGACGACCAACCCCTCCGCCCCCGGCACCTACCGGATTCCGGCGTCGGGAACCTACTCCATGGGCGTCACGAAGAAGCGCCACGGCTCGATCCTGAACCTCACAGCCGCCGAGGAGTCCCGCGTGCTCGCACGCTGGAGCGACATCCCCGCCCAGCGGCTCCAGTCGTACAACTTCCAGGACCGGTACGTGCGGCACGCCGACTTCGACGTACGCATCGACCAGAACGTCACTGGCGACGACGCCAAGTTCCGGCCGCGCCCCGGCCTGGCGGGCTCCGGCACCGTCTCCTTCGAATCGGTGAACTACCGCGGGTACTTCCTGCGGCACTCCGGATACGACTTCCAACTGGTCCGCAACGACGGCACCGCCCAGTTCGCCGCGGACGCCACCTTCCGGCAGGTCGCGGGACTCGCCGACGCGAGCTGGTCGTCCTTCCAGTCGTACAACCACCCCGACCGCTATATCCGCCACTACGCCTACCAACTCCGCCTCGACCCGATCACCACCGCGACAGGACGCAGCGACGCAACCTTCCGCGTGACGAACTGACCCGCACCGACGGGGAGGCCGGCACCTCCGCGAGAGCGCCGGCATCCCCCAATTCCAGTGATGTACTGCCGAGTGGCTGTCTCGTTCAGCGGCGCCAGAAGACGGTAACCACCTGGTGGTCGGCGCCGTCGAACGGGCGTTGCTCCAGTAGTCGCCCTGGGCACTGCCCGCGGTGAGGTAGAGACACGGGGCATCCGATACGGAGCAGCGCGAGCCTCACTTCTCGACTGCGGGAGGACGCTCCGGATACTTGTGTGACAAGTGTTGACGGAGAGAACTGCAGAACTTACCTTCTGGCCGAGCTTACGAACGATGTTCGATATGTCGACACGATGTGAAGCGTCCGCCGCACCAGCACCAGCACAGAGGGAGTACTCCGTGAGACCTGCGCCCACCCGTCGAACGGTCCTCGGCTTGATCGCCGGCTCGGCCGCCGCCACCGTCACCGGCGTCTCGACCGGTCCCGCCCACGCCGCCGTGCCCACCTCCCCCGGTGTGACGTACACGAACACCATCGCCGAGCAGCGGGCCGACCCGCACATCTTCAAGCACACCGACGGCTTCTACTACTTCACCGCCACCGTCCCGGCGTACGACCGCATCGTGCTCCGCCGCGCGACCACGGTCCAGGGGCTCACGTCGGCCGCCGAGACGACCATCTGGACCAAGCACACCACCGGTGAGATGGGCGCCCACATCTGGGCACCGGAGATCCACTTCATCGACGGCAAGTGGTACATCTACTTCGCCGCCGGCGCCGCCAACGACATCTGGCGGATCCGGCCCTACGTCCTGGAGTGCACGGACGCGAACTTGATCACCGGCACCTGGACGGAGAAGGGGCGTATCGCCCTGCCGCTGGACACTTTCTCCCTGGACGCGACGACCTTCGTCGCCAACGGCACCCGCTACCTCGCCTGGGCGCAGAACGACCCTGCCGTCGGCCGCGGCACCAACATCTACCTGGCGCGGATGTCCAGCCCGTGGACCGTCACTGGCACACCGGTCATGATCAGCCGGCCGACCGCCTCGTGGGAGACCGCCGGAGGGGAGACGGTCAACGAGGGCCCGGCCGTGATCCAGCGGGGCGGCAAGGTCTTCATGACCTTCTCGGCCAGTGCCACCGACGCCAACTACTGCATGGGCATGCTGACCGCGTCCGCCTCGGCCGACTTGCTCAGCGCCTCGTCGTGGGCCAAGAGCGCCGGCCCGGTCTTCGCCAGCTTCGCCGCCACCAGCCAGTACGGTCCCGGGCACAACCAGTTCACGGTCTCCGAGGACGGCAAGTCGGACATCCTCGTCTACCACGACCGCAGTTACAAGGACATCAGCGGTTCCCCGCTCAACGACCCCAACCGCCGCACCCGCGTCCAGAAGATCTACTGGAAGGCCGACGGCACACCTGACTTCGGCATCCCGGTCGCCGACGGCCTCACCCCGGTCCGGCTCTCCTCGTACAACTTCCCCGACCGGTTCATCCGGCACTGGGAGTACCGCGCCAAGATCGAGGCGAACGTCTCGCCTCTGGCGGACTCGCAGTTCCGTGTGGTCACCGGTCTCGCCGGCAGCGGCACCGTCTCCCTGGAGTCGGCGAACTTCCCCGGCTACTTCCTGCGCCACAAGAACAACGAGGTGAGGGTGGAGAAGAACGACGGGACGGCGCTGTTCGCCGGTGACGCCTCCTTCACCGCCCGGGCCGGCCTCGCGGACCCCGCCGGGGTCTCGTACGAGTCGTACAACCTCCCGGGCCGCTACATCCGCCACTACAACTACCTGCTGTACGTCCAGGCTCTCAGTACGACGACCGACCGGGCCGACGCCACCTTCTACACCCAGTGAGCAGGCAGCGCACGCCCGTCACTTCCGCTCTGTCGTACGGACGGGGAGGGGCTCGACCGAGCGCAGGTGCTCCCTCAGCCACCGCTCGGTGTTGCTCACGTGCAGCAGTGCGGCGGCCCGGCTGAGGGCGGCATCCCGGGTGGACAGCGCGTTGAGGATCGTTTCGTGCTCGGCCACGGTGCGGCCGGAGATCGCTTCCACAAGAGTGAGGAAGGGCTCGTTGTCCCCTGGCCGAGACAACGGCGCGGTGGAAGGCGGCGGCGTCATCGGCGTTGAGCCGCTCCACGTCGGCGCGGGCCCCACGCATGGCCTCCAGGTGCCGTTTCACTTCGGCCAGCTGGGCGTCGGAACCCGGGCGGCCGCAGGGCCGCAGCCATCGGTTCGAGGAACCGCCGTACTTCCATGAGGTCCTGAAGGGCGACCGAGTCACCTTGGAGCAGCTCCACCGCACCCCCGAGTCCCACCAGGAGCAGGCTCGGCGCAGGCTGGTCACATGGGTGCCGTCGCCCCGCCGGGCCTCCAGGACCCGCGCTCGGCCAGTGCCTTGACCGCTTCCCGGGCGAGGTTGCGGGACGGTCGAGCTGGCGGCCAGGTCCGGATCCGGCCTGGAGCCGGGCACGGGACAGCCCGCGCCGTCCGGCGTCCTGGTCCGTCCACGGTGATGACGGCGGCTCGCAACGGCAGGTCGTCCGGGGCGAATCCGGGCTCGGCCAGCCGGAGCGTGAAGGCGCTCAGCTCGTCGTAGCGTCGGCCATCTTCTGGTGGCCCGAGTCGTTGGGATGCAGGGGGTCGGCCAGGTCTGCCGTGGCCAGACTGCTCATGTCGACGAACGCGACGCTTTTGCCCGCGGCCTGCGCGTCGCTGACGATGTGCCGGGTGGCCTGGTTGTACGTGCCCTGGAACCGCTCCTCCGAGCTGCTGGTGGACACGACCAGGGAGGCGACGAGGACGGTGGCGTCGGAGACGTCGGCGGTGATCTGGTTGACCGGCGACCTCAGCCGGGCGACGGCGCTGTCGACCTCGGAGGCCCCTGGGAGGTCGTTGGTACCGATGTGCAGCGTCACGACGTTGTGCCGATAGCGGGTCAGCGAGGCGTCGGCGAGCGCGGCGATCTGGTCGACGCGGTACCCGGAGTGGCTTTCATTGTCCGGATCGGGCATCGAACCGTTCCGCACCGTGCCCACGGAGCCCAGCGGATGGCCGTCCGCCGCGAGCCGGTTCGACAACGGCGCGCGGTAGCCGTTGCCCGTACTAATTCCCGAACGGCTTCGGAATCTGATCTCTCAGCAGGCCGGCGAGCCGACGACGCCGGACTTTCCAGGGACAGAACCCCCTCAGCGCCGCAGGGACGAGAGACGGCCACGATGCATCTCGCCGACTTCCTCGACAGCATCGGTTTCACCGATGGAGATGTACGCCGCCCGATGCTCGCCGCACAGATCGCCGGCCTCATCAAGGAGCAGAACCGCCACGAGACCGCCGAGGAGATCCAGCACCGCTTCGATCCGCCGGCGTCCCTCTCCCCGGACGACGACGAGGCGCCCGCCTCCGGCTCCCCCCTCGCCTAGGAGAAGACACATGGACAGCGAACTGGCCGTACTCGCGGCGTCGGGCGCCACCACACTGGTCTCCCTCATGGTCACCGACTCCTGGACACACGCCCGGGAACTCGTCGGTCGGTACCTGAGCCGCACAAGCGCGGCCCCCGACACATTCGACGACCTGCAGGACACGAGGATCCGGCTCCTCGCCGCCGACGCCACAGAACGTGAACGGGCCGCCCGCGAGATCAGCCGACGATACGGTGACCATCTGCGCCGACTCGCGGAAGCCGGCGGCGGCAGCGACGAGGCCCTGCGCGCTCTGCTGACCTCGTTACTGCGACTCTCGGCGTCCGCGACAGGCACCTGGCGCACGGTCGACAACCGCATCAGCGGAGGAGTTCAGCACGGTCCCGTCGTCCAGTCGGGCAGCGTCGCCGGGCTGACCTTCCACGTGGATCACGTCGATCGCCAGTAGCGCCAGTAGCGCCAGTGCAGGGAGGACACCGCGCACTCCTGCGCTCCGTCAACCCGTTCCTGCCCCGGCGCGGCCGGTACGGGTGTCGTGGGCAACGCGAGCCGGCTGCCCCGGGGCAGCCGCGCCGCATAGCTATGCGCGCCCGATGGTCACGGCATCCCGGAATCCATCCGGCGAGGTCGCCGCCATCGCCGCCATCGCGTCGAGCGACAGGCGGGAACTGGCAAGAGGTGTGCGTCAACTCAGGTGTCCCCCGTCGCCACGTTGGCGCAGGACGACGTCGATCGCATCGGCGCCGGGTACGTGACGCCGGGGCAAGGCACCCAACGTCACCCGGTGACCCGAGCCAAGAACTCGAGCGGAAGGCTTGCAGCTGCTGTCCGGTGCGCCGCGTCGAAAGGGAGCCACGCCTTTCGGTACACAGCGCCCCATTCCGGCTTGACCTGAGCAGGGCCGCATCGCGCGTGAGGGCAGGGCACGCGCGTGTCCTGCCCTCACGACGTCGAACGTCAGGAAACGGAGAACCAGGCCGACAGACGCTTGGCAATGACCGGTACATCGACGTTGTCCTGCGCGACTTCCTCGACGAACGGGCCGGCAACGGAGACGGGTGGCGGAACGGTTCTGGCGCTGACGCCGTTGAACCGCAGGAAGACACGCATGGCAAGCCAGGCGGTGCGCTTGTTGCCGTCGATCAGCGCGTGATTGCGGGCGACGGAGTGCAGCAGTGCCGCAGCCTTCCCGTGCAGCGTGGGATACAGCTCGGCTCCGAACACGTTCGTCCGGGGTCGCTCGATCGCCGACACCAGTAGCCCCATGTCACGCACGCTGTGCTCGGTACCGTTGACCGCGCGGGCGATAGCCAGAATCTCGTCGATCTGGAGGTGGCGCACGTCCGTCACTTCAGGTAGTCCAGAATCTCCGCATCACTGTCCATCAGCTCGGCCAGAACGTCATCGACCTTCAGCTCGGCCCGGTCCTGGGCATCACGGATGGCCTCGATGGCAAGCTCCTGCTTGCTGCGGCCCTCCCGGCGAGCCCGCTCGGACAGCTTCGCGTCGAGGTCGTCGGGGAGTCGGAGTGTCATCGCCATGCATGCATGATACCTGACCGGTATCACAGTAGCGCGGTCGAGCCCCGTTCCCTAGCAACGCGAGATCGAAGATATGGCTCGCAGCGCCAGCGGAGGTGCAGCAGAGACTTCCGCGTCGAGCGTCATCCGAGCGCCAAGGATCTCCAAACTCAGCTCGGAAGGCGTCGCCTATGCAGGCCCCTCGCTCACGAACCCGCAGGTCAGCGAGTTATAGAGATCAATCCGACCGCTCGAACCGCTACACGGAGCGAAAACAGGTCGAGTAACCTGCCCCAACGGTAAAGGCACAGGTCAGGAACCCTTACCCGCAGGTTCAAGGATCGCGACGCACTCCACGTGCGAGGTCATCGGAAACAGATCGAACACCCGCAGCATCCGCACCCGGTACCCCCCGTCCCGGAAGTACCCCAGGTCCCGGGCCAGCGCGGCCGGGTCGCACGCCACGTACGCGATCCTCCGGGCGCCCAGGGAGGACAGGTGCTGCACCGTCTTGCGGCCCGCGCCCGCGCGGGGCGGGTCCAGGACGATGAGGTCCACCTCGTCGATCCCCGTGCGCGGCAGGACCGCGTCCACCTTGCCCTGCTCGATCCTCACCCGGTCGAAGCCGGCGAGGTTGTGGCGGGCGTCCTCGACGGAGCGCTTGCCGGACTCGATGCCGAGGACCGCGCCCTGGTCGCCGACCCGGTCGGCGAGGGCACCGGCGAACAGGCCCACACCGCAGTACAGGTCGAGCGCCATGTCGCCCTTGCGGGGCAGCAGGCCCTGCATGACCGCTGTCACCAGGGTGTCGGCGGCCTTCGGGTGGACCTGCCAGAAGCCGCCGGAGCCGACCCGGTACGTGCGGCCGTCCGCGCGTTCGCGGACGAACGGGCGGCCGTGGACGCGGTGGACGCCGCCGTCCTTCTCGCCGACCCGCATGACGGACACCGGGCGGTCCAGTTCGACGATGGGCAGGCGGGCGCCCGGCCGGGGAGTGAGGATGACCTGGCGGTCCTGGGAGCCGGTGGCCGCGATCGCCTCGACGGAGTCCATGCCCGTCCAGTCCCGCTGCTCGACGCCCAGCTCGCTGACGCCCTCCGCCGCGATCATGCAGTGGTCGATCGGCTGGACCTCGTGCGAGCGGTGCTTGCGCAGGCCCGCGCGGCCCTCGGCGTCCACGGCGTACTGCACGCGCGTGCGCCACGACGGGACCTGCCCGGCGGGCACCTTGTCGCCCTCGGCCGGCATGACCGTCCCGTCCCAGCCTGCCTCCTCGGGGGTGAGACCCGCCAGGCGCCCGAGCTGTTCGGCGACGACCTCGCCCTTCAGGCGGCGCTGCGCTCCCGGCTTGGCGTGCTGCCAGTCGCAGCCGCCGCAGCGGCCGGGGCCCGCGTAGGGGCAGGGAGCCTCGATGCGGTCCTTGGAGGCGTCCAGGATCTCGACCGCGTCCGCGCGCAGGAAGCGGGCCCCCTCCTCGCCCTCCGTGACCCGGGCCACGACCCGTTCACCGGGCAGCGCGTGCCGGACGAACAGCACCTGCCCCTCGGACGTGCGGGCGATGCAGTGGCCGCCGTGGGCGACGGGGCCGATCTCGACCTCGTACTCCTCACCCACCAGGGAGACCGCCTGGGGCTCCGCCTGCGACTTCTTCGGTTCTGCCTGCATGGCGGGGTGACTCCAGAGAACGGGGTGACGACAAGGGACAACAGCCGTCCAGTCTACGTGGACGAGGAGGAGTCCTTCGTCCGGTCGTGTTGGGCCGGGCCGCGCCGGACCGCGCCGGGTGCGCTCCAGTCCTGCCGCCTGCGGGCCCGTCGCCTGGCGGCCTCGGAGGACTCCAGCTGGTACGGCACCGACGTGACCATGACGCCCGGCGTGAACAGCAGGCGGCCCTTGAGGCGCAGCGCGCTCTGGTTGTGCAGCAGGTGCTCGTACCAGTGGCCGACCACGTACTCGGGGATGATCACGGAGACGGCGTCGCGCGGGGACTCCTTGCGCAGGCCCTTGACGTACTCGATGACCGGCCGGGTGATCTCGCGGTACGGCGAGTCCAGCACCTTCAGCGGTACGGCGATGCCGCGGCGCTCCCATTCCTCGCGCAGGGCCTTGGTCTCCGCCGGGTCGACGTTGACGCTGAGTGCCTCCAGGCTGTCGGAGCGCATGAGCTTGGCGTAGGCGAGGGCGCGGAGCGTGGGGCGGTGGATCTTGGAGATCAGGACCACCGAGTGGACGCGGGAGGGGCGCACCATGTCGTCGCTCTGCGCCTCCTCGGGGTCCTCGGGGGCCGCGATCTCCTCGGCGACGCGGTCGTAGTGCTTGCGGATCGCCGTCATCGTGGCGAAGAAGATGCACATGCCGAGCAGGGCGACCCAGGCGCCGTGGGTGAATTTCGTGGCCAGCACGACGACCAGCACCAGTCCGGTGAAGAAGGCGCCGAAGGCGTTGATCGCGCGGGAGCGGACCATGCGGCGGCGCGCGGCCTGGTCCCGCTCGGTGGCCAGGAGGCGGTTCCAGTGGCGGACCATGCCGATCTGGCTGAGCGTGAAGGACACGAAGACGCCGACGATGTAGAGCTGGATCAGCCGGGTCGAGTCGGCGCCGTAGACGACGACGAGGAGCATGGCAGCGCCGGCCAGGAGCACGATGCCGTTGGAGAAGGCCAGGCGGTCGCCGCGGGTGTGCAGCTGGCGCGGCAGGTAGCGGTCCTGGGCGAGGATCGAGCCGAGCAGCGGGAAGCCGTTGTAGGCGGTGTTGGCGGCGAGGAAGAGGACCAGCGCGGTGGCGGCGGCCAGCACGACGAACAGGAAGCTGCCCTCCCCGAACACGGCCTCGGCGACCTGCGAGATCACCGGATGCTGGACGTAGTCCGCGCCGACCGCGACGCCGTTGTGGAAGAGGTCGGTGGCCGGGTTCTCCGACATGCGGACGTTGGTCGCGGAGGCCAGCGCGATGATGCCGCAGAACATGGTGACGGCGAGCAGGCCCATCATCGCGAGGGTGTTCCCCGCGTTCTTCGACTTGGGCTTGCGGAAGGCCGGAACGCCGTTGGAGATCGCCTCGACGCCGGTGAGCGCGGCGCAGCCGGAGGAGAAGGCGCGCAGGAGGAGGAAGATCAGGGCGAATCCGGCGAGGCCCCCGTGTTCCGGCTTGATCTCGTAGTCCGCCGTCGGGGCCCGCATGGTGTCGTCCAGGACCAGACCGCGGAAGGCACCCCAGACGATCATGATGAAGACGCCGGCGACGAAGACGTACGTGGGGATCGCGAACAGGGTGCCCGACTCCCTGACGCCGCGCAGGTTCATCAGGGTGAGCAGCAGGATCACGGCGACCGCGCAGAAGACCTTGTGCTCGACGACGAAGGGGATCGCGGAGCCGAGGTTCTCGATGCCGGAGGAGATGGAGACCGCGACCGTCAGGATGTAGTCGACCAGCAGGGCGCTGGCCACGGTCAGGCCGGCCTTGGGTCCGAGGTTGGTGTTCGCCACCTCGTAGTCGCCGCCGCCGCTCGGGTAGGCGTGCACGTTCTGCCGGTACGAGGCGACCACGGTGAACATCAGCACGACGACCGCGGCCGCGATCCAGGGGCTGAAGTGGTACGCCGACACACCCGCGATGGACAGGACCAGCAGCACCTCGCCGGGCGCGTACGCCACGGAGGACAGCGGGTCGGATGCGAAGACGGGGAGGGCGATGCGCTTCGGCAGGAGAGTTTCACCCAGCCGGTCGCTGCGCAGTGCGCGCCCGATCAGGATCCGCTTGGGCACGTCGGTCAGTTTGGACACAACAGAGGATCGTATGCGTTCGAACGGGCTAACGCTCAACCGCCACCCCCGATCCGCTCCCCCATCTGCCCTACGGGTGAATTCGCGGGGCGGCTCGGCTGCGGATCGGGCGGGCGGCGGAGTTCGCATGCCTATATGACCATCACCGTCCGTCGCCCTCTGAGGGAGATCCCATGCATCTGTCCGCGGAGCTGATCGGCGGCGTCGTCACGCTCGTCGGCCTCGGAATCCTGGCCTTCGCCAGCGTCCGCAGCATCGGCCGGCGCGGGTCGTCGGCGGGAGGCTGAGGCCGGCGCCTCGGAAGGCCGAGGGGCGGGCGGCTGAGGCCGAAGGGCGGGCGGCTCAGGAGAACGGGGAGTCGCGGCCCTCCAGCATCTCGTTGAGGGTGTGCTGGATGGTGTCCTTCACCTCACCCGCGAGCTTCTCGGTCACCAGCGGGTCCTCCGCGGCGTCCCCGGGGAAGCCGTCCGTGTGGATGGGGGCGCCGAACCGGATGGTCCACTTGGTGGGCATCGGGACCAGTCCCAGCACGCCCAGCAGCGGGAACGTCGGCGTGATCGGGAAGTACGGCAGCTTCAGCATCCGTGCCAGCGTCGGGGCCGAGCCGATCATGGGGTAGATCTCCTCGGCCCCGACGATCGAGCACGGCACCATGGGGCGCCGCGAGCGCAGCGCCACCGCCGCGAAACCGCCCCGGCCGAACCTCTGCAGCCGGTAACGCTCCTCGAAGGGCTTGCCGAGCCCCTTGTACCCCTCCGGCATCACACCGACCAGTTCGCCGGAACCGAGCAGCCGCAGGGCGTTCTCGGGGCAGGCCCGGACGTGGCCGGCCTTGCGCGCGAGGTCGCGGACGACGGGGAGGTCGAAGGCCAGGTCGGCGGCGAGCAGCCGCAGTCTGCGGTGGGCGGCGTGGTGGTCGCGCAGGGCCACCTGCAGCATCAGGGCGTCCAGCGGCAGGGTGCCGGAGTGGTTGGCGACCAGGAGCGCGCCCCCGTCGGCGGGTACGTGCTCCAGGCCCTCCACGTCGACCCGGAAGTACTTCTCGTACAGCAGCCGCAGGGCGGGGAGCAGGTAGTCGTCCGTCAGCTCCGGGTCGAAGCCGAAGTCGTCGACGGCGCCCTCGTCGGAGGTCAGCCGGGCGAACGCGTCCGCGCCGCCGGCCAGGACCTCGCGCAGCACCTCGGCGGTCAGGGAGGCCTCGGCCTCTCCGAACGGAATGTCTCCGGTCACGCGTGCCTCGTCTCGGGTGTGGGTGGGTCCGGAGTCGCCGCGCGGTGGGGGGGGGGGGGGGGCCCCCCCCCCCCCCCGCGGGGGGCGCCCCCCCCCCCCCCCCCCCCCGCCGCCCCCGCCCCCCCCCACCCCCCCCCCCACCCCCACCCCCCCCCCCCCCAAACCCCACCG
>NZ_JBICYB010000070.1:0-15230 GCF_043200575.1 Streptomyces sp. NPDC048392
CACAAGACGTCGGCATGCCTCCCTCACGCCGAGCGAAACCATGCCTGACCAGCAGAAATCAAGAGATCACGTTCGGTTGAGATACGGCTTCTGAGGCCATGGGCTTGGCCCAGGTCTCCTCCCAGTCGATCAGCTGCAGGCGCGCCTCAGGAAAGGTGAGCGCCCAGATCATCACGTTGATGCCGTGCATCATCCACGGGTAGTCGCGGGCCGCGGCCTCGTTGAAGACGCGCACGTCCCAGCAGTAGGTGTAGGTGTAGGCGGGATATATCTGGCTGTGGACGATGGCCGCGCCTACGGGGTCGATGGTGCTGGCGTCCGCGTTCGAGAGCGGTGGCGGCTCGCAGCCGTTGGCCTCCAGCCACAGATGGGCGCGTTGCGCGCTGTCCAGTCCGAGGACACGCACGATCCTCTCCAGGAACTCGTCGCCGACGTGATCGAGGACGCCGCGCTCCAGCTTTCCGTACCAGCCCTCGGTCACTCCGGTCAGCTCAGCCACGTCCCGTTGGGTGAGGCCTTTGCGGCGGCGCGCTCCGTAGCGGGCGGTGAAGCCGGGTACTGCGTGCGGGTCACGCTCTTCGCGCCAGGTCTTGAGCATGCGGGTGATCGGAGGCAGGTTCCGCGACATACAGGTGCAGGGCTCCCCTGAAGTAAAGAACAGGAAAAGTATGAGGAAACCCTAACGCAGCTTATACGTGTGTCCGACTTGAGGGGCCTGTCATATAAGACGGGCATGTTTAGGATCATTCAAGACATTCCGACACCCCGGGTGGGCGATAACCCGTACTCGCAGTGCCGGTTGTGCGGGTACCGGCACACCGAGAACCGGCCTAACAGGATGGAATCCGGGCAATGTGTGGCACCGCCGCCGGGGCCACCCTCCTCGACGGCCCTCTCGCCTCCGATCTCTGCCCCACCGGGCGACGAGCCGTGGGCGGACATTGCATCGACGACGATCCCAGAGGTGTCAGGCATGAGCGTCTTCATCACCGGCGGCAACCGAGGCATCGGCTACGCCATAGCCACCGAGCTTGCCGAGGCTGGCCACAACGTGACCGTCACCTACCGCTCCGGCGAGCCCCCCGCCCATTCCTACCTGCCGGGCCAGGAGCACACCGGGGGTCGGTTCCTTGCCGTGCGATGTGACGTGACCGACCCTGAGCAGGTCGACATGGCGTTCAAGCAGGCTGAGGCCGAGCACGGCCCGGTCACCTCCCTCGTCTCCAACGCGGGGATCACCCGTGACGGTCTGCTCGCCCGCATGAGCGAGGACGACTTCACCGCGGTCCTCGATGCGAACCTGATCGCCGCCTACCGGGTGACCAAGCGCGCACTGCCGGGCATGCTGCGCGCCAAGGGCGGCCGGATGGTGTTCATTTCGTCGGCGACCGCGATGCACGGGGAGGCCGGGCAGACCAACTACGCCGCCTCCAAGGCAGGGCTGATCGGACTGGCCCGGTCCATCGCCCGCGAGTACGGCTCGCGCAGCATCACCGCGAACGTCGTCGCGCCGGGGCTGACCGCCACGGACATGGCCGCCGCTCTGCCGGAGGACCGCATCAAGGCGCTGCTCGGACAGATCCCGCTCGGCCGTCTCGGGCAGCCCGAGGAGATCGCGCGCACCGTGCGGTTCCTCATCGACGAGGGCTCCTATGTCACCGGCGCGGTGATCCCGGTCGACGGTGGTGCGGGAATGGGGCACTAGCAGGTGGCCGTATCGAGGCAGCCCGCTTGGGGCTGCGGGGGAAGGCGGAGGCGAGGCCGCGAGGCGGGACGGCGGTACTGCGTACAAGCTCGGAAAGGGGCAGCCGGTCTACGCACTGCCGGGACAAGGGGGCAGGGGTGATCGACGTTGATCGCATCCTGGCACTGGCAGCACAACCGGCACGGACGGGGCACGGCCGCGACCGTGACGCGGACCGCATGGTCGCGCTGGCCGGACTCGCAGACCGACGCGCAGCGGCGGCCCGGCCCGTGGCATGGTCGGCAGGACTGTGCACAAACAGCCCTGAGCGGAAACGGCGTGAGATACCGGGCGCCGGCCGGGACGGGGCGCGACTGTGCGCGGCATGCCCGATCCATGACGGCTGCTTCGCCGCCCCGGCAGCCGGGATGCCGCCGCAGGTGCGGGCCTGGCGTGAGCAGGTGGACGACCAGTCGTAGGTGACGCTGACGGGCGCCGAGATCTCCTCGGCGCCCGTCAGCGTTTTCGCACGTCAGGACCTGTTCTGCGAGCGTGTCCGAGGTCACGCTGGCGGGGGATTCCAGGAGTGGACACCCCTTCCATCCATAGTAGAATTAACTCAAGAGATGAGGGAGAAAGAAACCTCACCAGCACCACTTGGAGCCCGAAATGCAGCGCGTCCTCAAGATGAGTCAGGTCCACCGCAACCCGCGCCAGCCGCGCGAGTACTTTGCCGAGGACGCGCTGAACGAGCTGGCCGCCTCGATCGACAAGTACGGCCTCATGCAGGCCATCGAGGTCCGACCGGACAACGAGCAGGGCGGCTACGAGATCGTCTCCGGCGAGCGCCGCTTCCGCGCCCACCAGATCCTCGGCCGCACCAAGATCCGCGCCACGATCACCTCGGAGAAGAGCGAACTCCAGCGGTTCAAGCGGTCCATGAGCGAGAACGTCACCCGCGAGGACATGACCCCGTTCGAGGAGGCGCACGGCTACCAGCGCATCCTCGACGAGGAGGAGGGCGCGACCATCGAGTCCGTGGCCGCCGACTTCGCGAAGACCACCACCTACGTGAAGCTGCGCCTGGCCCTGCTGGACCTGCGCATAGAGGTCCAGGAGCTCGTACAGGACGGGAAGATCGGCACGCAGGCGGCCGTGCAGATCGCCGCCCTCAACCTCGCCAACCAGGGCTCCGTTCTCAGCAAGTTCGTGCGCGGCGAATTCGCCTCGGACAACGAGATCGTGCACTTCGCCTACGCGATGAAGCAGCAGCAGGACCAGGCCGTTCTCATGGTCGTCGAGGAGATGACCGAGGAGCAGCGCACCGAGCGCGCTGCCGCGCAGAAGAAGACCCGCACAACGCTCGACAAGATCGAGCAGGTGCGGGCGCTGCTCGACGAGATCGGCAAGACCGAGCCGTTGAAGCTCGCCGAGACCCTCGAGACGCAGGTCGGGGCACGCCTGGAGCAGCTCGACCGGGTCGCCGAGTCGCTGACCAAGGCACGGTTCCAGCTCAAGCAGGCCAAGGCGCACGCCGAAGCCCGCCAGCTCGTCACGGTCAACCCGGAAGCCGAGGCCGACCACAGCGCCGAGCACGCAGACGCCGCCGACGAGCGGGAGCCTGTCGCAGCCTGACCGGCTCAGCTCCGGGGGTGCGGGCAACCGCGTCCGCACCCCGGCCGGCGCGGTCACAACCTCCGCGCCGCATCTTTCCGGAAACCCCGCTACAGCACAGGAGCCAGGTACGTCATGCGCTACAGCGCACCCCTCACCCTCGCCCAGGCCGAGCAGCTCGGCAAGGACGTCGGCATGATCGTCGCCTTCGCCGCGAAGGCCCTCAACCACATGCACGGCACGAACATCGACCGCCTCATGCAGACCTTCACCTCACCCAACGCTCTTGAGGTCACCGCGGCCCGCTACTTGCAGGCCCTCGAGGACGGCCACACCCCAGGCGAGGCGGCAGGCCGGGCCGGGACCGCACTCGTACATGACTGGGCGGACGCCGTCCTCGAAGCAGCTGCGGCTCCGCGGTCACCCCAGTTGCCCGGCGGAAGCCAGGAGGCGGGTGCATGAACACCGGAAAGTGCTGGACGCAGATGGGGCGTGCCGATTTCGACGCAGCGGCCCCCAACGAGCTGCCCGTACAAGCGGGCCCCGCTCGGATCGTTGCCGTACCTGACCGGTTCGACACCGCCGCTCTCTTCGGCGACACCGTCCCTGATCCCGGCCCGCGTCGGTCCGGCCGCGAGCAGCCGGGCGACGTCGACGGCCAAGAGGAACTGTTCTGAAACCCGCGCACCTGCAAGGAGTAACTGTGAGCGCGAGCACCGAGACGCTGCTCAGCGATGTCCGAAGCGCCCTGCACCGCCGCCGCATCTGGTCCCATTCGCCGGACAGGGACCGCCCCGGCTGGCGCGCCCAACCCACACTGCTGGACGACTTTCCAGCCGTGATCCTTACCTGGCACGGCGCGAAGGACCCCAACACCCATACGACCGAGCGCAGCACCACATCCACGGCCGCAGGCTGGCTCCTCCACCTCGAACGCCACCTGGAGCACGAGTTCATCGTGGGACGGCTCTATGCCGAACACCCCGGCAGCCGGTCCGACCGCACGCTCGTCGCCCTCCTCGCCTTCCACGCCAGAAAGGCCGAGTCCATGCCAGGCGAGCAGAACGCATCCTGACCTCAACTCCCCCTTACTGTAAGGGCCTTCATGCCGATCTACCTGCCCGAGCCTGCACCGACACGACCCGCCGACGGCAAGGGCTTCAACCGCCTCAGCCTGAACGCCCACATCGGGGCGGGCGGCGCGCAGTGCGCCCTGATACCCACCTCGTACCCGACTCTCTTCGAGAGCTACGACACCCGCCGCGCCCGATGGGGTGGCTTCGGACCCTGCATTCAGCGCAAGCCGGACTGTGAGACCTGCCCGGTCCTGACCGAACTGGGCACCTCCACCGAGAAGATCACCTTCAACAGCCCGCGCGTCCTGGTCCGCATCGACACGTCCGTCACCCCGGACGCGTCGTTCAACGCAACGCCGGTCACCACGCTCTGGATGACCGACCAGCCAGAAGACCCGCAGTACCGCAGCAACGGACAGAAATGGACCTGGCGGCGCATCCTGCACGTCAAGGGCTGGGAGCTCGGCCGCCGGCACCGGGACGAGCTCGGTGACGGGTTCTGGCTCCACCGCACCGCGCATGCAGCGGCGCCGCACGTCGAGGTCCGCACCAAGGCCCGCCAGACCTCCACTCGTCACGCCTTCTTCGTGAACGGTACGCGGGCAGCCCTGCTCACCTGCTACAGCCGATGCCGCCACGACGAGGCACTGCTCAACTCGGTCGGCCACCACACCCCAGAGTCCACCGACGACGATGCGATGACACTGGGCTGGTCGCAGCTTCGCCTCCCGCAGGACCACCGCCGTGGCCGACACCTGCAGCTCCGGGTGAACAGAGGTTCGTGCAGCGTCACCTTGACGGAGGGCAGCGAGGTCCTCGCCCGCCTGGAGTTCAGCGGATCCCCCTGGACGGCCGGGCAGATCCAGAACGCGGCCGCCGCCCTGACCGCGCACGCCGGGGACTGACGCCGTGGCGACGTACGCACCGCCGCGGCCCTTCTTCCTGCCGGACGCGCATCTGCCGAACTCGACCTCCACACCGTGGACATGCCGAACCTGCACCGATACCTGGCCGTGCGAGACAGCAGAGCCCTACCTCACTGAGGGCCGACGCGAGTGCGGTTCACCGACGTACTGGGAGAAGAGCCAGCCGCGCCGCTGGCACACCGGCCCCCGCTGCTACAGCCACGCCGACCAGATGGCCGCGCTCGCCGAAGAACTGCACCAGTACCACCAGGCGCACCCGCACTACCCGCCGTCCCGCCCGGCCCCGCCGAAACGCAGGCACCGCCAGCGCCCTCCGTACGCGCACACGCCGAGCGGGCCCGGAGACATCCGGCCGGGGACCTGGCTGTGGGTCAAACCCGGTGGCCTGCACCCGGCCTGGGGCGACATTCACCGCCTGGCGATGCTCACGAATCTGGACAGGCCGTACTGCGAGGTGTGGCTGGACGACACGACCGTCCACCGCGTCAGACCACACCTGCTGATCCTGGAGCGCACGCCCGTCGTGAACGCGGCCCGCGCGGCAGGCGTCACCTCCCTGGTGTGCGGCAGCGGCCCTTCACCGAGGCCGCTTCTCCCCCAGTGGCGATGGCTCGGCTGGACGCTCACCGAGCACATAGAGCATCTCGGCGCCGGTCCCGAGCCGCAGGCAGAGCCTGTGCAGGAGGGCTTGTTCGCCGCATAGCACCTTGACGGGGGGGTGGTGGAGATCGCTGACGGGGAGTGGACACCCCCATCATGGATAGTAGAATTAACACAAGAGGTGAGGGGGTAGCCCACACCGCCCAACCACCGAAGGAGGAGCAGGTGTTCGCCACCCCGGCAATCATCGACGCCTTCACCGTCACCGGCGCCCACGCCCCGGAATGCGGCGAATGCGAAGGCGGCGGCACCGTCACCTACCTGCACGGACCGTACGAGCACACCCGAGACTGCGACGCCTGTCACGGCACCGGCCGATACCTGCCCTGCCCCGCATGCAGCGACGGCACCAGCCCCCACACGGGCGACACCTGCTCCATCTGCGAAGGCTTCGCAGCCCTCACCTGATCAAAAATAGGCCACTACCCAAAAGGAGCCCCAGTGACCCTCGGAGACTCACTCACCGCGGAAGCCCTGGTCGCAAGCAGCAAGACCAACGCGACCATCAGCCCCAGCGGCGCGATCCGCCTCGCCATCACCCTGAACGACGGCACCATCCAGAACTTCGAGCACCCGCCCGCCGGCACCTGCACGGACTGGCGGGTCGCCGAACTCGAAGCCCCCGACTCAGGCTTCACCTTCAACGAACCCGTCACCGAACAGTGGGGCCACGCACTCACCCTCATCGCCCGCAACTCCCTTACCTGAACAGCCAGGAGGCCAGCATGGAAGACTTCCAGAAGCACACAGGCGTGACGCTAGCCCGGCCGACCCCCAAGGGCATGCTCCGCCCCTTCGGCGAAGTGCACGGACACGCCACCGACCCCATCAGCGGACAGAGGCTCGTGATGGTGCAGTGGCCCGGCGCACCCAAGCCCCTCCCGTACGAGCCCGACGAGCTCGCCATCGTCGACTGACCCAGAAATAGGTCAGTGCACATCTTCGTGTTAGGTTCTGAGTGATGTCAGGCCCTGGCACGGCCCGACCATCCACCCACACCTCCGGACGGGCAGCGACCCCCCGCGCCCCGCCCGCCCGGAACGGCTCGTCAGATACGAGCCACCCCTCCGGCCGGGACCCGCACCCCCCTGCGGGTCCCGGCCAACCCACGGAGCAACCAACATGCCTGCCCTGAACAACCACCACGACATCCAGCACACGAGCCACGACGACGCCCTTTACGAGGCCCTCGTCCTCGAGCGATACGGTCGCTCCCTGCAGGAGATCCTGTGGGAGGAAACGAAGCGCCCGCTGCCCGAACTCCTCAAGGAACGCCACCGCCGCCCCGCGCTCCCGGCCACGCCCGCCGTCCGGCGCCAGCCGCGACCGGACCCGGACGCCGCCGCACACCTCGCCGCCCTCCTGGAGGCCGACGTCCCGCGCCGCAGGCGGGCCGCGTGACCGAGGAACAGTTCCGCCGGCACGTCCGCAAGATCGCAGCCCTCGGCGGCTGGACTCTCACGTACCACACGCACAACTCGCAGCGCAGTGACGCCGGATGGCCCGACGAGGTCTACGGACACCCCAAGGCCAAACGCATCATCTTCGCCGAGTTCAAGTCCGACACCGGCCGCATACGCCCCGCTCAGCGCGACTGGCTCAAGCACCTCGCCGGCTGCGGCCTCGAAGCCGCACTGTGGCGGCCCAAAGACCTCGACCACATCGTGAACGTCCTCGCCCCCGACGGCCCCCGCGCCCAACTCCCCGACAACTTCTGACAAAGGAAACAGACCCCGTGCACGATCGCCCCAAGCAGCACTCCGAGATACCTCCGATGCCCGGAGCCACGTGGTGCAACTCCTGCGACAGTTGGTTCAACCCCATCACCAACACCTGCCGCTGCAACAACCGCTGACCACTCCAGGGAACATCCGCCATGAATCACTCTGCTCGCGCGACCAACCACACGACTGCACCCTCTGAGCCCCTCGGCCCGGACCGCGAGCAGAGCACCCCCACACCAGGCACCGGCACCGAGCTGGTCCTCGCCGAAGTCGCCCGCCTGGCCAACGAGCTGTGCGAACACCTCTCCGACGGCCAGTGGCGCACAGCAGCCCGTATCCGGGAACTCGCCGAAGCCGCCCTGCCGACCGCCGGAGACCGCTGAATGCACGCCCGCTTCGAACCCCTGCCTGCCCCAACCCGCAGCCAGGAAGCACACGACACCGCCCAGGCCCTCCGCGAACACCCGGACGAGTGGGCGCACATCGAGACTCTCGGCAACCTGAACCGGGCCACCAACCTTGCGTACCGCATCCGGACCGGCCGTCACAGCGCCTTCCGCCCCGCCGGCGCATTCGATGCCACCGCGCGCCTCGCCGACGACGGCACCGCCAACGTCTACGCCTGCTACATCAGCGCCACCGAACGAGACTCATGACGAACGAGCTGGAGCATCCCACGTACTGCGACGAGTGCGGTGAGCGGATCCCTGCCGTTGACGACGATGGAATGGCCAATCGGCATCACGGCACATCGGGCTCTCTGTACGGCCCCACGCGTGCCTGAATGACCCTCAGTCAGGAGCTGGTGACGGGCGGTCGGCCCGGGATGTAGCCCTTCCATTCCGACTGCTCAACGATCGCGGGCCATTCGCTGCGCGGCGTGGCCGCCGGCGGGGGAACGTCGGTGTAGCCCGTAGCCCAAACGTCGCCCTCTGCGACCTCAAGGAGAGGCGTAAACGGCACTTGGAGCCCGTTCGATTCGGTGGGCGGATCGAAGTGCCACCCCCAGTCGCGGTCGAACAGAAACCCTCCGAAGCTCACACGGCCGCCGCGGAACGACGCGCAGGCCCCCATGGTCTCGAAGTCCACCCACGGCATCACGAGGTAGGGCCACGTCTTATCGGCCGCTGCAGGGCCCCACACCTCGACGGCCGCATTGGACGTACGCGTGGCTGCCACCACCAGGTCACTCAGGACGGACGGGCTCGGGGCCTCCTTCCCCAGGTCAGTAACCTCCACGTCGACGTGCAGCCACTCCTCTGGATGGTCGTCCGCATGGTGAATTCCCCACCGTTCGGCGACCTGCTGCCGCGAATCGGGCTCGGTCTCCACCGCGATCTTCATGTCGGCCAGCACCAGCGGGCCGCGGTCGATCAGATGACGGCGGTCGTCCAGCGGGGTCAGCCGGATCGCCCCTCCAACAAAGTCCACGATTGGGCTCCCTGCGGATATCAGGTCTCTTCGTGTGCCCCGCTCTGGGGACTCGTGTCAGGCAGCTTCCCTTCGCCGGGGGCTGGCCTGGGTCGAGTTCTGCCCTGCCTCACTCATGTGCATGCCCACCCTGCGATTGGTGGACGCGGGAGGCGAGCCCATGGCATTGCAGTGTTACAAAAGGTGTGCCTGCACAGCGATTTCAACGACAGCCCTACCGTCGAGCGTGGTGATCGCGCAAGTTGGGATCCCGCCGTACAGCAGGTCCTCCGCCAGCGCGTCGTCGCCGAGCAGCGTGCGAAGGAGGTCTACGGTGACGCCGCCGTGAGTGACAACTGCGACCGGCCCTGGTTCGCCAGCCAGGTCGGTCAAGCACGCAAGGACTCGGTCGCCGGCCTGACGTGAGGAATCCCCGGACCTGGGCACGTAATCCCGGTCTTGTACCGTTGCAGCCCAGTCGGCGAGGAACTCCTCGATTGGTTCTTCATCGTTCCAGTTCATCCGCTCCCGCAGCCGGGTATCCTCCCGGACCGCGAGTCCGCACGCGGCAGCGATGAACTCTGCCGTCTCGTGGGCTCGCCTCAGCGGGCTGCTGATCAGGGCGCCAATCCCTTTGTCGTGCAGATGCTTCGCTGTTCGGGCCGCCTGCTGACGTCCGAGGATGGTCAAGCCCGGATCGCCGAGTTGTCGTTCCTTCTCCGCGTGCTGCACCAGATAGAAGATGGTCATAGCGGAGCGTGGCGCACGGCCCGCAGCGGGCGCCACTGGAATATGGCCGGCTCAACTCCTGGTCAGGCAGTGAGGATTCGGCTGATTCTCACGAGCCGAACGGGACGCGGGCGAGGACCAGGCCACGCACCTCGGCAGCCTTCCCTTCGGTGATGAGTCGCTTACAAACGGTGTGGAATGTGGCGCCTGTTGTGAACACGTCGTCAACGAGCAGGATGCGTTTGCCCTCCACGCTCCTGTGGAACCTCAGTGCCTTGGCGTGCTCCTCTGCCGCGTGCAGTTTGTCCGCCCACTGAGCGCCGCCGCTGGCCGACTTCTTCGTCTCGTATTTCTTGGTCGCCACGGGCCTGTCGGGGGCGGCGATGGGCCACCGGTCCAGTGTGTCTTCCGTGTAGGCGGACTCCATGATCTTTTCGATGTGCTGGAGCGGTAGGCGGTCAGGTGCTGTGGGGTTTCCGATGATGAGGTCGATGTCGGCGACCTGTCTGCGGTTTTCCTCAAGCCATCCGACGATGAGCCGTCCGAAGACCTTGCTCCACCCCTTCCGGCCGTCGTACTTGAACCTCTTGATCGGTTGTTCCAGAGGATGGGTGAACAGAGCAAGGGCATCGACTCGGGTGAAGTAACGCTTCTCCGGGCTCCAGCGGCAGATCTTGTTCCGGCATATGGCGTCCGGGGCATCCAAGCTCTGGCTGCAGACCACACAGTGATGCTCTGCCAGAGGGCGCATGGTAGCCGCGGCGCATTCCGCGCACACGGCGGGAGTTCCGTTGATGCGGTAGGCGCATCGGCTGCAGTTGGGGAACCCCAGTGGCCGGGGCAGGCCAGAGGTTCCCGTCACAGGCCCTCCAGCGCGAGTTGGAGCCGCTGTTGGCCAGCCTGTTGGACTCGCGCTGCGCTGCCGAGGCGGGAGAGAACATCGTCGAGTTCGACGACTTCCACCGCTCGCCCTTCGGTGACCATCTTCGCGGCCCACGGCTCACTGGTGGCCAGGGAACGGATGAGGAAGACGTGCTTGCCGTGCTCGGCCGCGAGGCGCGCCTGCATCTTGGCGCCGGAGGTGGAGGACGCCTCGATGACGATGCTGCCGATCGTGCATCCGGACATGACGACGTTTCGGCGTGGGAACGTCCAAGTCGCCGGTCCGGAGGTGGGCCAGAACTGGGACAGGAGCGCGCCGCCCTGGTCGAGGATGCGGGCGGCCAACTGTTTGTTTTGGGCTGGGTAGACCTTCGCGGCAATGCCTGTGCCCATCACCGCCACGGTGCGGCCACCGGCTTCCAACGTTGCCGTGTGCGCGGCAGTGTCGATGCCTTTGGCCAGACCGCTGAACACCACAACGTCGTTTTCCACCAGACCGGCTGCCATGCGAGCGGCACGACGTACACCGTCTGCGCTCGCGTTGCGTGTGCCGACGACGGCAGCGGACCGGGCATCCCGCTCGGCGAGATCACCGAGGTAGAACAAGAACGGTGGCAGGTTGGGGATCAGCCGCAGGTTGGCCGGATACTCCGGATCAAGCACAGTCACCAGGCGAGCGCCGACCTGGGAGGCAGCCTCAAGTTCGGCGGCGACCCGGCTCCGGGCGTCGTCGATCTCCGGGAGCGCCTTCCGCAAGATGGTCACGCTCTTGCTGGCGATATCGGAGTCTTCAGGGATGTCGCCGCCGAGGAGCACGTGGAGTGCCTCAGGCGACTGGCACGTCCTGGCCAGCAGGTGCCAGTCGACGGACCTGTTGTCCGTTCGCAGTGCGCAAAGGGCCAGCAGGTCCAGTTGCAGGGGCGTCGTTGTGATCATGTCCTCGGGGGTCCTTCTACTCGCGGTCCAAAGTGTTCGAAGGGTGGTGCTGCTGTGCTGTGGACCGCCTCCATCATGACCTATACGCGCGGAGGCGTATAGGTAGACAAACTGTCGCAAGATCGGCGCTTGCGGGCTCCTTCATTCGAGGTTGACGTCAGTCGACTATCAGGCGCTGTTCGGAC
This sequence comes from Streptomyces sp. NPDC048392, assembly GCF_043200575.1. Lineage (NCBI taxonomy): Bacteria > Bacillati > Actinomycetota > Actinomycetes > Kitasatosporales > Streptomycetaceae > Streptomyces > Streptomyces sp. NPDC048392. The sequence continues at coordinate 11,827 of NZ_JBICYB010000070.1, forward strand.
ACTGCTACTCATCACGGTCCCCATCTGTTGGGACTCGCCCTTCCCGCCCCTGCCTCAGCTCAGCGACTGCTTGGCGGATCGAGTCGACCGCCTGGATCCAGGCCACGACGAAAAATCTTCATATGCGCGCGAGCCGACGCACGCGATCAGAGGCGAGACTCAGCAGCCCGATACATGACAAGATCCAAAGCATCATCATGTCCACGGTCCGGCAGTCCTCGATAAGGGTCGGCCTTGGCCGCCTTGGAGTCACGCCCCTGCCCCTTGAGAACTGCGCGCCCCGGCTGCGGGCGGCCGGGCGCCGGCCGCCCGCAGCCGAATCAAGCGACTACTGCTGCCAGGGGCCGAAACCCCAACTGGCCAGTCCGGCCGCGATAGATACACCCGTCGCAACCAGCGGCGAGACGTACACCGAAAGCAGAGTGCGTCCGCCGAGTTCGACGTGCAGGCCGTGGCCGAACTGGATCTGCAGCCCGCGGCGCGGGACCGGCGCCGCGGGCTCCGGGGCTGCTTCCGCACCCCGGTCGGCGGGGGTGGGGCTGATGGAGGGTGGCTGGTCACCGTCGCGTGTGCCATGGTTGGAGCTCATGTGTGTTCCCTTCGCTGGGTGTAGCCGCCGCTTCGCTGGCCTAGGAACCTGAAGACGGCGGCGTGACGCAGGTCTCCCCGGGGGCGAGGAGACACAAAAGGGCCCCACCGTGCACGGCACGGTGGGGCCCACTTTGATGTCGGAGACGCTACCGAACGTAAGCCGGACAGGACAAGCCGATCATGCAGATCTGTGGATCTACGGCCGTCCCACTTCAGGGTTCTGTCGGATTATCAGGTCCTGCAGTCGCAATGCGACAGGAAGCGATCAAGGCCCCCACCCGTACGCGTCCTCGGCGGCCTCCGCGAGGAGCAGCGTGCCTTGGCACCGAGCTGCGTACTTCGCAGCGAGATCCATACGTCCGCTCCGGCTCAGTGTCATCGCCCCGCGATCAGTTTGGCAGGGCGTCGCGGGCGATCACCTAGGCTCGATGGTGGGCGTGGGGCTGGAGACCCGTGTCCTCTGCCGCCTCCCGCATACCGGCCTCGCTCGCCGAGCTGGCCGTTCCGGTCGACGAACTGGCCCCGTATCACCGCAACCCGCGCGCTGGTGATCTCGACTCCATCGCCGAGTCACTGGCCGTCAACGGCCAGTACCGGCCGATCGTCGTCAACCGCGGCACCCGGACAGGGCGCCCCAACGAGATCCTCGCCGGCAACCACACCTTCAAGGCGGCGAAGCAGCTCGGATGGACCGACATCGCGGTCACCTGGCTCGACGTCGACGACGAAGCCGCGGCGAAGATCGTCATCGTCGATAACCGCACCAGCGATCTCGCCGGGTACGACACAGTGCTCCTCGCGGACATCCTCACCGAACTCCCCGACCTCCAAGGCACCGGCTACGACCAAGAGCAGCTCGACCAACTCCTGGACGAGACGGCACTCCCGGCCCCCATCGAGCTCCCCACCGATGGGGCAGACACAGGGGCCGCTGCGTCGGTGGACTACCTGCAGTGGGGGTACATGCAGTGGTCGTCCACCCGTGTACGGATCACACAGGCCGAAGTCGAGTTGCTCGACGCGCTGTACAAGCAGTTCGTCGGCGACCACGACTCCGACCTCGGGTTCGGCTGGCACGTCCTCAACGAGGAGCACCGCGCTGAAGAGGGAGCGGTCGCATGAACCCGCTCGACGTTCGCTTCGCCCCCGCCTACCCGCTGTCCAAGCTGCGGCCCGCGGACTACAACCCGCGTCGCCTGTCCGAGGAGTCGTTCGTCCGGTTGCAGGGCTCGCTACGCCGCCACGGCGTCGTGAAGCCCGTGATCCTGAATGCCGACGGAACGCTGGTCGCGGGCCACCAGAGGACCAAGGGCTTGAAGGCGATCGGCGAGACGACGACGCCGGCGATGATCCTGCCGCAGAAAGTGCGGCTGCAGGACGAGATCAAGTTCAACCTCCTGCACAACCGGGTCGAGACCGAGTCGTCCGTGGTGTACGCGGATCCGGGACCGATCGGCCAGTGGTGCTGGATTCCGTGGCAGACCATCGAGGTTGAGGAGTCGAAGAACCGGCCGTTCCAGCAGGCAATCGGGTTCATGACCGCCGCCCACGGGCCGTGGGGGTCGGTGGTCATTGACGACCAGGGCCGCATCGTGCTGAACGCCGAGTACGCGGCCGTCGCCAAGGCTCAACGTTTCGACATCCTCGCCTGGACCTGCGCCTCCTTCGACGCCGGCCAGCTCGTTGAGGACCTCACCGGCGAGTACGGCGTGTACGACTGGACCGGCCTCGAAGAGCAGGCGCCAGTGTGGAACCAGCACATCGTGCAGCCCAACCGGCTGCGAGAACACTCCTCGAAGGCCAAGGCGGACAAGGTCCGCTACAAGTCCGAAGTATGGGAGCGCCTCGTCCTACCATGGCTCACCACCTCCCACCGGGTGGTCGACTTCGGTGCCGGGCACGGCGACTACGCCCGACACCTGCGCGGCAAGGGCTACAAGATCCACGACTACGAGCCCTACCGCACCCTGAAGGGCAAGTACGCCGTCGACATCCGCACGATCGTCGGCCAGATCCGCACGATCGAACGCGAGTTGAGAGAGAGCGGCCTCTACGAGGTGGTGGTCCTCGACTCGGTCATCAACGCCACCACATCCCTCGACTACCAGCATTGGGTGCTCACCACCGTCAACGCGCTCTGCGCAGCGGACGGCCAAGTCTGCATCGGCACACGCAACTTGGAGCGGGAGTTGGCGTACGAGAAATCCGAGCACTCCATCAGCCGCGATTCAACCCGCTTGTCCTTCCTCGACAGCGAGAACGTCGACATGCGGTTCGTGCGTGGCAAGTGGCAGCGGATCCGCTACCACACGCCCGAGTCCCTCCTCGGTCTACTGTCTCGATACTTCGAGGACGTACAGATCAGTGACACCACCAGGGCCACGGTCAAGGCCGTCTGCAAGCGCCCCCGAGTTCTACCGATCGAGGAATACCACGAGGCATTTTCGGAGGAATTCAACATGCCATACCCTAACGAATTCCGACACAACAAGCACGGCGGAATTCTGGATATTTTGATAGAGTTGATCGAGGATAGGAATTCCATATTGGAGGGGTAGAGGAATGCATTTGAGGGCGGACTCATACAGAGTTCGCATAGATATTGAGGCTAGGGCCAGTTACCGCATCATGTGGCTGGCCGGCATCCGTGAACTCGACCTGACACAGCACTGCCTGAAGACGTTCGGAGAATCCGACAGACCACACATCAACACCCATCGGGTCTTGTCCCCGATGAGTGGACACCTGTTCGTTTCGTTATGCGGCAAATGTCAGGGGAGCTGACTGCTGTTCGTAGGCGATCGGTGCCTGCT
>NZ_JBICYB010000071.1:0-15140 GCF_043200575.1 Streptomyces sp. NPDC048392
GGGCGGAAGTCGTCCGTGACGGCATCCTGCCCGCTACACTCCCACCGCTCCACGTTCCCCCAGGTCAAGCCACGAAGTACTGCTGGAGTACTAGGCCCAATGCCGTTCGGTTAACCGTCTGGCGGGCTTGGCAAGGGGTTGTGCTCGATCTGGATGGTGGTCCTGTGGGTTCGGTGGTCGATGTCGCGGCCGACGGCGCGGTACTTGGAGCTGATCGCTCGCTTCTTCACACGGGGCCGGGTCCGGTCCCGGCGGGCGGGCAGGAGGCCGTCGAGTATCGCGGCGCCGATCCGGCCGACGAGGTCGACGCGGGTCTGGGAGACGATGCCGGCGGCGCGGATGATCTGCTCACGTGCCGTGTTCAGCGCGATGGTGAATGCGGCACGGTCGGGGTCTGTGTCGGGCCGGTGCAGGACAGCGTCACTCATCGCGGTGCGTAGCACCTGGTAGGCCACCAGGAGCGCCCAGGTCTCCTGGGCGACGGCCGCCGGGTGGCGTCCGCGCAGGACTCTCCCGCCGAGGACGGTCGATTTCAGCTCGCAGTAGCTGGTCTCGATCTCCCAGCGCTCGTGGTAGAGCCTGACCAGGCCGGTCGCGGATGCCTCATCGGGGTCGAGCAGGCTGGTGACGAGCCGGTAGGTGCCCTGGGTGACTGGGCGCTCATCGGCGCCGTCAGCAGGGGTGAGGGTGATGTGGGCTTCGATGACGCGGACGGTGACGTCGCCGACGCGGGACAGGAACGTGCCGTCGGGCAGACGGCGCAGGACCGGGAGCTTGAGCGCTGTGCTGTGGGTCTTGGCGCGGATGAGGAAGTCCGCGCCGGTGGACGCGACCGTGCCCACGAAGGCGGTGGCCGAGAAGTTCCGGTCACCCAGCAGCAGCATTCCGGGCCGGAGTGTTCCGGTCCGGCCCGCGGTGGTGTTCAGGTCACCGGCGTAGGTCAGCTCGCCGGTGGCGTCGGTGCCGAAGACCACGTCCAGGAGTGTTCTGGTCCCGCACGCCACCAGCGCGACCAGCCTCAGCATCGGGTAACCGGCCGGCCCGTTCGGTCCGGCCTTCGTCTTGGGGAACACCGACAGGTTCGCGGGCGTGTCCGGCAGTGGTATCTGGGTGCCGTCGATCGCGACCACCAGCCGGCCCGCGAAGCGTGTCACCTGTGTCGCGGTCACTGCTGCGGGGCCTTTGACGAGGTCGAACAGTGTTTTCAACGGCTTGGGGCCGACCCGTCGCATCGCAGCTGTGATCGACGAAGGCGCCGGTGAGGGCAGCGGCACAGGGAGCGAGGCGGTCAGGTGGGACCAGACCCGCGTCCAGCCCACCCCGGTGAACAGCGCGCCTGCCAGGAGGAGGTAGACCACCACCCGGGACGGCAGCCGCCGCATCCGATGCTGCAGACCGCCCGCGGAGGCGAGTGCCTCGTCGACGAGCTCAAACGGAACAACCTGGGTCAACTCGCCCAGGTGCCCCACGGCCAACGCGCCGGGAGCATGCGTAATGACAGAATCGGACACTGCAGCCCTTGTGGAGGAACACGAGTCTTGGCGGACCCGAGAACCACTACAAGGGCTGCGCCCGTATCACCAGCCGAAACGCCGAGCGTTGCGCCGCCAGTAGAACCCCTAACCGAACGGCATTGCCCCTAGTCCTGCTCGCACCAGTTGATTAGAGCGCGAAGCGCTTCCTGGGCTTCCTTCTCGTCCTCCGACTCAAGCTTTGCACCATAGCGCCACGCCTGATGCAGATCGGCCAGAGTGACGGAGCCACGCGTGGGCGGCTGCATTCTGCAACTCTGAAGCCGGTCGAGGCGTACGCCCATGGCTCGAGGCAACCTCAGTTCCTTGGCCAATTTGCGAAGGTCGTGGGTGGGCTCCAAGGCCGCAGAGTCGCGGTGCCCCTGCCGAACGAGCAGCCGCTCCTTGAGCCCGCACTCGGCGGCGTAGAACATGAGCAGACAGACCGTGGCCACGTCTCCGAGCGCGCTGTTCGAGTCAACTGACTCCGCTGAGTCGCGAAGTTGATCTCGTCTCCTCTGGAGCGCTTTGACCCCCACCTGAAGCACCATGGCGCCATCCCTGTCACCAAGTGCTTAGGTTCACCCTGGTCGAGGTCAGCTTCTCGTACCGAAGCCGTGCCAGTTCGCTTCACGGCCGTCTCGCGACAGCTCCCACTCTGTGAGCCTGAGCGACCGCTCATGGGGCGGTACCTGAGGCGGAGGCCAAGATGCTGGCCGCCCCCGCCCGGATCCTCGCCATGTAGGAAAATGCTGTCCTTGCTCGGGCTAGGTGCTCGCGCGAATCGATGAGGGAGGCATCGCCCGTCCGCGTGGTCGATGCGCGGTAGCGTCGTCGGGAGAACCCATCAGGGAAGGAACGATCGCCGGATGCCGCACAGGACTGATGTCGCCGACAGGCGCGGCCTGATCCTCGACTTCGCCGGGGTGCTTACCGCCAGCCCGATCGATGTCCACCGCGCCTGGTGCGTGTCAGAAGGGCTGGCTCCGGGCGCATGGCGCAGCACTCTCAACGATCACCCCGAGGGCCGGCGTCTGTACGCGGCTCTGGAGATCGGGGAGATCGGGCAGGCCGAGTGGAACGAGGGCACGGCCGCGCTGTTGGGTGCGCACGTGGATCCGGTGAACCTGATGGGGCGGGCCTGGGCCCGGGTGCCTGTGGCCCGTCGGATGGTCGCGCTCGCGCGTGCCGCGCGTGCCTCCGGCCACCGGCTTGCCCTGCTGTCCAACAGCTTCGGCCTCGACCCGTTCAACCCGTACGAACACGTCGGCATCTGGGACCTGTTCGACGTGCACGTCGTCTCCGAGCTGGTCGGCATGGCGAAGCCCGATCCGGCGATCTATGGACTCGCCCTGGAGCGGATCGGGCTGCCCGCCGAGCGGTGCGTGTTCGTGGACGATCACGCGGTGAACCTTCCGCCGGCCGCCGATCTGGGCATCGCCACGGTCCACGCCACGGACGAGGATGAGGCCGTGACCGAGTTGGAGGCCCTCCTCGGTGTCACGGCGGTGCTCGCCGCGTGAACCCAACTGCGGTCTGACCAAAGGCTGTCGGCTCCACCGCTCCAGCCAGTACTGTCCGTGTGGGGCCCATCACGCGGAGGTTCTGGAGCATGCAGTGGTCGGAGTACACCACCTCTGAGCGCTTGAAGGCGCTGCGCGGCGGCATGACACAGGAGCAGTTGGCGGAGACGGCTGGCGTGTCCGTCGGCGTGGTCCGCAAGCTCGAACGCGGCGGAACGGCTTCCCTGCCGTCCCTGCTGTCGATTGCCGACGCGCTCGGCACGGACATCGCCGTGCTCCTTGGTCAGCAGGCGCCACGGCGGTCCATGGACCGCGACGAGCGGGCCGCGTTACGCCTGGTCTCCGCAGCCACCCATGACGCGGCCATCGGCATCCCCGCCGAGGTCGAGCCGGGCACCGTCGACGAGCTCCGCGCCGTCGTCCGTCGTGCGGACGCCGCGTACTGGGGAGGCCGGTACACCGAGCTCGGCACTCTCCTTGGGCGGCTCCTTCCCGAGGCGCGGGCCAGGTTCGACATGGCCGGCCTCGATGAGCGGGAGGCCGCCGCCGGCGTCTTGATCGACACCTTCCAGACGGCGGGCATGGCCGCCAACGTGCTCGGATCGCGAGATCTGGCGTATGCGGCGTTGACGTACGGACGCCAGATCGCCGTGCAGAGCGGAGATGATCTTCGTGACGCGCACCTTGCCGCCACCACCGCGTGGGTCAACCTCCGCGACGGCCGGACCAAGCAGGGCTTCCTCCTTGCCGCAGCACAAGCCGACCGGATCGAGCCCAAGATGAGCGAGCACGACCCGAACCGGCTGAGCGTGTACGGGCAGCTCGTCACGAACGCCGCCGTCGCCGCGTCCCGGGGCGGTGCGAGCTCGGACAACGCCCGCGAGTACCTCTCCCAGGCGCACGCCGTCGCCGCCCGTATCGGGGACGAGCACGCCCGCGGCGCGCACGCCCAGCCGTACGGGCCGATGTACGCCGCCACGCAGGCCATGAGCATCGCCGTGGCCCTCGGCGACACGGCCGGCGCGCTGCGGCTCATGGACACCGTCCGGCTGGACGACACCGTGCCCCTGGCCACCCGGGCCCGCTACGGCCTGGACGTAGCCCTCACCCAGGTCGAATGCCGACGGTGGGAGGCCGCAGCCGACACGCTCCAAGCCGTCTGCGTGATGGCCCCGGGATGGGTGCGCCACCAGATGCTTCCCGGCGTCATCATCAGCAGACTCGCCGGTGTGTCCGTCAACCGACTGCGAGGACTGGCGAACTCCGCGGGCGTACCCCTCGGCGTGCGTTGACCTACGAGCCGAAGTACCACGGTCCGTAGTAGGTACGGGCGCGTCATCAGCGCGACTGCTACGGGGCGTGGCACACCTTCAGGCGCCCCTGCTTCCGCTGCCACGCGGCGTGGCGGTCCGACCGGATACGGAATCTCTCCACTGCGACGGGCCGTGCCTGGGCCCCGACTCCGCAGCCCAGCAGCCTTGTGGGTATGCCGACCAACCCGCCCGGCGGCCTCGGGCACGTACCCGTCGCCGTCTACTCCTGCGCCACCACCTCCACCGCCCTCGGTGAGAGCGAGGAGCGTGGGCGCTACTACGCCGACGCCCGGCACTGGCACGTCGCCGGCGTCTGGTCCGACCCTGCCCCGTCGCTGCCGCTCATGGAGCGGCCGGGCTGGCAGGCCGTCACGGCCGCCCTGTCCGCCGGAATGATCCGCGGTGTCGTCGTCAGCGGCCTGACGCATGTCGCCGCCGACGCCGCCCAGTTCGCGGCTCTCGGAGTTCTCCTCCGCGACCGGGGAGGGTTCCTCGCGGACGCGTCGAGGGGTACCCCGCCCCGTCGAACCCCCGGCCAGGCCCGTCGTCGCCGCGACATCGCGGACGCGGCCTCCGGCTGGTTCACGCAGACGGGCACGTACGGGGAGGACGGCTCGTGAGCGCCCGGCGCGCCTGGGTCGGCGACCTCGTTCGGGACGGCGGCGGACGGCGGGCGATCGTCACCGACGTCCGCGCCGGCGGCACCGTGTGGGTGCTGCGGCCGCCGACCGGCGGTGGCCCCCACTGGGAGACCGACGACCCCGACAGCCTCGAAATCCTCGCCCGCTCCGAAGCCACGGACGCGCCGTGAGCGACCGCGCTCGCTGCCGGCCCTTCCGTCACGCCCGTGCACCACGCCCGAAAGGCGAAGTCGCCGTGTACGCGTTCGGCCTCTGCATCGACCAGCAGTACCTCGTCCCCGCCCTCGCCGCCCTCGCCGGCCTGGCCGACAGCCTCACCCCGGCGGCCCGCCGCGAAGCTGCCGTACGGGTGCTCACCCTCGACCTGGCCCCGTCGCAGGCCCTCCTCCTCGCCGACCTCGCCAAGCGGGCCGGCTTCGGCTCCTTCGACCTCCGTCGATGCGCCCCTCTGCGCTCCTCGCGCATGGCAGACGCCTCGTACATCACCGTCACCACCTATCTGAGGTTCGAGTTCACGCCGAGCTTCGTGCGCCGTCCCTACCTGATCTACGTGGACGCCGACGTGCTCGTACGCGGAGACGTGAGCGAGCCGCTCGGCTCCCTCACGTCGGACGAGACCGGCGCCGTGCGGGACGAGTTCAACCCGGCCGTCGGCGAGTGCCCGGCGCTGCCAGGAGCCGCCGAGCGCTGGCCCCATCTGCGCGGACGCCCGTACTTCAACGCGGGCGTGCTCTGGACCCACACCGACCACATGCCCCGAATCCGCCGAGGCGTCGAGCAGGCCCTGATCCACGCCCGGCGCCACATCCTCCACAACGACCAGGACGCCCTGAACCTGTGGCTTCTGCGATCTGGCCGAGTGCGCCTGGTGGCCGGTGGTTTCAACCGGTTCGAGGTCGGTCGATTCCTGGAACGCGGGAACTGGGTGCGCCGGGTCGTCACGCGGTCACCGAAGCCCGATCCGACTGCCTCCCTCGTGCACTTCGTCGGTCCTGAGAAGCCGTGGCAGGCCGACTGCCCCGTCACGGAGGAAGTCGTCGAATACCGGCGGCACCTGGAAAGGGCCATGCGTCACGTCCGGCGTCTGGGTGCCGTCGGCGTGGAACCGGCGGGTGTGCGGTGAGTGCGGGGGTACCGCCCGCTGTCTCGCGAGCCGCCCTCGCCGTGACCGGGGTACCGGCCCGCACCGCCCGCCGGTTGTCCGCACGTACGCGCACCGTCGTGTACCGGGCGGGCCTGGCCGACGGACGCGGTGTCGTGATCAAGCTGTACGCGGCGACCGCTCGCCGCAACGCGATCACGGAGAGCGCTGCCATCCGGGCCGTGGCCGACCACGTCCCCGTACCGGCCCTCATCGGATATGGGCACGTTCCAGGCCACGAGGCGACCGCCCTTGTCACCGCCGACCTCGGCCCGCTCACCCTCGGCAGCGCCATGCGCTCCGGCCGGATCTCCGACGAGCGAGCTCTGAAAGACCTGGCCGGCCTGCTCGGCCGCCTGCACCGGGTGCCCGTCCGGCCGTGGGTTCCGCGCAGGCCGCTTCACGAGCAGGTCACCTCGCTGGGCCGCCGCAGCCCGCCCAGCACTCTGGACCGCATCGCGCCCGCGCTGGCCGCCATCGCCGATGCCGTCCACACAGCGCCCGTGTGGTGCCACGGCGACCTGCACGGCGACAACGTCGTGATCGCCGGCCCCCGAGCCATCCGCAACCTGGTCGACTTCACCGACGCCGCGGCCGGTCCCCGCGAATCAGACGTCGCCCAGACCCTCGTCATGACCGACGCCCTCTCGACTCTCCGGGCCCGCACGGTCACCGACGCCTACCCCCTTGCCCTCGATGACCACCTGTTGGGTGCCTGGGTCGTCTTCCACACTCTGCGCTCCTGGGCGCATTCCTCCCCTGGAGACGACCGCGCCTTGTGGGCCCGCCGCCTGGACGACCTCAGCCGACGGACCCCGCACCTCTTCCGTACGCGCCGCCCGGAAAGGACGCGCTGATGAGCACCCCCGCCCTGTCGGTAGTGATCCCGGCCTTCAACGAGGCCGCCTACCTGCCCCGCTACCTGCCCTCCGTCCTCGCCTCACTCACCCGCTGGGAGGAGATCACCGGCCGTACGGGAGAGGTGATCGTCGTCGACAACGCCAGCACCGACGCCACCGCCGACATGGCCTCCTCCTTCGGCGTCCGAGTCGTCACCGAGTCCGTCCGCAACATCGGCCGGGTCCGCAACACAGGAGCCGCAGCGGCCCGCGGCGGCCGGCTCTTCTTCACCGACGCGGACGTGGCTCTGCCCCTGGAGGCGGTCACCGCTGCTGCTGCCGCCATGGACGCCGGGGCCGTCGGCGGCGCCATCCCGCCGCTCTACACCCCGGAACGGCTCGGCGCCCGCCTGCTGTGCGCCTACTGGGACCACTACCGCACCCAGCGCGGCGGGGCCCAGGGCGTCAACCAGTTCTGCACCGCCGACGCCTTCCACCACATCGGTGGGTACCGGGACGACCTGTTCATGAGCGAGGACGTGGAGTTCTTCGCCCGCCTCACCGCCCACGGCCAGGCCACCGACCGGCCTGTGACCATCCTCGACGAGCTGCGCGTGCGCCCGTCGACCCGCCGCTACGACCAGTGGTCGAACCTACGGATGCTCTGGTGGCAGAACCCCGTGACCGCCCGCTTGCGCCTCCGGTCGCCCCGCATATGGCGCCACTGGTACGAGACGACCGTGCGATGACGAAGGAGACTACTGTGCAGCCCCAGTTCCTGGTCGACCTGCCTGTGCCGGACGGGCACGGCATCTACACCTTCCCCGACGACCTCCACCGCGCCCACCAGACGCACACCCAGCAGCTCGCCGCCCGCCACCGGAACCACGACCACCGCGTCCTGGAGGTGACCGCACCCCACACCCGCGTCCCGTACTACATCGAGGCGCGCACCCCCGCCGACCGCCCGGTCCTCGCCATCGAACCCCATCACGACGACTTCGCCCTCTCGGCCTCGGGTACCTTCCTCGCCCGCCCCCGACCGCTGACCGTGGTCACCGTCTTCACCCGGTCCCGGAGCGTGCACCCCGCCCTGGAGGTCACGTACGCCGACGTCGACACCGTGTCCGAGCTGCGCGACCGGGAGGGTACCGCCGCGCTCGCGCCGTTCGTCGCCCGCCGACGCCTCCTCGGCCACAAGGACGCCGAGCCGCCGTACCGTCCCTACGACCCACAGGTGCTTGACCGGGTCACCGAGGAGCTCGGTCGGATCGCCGCGGCCCACCCCGGCGCCGAACTCCTCGCGCCCGCCGCCGTCACCCGCCACCCCGACCACCTCCTCGTCCATGAGGCCGCCGTTCGCCTCGGCTGCACCTGGTTCTGGGAGGACCTCGCGTTCTGGTCGACGTACGCGCTAGCCGGCTGCGACCAGCACCTGTTCCGTACACGTACGGGGGCGACGATGCGGCCCGAGCTGGTCGACATCGCCGACGTCGTCCTGGACAAGGTCACCGTCCTGCGGATGCACGGCTCGCAGATGCACCCAGCGCGGAAGATGTACCGGCCGATCCGGCACGCCTTCACCACGGCGGCCGACCTCGTCGACGGGCCCGGCCCCTACGCCGAGCGCTTCTACCGGACGGAGGAGCCGACGTGCTGATCATCGCCCTGGAAGGTCCCTCCTACGCAGGCAAGTCCACGGCGATACGCCACCTCCGCCAGACCGCCCTCGGCTCGCGGGCGTTCGTCTCGGACTGCTACGTCAGGCACATCGCCCACCGCGACGACATCCCTCCGGCCCGGACCGACTCGGCGGCTGCCCAACTCGCCGCCTTCGAGAGGTTCATGGAGATCGAGGCGACCCGCGTCGCCGAGGCCGCCGCGAGCGGCAGGCAGTTCGTCATCCTCGACCGGTCCGTGGACACCCTCCTCGCCCACGCGTACGCCCAGGACGCCCTGTTCGGGTACGGCGTCCACCACCAGCTCCGCGACCGCCTCAAGACGCTTTCCTTCCTGCGCCCCGACCACACCCTCTACCTCGACGTACCGGCGGAGACGCTCCACCTCCGCCGCAAGACCGCCGGCCACACCGCCGCCGAGTCCGAGTACTTCCTCCACGAGCCGGGCTTCCTCCGCCACGCCCGCGACTACTTCGTCCACGTGCCCCGTCGGCCCGCGACGCGAGAGCTCACGGTCCTGGCCGCCGACGCGGGGCCGGACGATGTGGCCCAGGCCGTGGAAGCCCTCGTCACCTTCTGGACGAGGTGAAAGAAGATGCCCACCGCCCTGTTCGCCTGGCGCCGCACCCCGCCCCCGTTCCGCATCGGCGGCGCCGAGGTCACCCAACAGCTCCTCGCCGAAGAACTCGCCGCCGCCGGCTGGCACGTCACCTATCTCGGCTCGCACGAGGCGCCCTGGGACGGGGCCACCCAGCTCCCCGACATGCGTGCCCACCTGGACCAGCATCACGTCCCGTACGACGAGGCGGACGGCACCCTGCGCTACCGGTGGAACGGGGTCGAGTGTGCAGCGTTGATGCAGAACAAGGTGGAGCACGGGCTGGGTAGCCTCCTGGGAGATCTCCGCCCTGATGTCGTGTTCACCTCGCAGGAAGGCTCGGCGCAGCTCGCCGCGCAGGCCAGACCGACCGCGCTCGTCGCCGGCCTCCTGCATTCCGTTTCCGCCACCGGCCTGGGGGTCCTCGCCGGCCGACCCCACTACGGCCTCGCCGTGTCGGATTTCGTCCGGGCACGCGCGCCCCACACGCCTGGCACCCGCCTCGCCGTGATGTACCCGCCGTTCGCGCTGTCCGGGGAGGGCTCGGGCGAGGCCCGCACCGCGTCCGTACTCATGATCAACCCCATCCCCGCCAAGGGATCCGAGCTACTGCACCAGCTCATCCGTCTCATGCCGGAACAGCACTTCACCTTGGTCGAAGGATGGTGGGACACCGCCGCCGACTTCGCCGCCTACCCGAACGTGACGTACGTGCCCCGCGTGTACGACATGGGGCCTCTGTACCGCAGCCATCGCCTGCTGCTGGTCCCGTCCACCGTGGAAGATGCCTTCCCCCGCGTGATCGTCGAGGCCGCGCTCCACGGCGTCCCGAGCATCGGGACCGACCGGGGCGGCATCCCCGAAGCCATCGGCGACGCCGGAATCGTCCTACCGAGCACAGTCGGCCCCGAGACGTGCGCACGCGCGATCCGGGAGGCGGACCACGAGGCGCTGGGCATGAGGGCCCGGCGTCAGGCGGTCACGTTCACGCGACCGTGCCTGCCCGAGCTTCGGGAGCTGGGGCTCTAGGCAGATCCGGCGAATGCCCGCTCCACCACGTCGAGCCGCTCCGTCCACCAGTGAAGAAGCGCCTCGTCGGCGAGGAACAACTCGTCGCAGGAGTGGTCGCCCCGGTCGCAGTGGAACTCGAGCTGCCAGAAGTCCGTCATTCGCTTCCACCACAGTCGCCGCGCGGCGTCGACCAGATCGGCCGACTCCAACGGGATCACCGACTGGTAGCTGGCCACGAACGCAGCCAACCGCTCCAGGTCGAACACGCCCTCCACCCCGAACTGCACCTGCGCCGTACGAACGACTTCTTCCGCGTACGGGCGGACTCCCAGCCGATCCCAGTCCAGGACGGCAACCAGTCCGCCGTCCGCCCAGAGGAGGTTCCGGTACTGGAAGTCACCGTGCGTCCAGCCATGCAGGCCGGCAGGGGTGTCTCCCTCGGGGCGCAGGTGGGCGTGCTTGTCGAGGAGGATCTTGCGCTCTTCGAGCGCAGCCCCCGCGGCCCTGTCGAAAGCGTCGCCCGCGCCCCGGGCCGACACGGCTCCGGCAAGCCGGTCAGCCTTCTGGACGGCTCGGCCGGCCTCGGTCACCTCAGCGGTGACCGAGGCCGGCACTGCGGGCATCCCGGCCTCATCGACAGCACGGCCGAGCGCCGTATGGAGTCCCGCGAGGTGTGTGCCGAGCTTGGACGTCTGCGTCAGCGACAGGTCAGTTCCGCGAACGTGTTCCCCGGCCGACCAGGAAAAGAGGCAGTAGAAGCCACCGCGGACCTCGGCGATCACATCGCCGTGGACGGTGGTTAGCGGGGCACATACGGGGACGCCGTACGAAGCCAGGACGGGAAGGACCGCGAGGTTGCGACGCAGTCGATCGAGCGGCACGTCCGTGACCCGCTTGAGGGCGAACCTCCCGGCCCGGGTGTCCAGCCGCCAGTTCACGTTCATGAGGCCATCGGCCAGGTGCTGTCGGTCCAGCACTTCGTCGATGTCGTATGTCCGGATCAGCTCGGCAAGATCGTCTGTGGGGAGGTGCGTCCTGTCCGCCACGTTCGCGTCGGTCACCCTGGCGACGATACGGGAGTCGGCCGTGCGGACGCACAAGGATCACTGGTCTGTCTCGGTGGGACGCGCCCGTTCCCTGAGGGAACGAATCGGGTGTTCCCCGAGGGAACGCTTTCCCTGTTCCCTCGGGGAACACGAGGGTCGGTCAACGTCGCCGCACCTGCGGCTGCTGTACGGCGGTCGGTGTGGCCGCCGGCGGGTGGACCGGGGTGGCAGGGAGCCGCGTGGTGCTGCGGGCCATGGCTGGCTGGGCGAGGGGGCCGGGTGCGTGGCGTTGCCCGAGGCGGTGGATGCGCCAGGTCAGGGCACGCGCTGGGTTGCGGGCGTCATCGAGAGCGCGTTGGCCGAGGGCCTGGTCGAGGAGGGTGGACGGGTTGTGGCCGGCTGTTTCCGCGGTGGCGAGGGCGGTGGCGAGGGCGTCCCAGGCGGGGTCCTTCAGGATGCGATCGGCGTGCTCGGGGACGGCCTGCTGGAGGTGGCGGGCGTAACGCTGCTTGGTCTGGATACCGGGGGCGCGACGGGCGAGATCGTCCAGGACCGGGACAGCGACCTGGGCGTACGCGGTCTGGAGGTGGACGAGGGCCTGCTGGGCTGCTGCCTCCTGTTGGGCGTGCTGGTGGGTGCGGTGCCAGTGCTTCGCGAAGGCCACGGCGATGAGGGCGGCGTCCAGCAGCATCGTCAGCCCGGCGCCGTCGCGTGTTGCGGCGCGGGTGCGCAGGATCGTTTGGACGCTGCGGCGCAGGACGCGGGCGCTGTCGAAGTCGGCGGTGATGCGGGAGCGGGTGGCGCGCTCGAAGACGGCGGCGGCACGTTCGAGCTCGCTCCTCGCGGCGGCTGGTGCGGTGAGGGGGAGCAGGTCGAGGGCTCCGCCGAGGGCGACGAGCTGGCCCTGGGCGACGTGGTCGTCTCCGTGGGGGAGGCGGCGGGGGATGCGTTCGGTCGCGGCGGTGGCCTGGTGCCAAGGGTCGGCCGCCCGGGCGGTGGCCAGTTCGGGGGTGGTGGCGGTGAGGCGGTGGCGGATCTTGGGCAGGGAGAGGTCGCCGGCGAGGATGGAGCCGGAGAACCACACGGGCTCGCCGTGCTTGTTGAGGTCGCCGGGCAGGGCGACGCTGTAGCCGAGGACGTCGCCGGACGGTCCGGTCTTGGGGCGCACTGCCACGCCGGTCGCCTCCAGCAGGGCGAAGAACTCGGTCTCGGTGGAGGCGGCGGCCACCGCTCGCCGTACGCGCGTGCGCAGGATCTCGCGAATGGTGGTGTCCTGGCCCTGGCGCTTGGCCTTGAAGTGCTCCTTGCTGGTGGGGCGTTTGGCGGCGGTGCCGTCGCCGGGGTTGAGGCGGCGCAGGCCGAGGTCGGCTTCGATCTTGCGGGCTTCGCGCTGGACGGCGCGAATGTCGTGGTCGCGGCGGGGGCGGCGGCCGTCCTGGCGTACGAGGGTGGCGGCGATGTGGATGTGGTCGTCGGCGTGGCGGACTGCCACCCAGCGGCAGGCTTCCTCGTCGCCTTCGGGGGCGATGCCGGCGGCGGCTACGATCCGGCGGGCGATGTCCGCCCACTGGGCGTCGGTGAGGATCGGGTCCTCGGGCGCGGCGCGGACCGGGCAGTGCCACACCGTGGTCGTCGGGGCCTTGTCGCCGAGCATCTTCACGGGCTGGTCGAGTTGCGCGGCGAGCTGGTCCTCGGCGTCCTAATCCGGCGTCGCACGTCGAACTGGAAGCGGGTAAGCGGCCCAGGGCGTTCGTGTGGACCGAGGAACGGGTCCTGCACTGGCAGCGCACCGGCGAGAAGTCCTCGCCCGTCATGGTCTGGACGCCGGAACACACCGGCCGCTTCCTCGACCACGCGGCGGACGACCGCCTGTACGCCCTGTTCCACCTGATCGCGTTCCGCGGTCTCCGGCGCGGTGAGGCGTGCGGGCAGAGGTGGACCGACACCCACCTGGACGCGGGCCTCATCACCGTCGCCAAGCAGCTCGTCGTCGACGGCTGGGAGGTCTACGAGGACGACCCCAAGACCGACGCGGGTGCGCGCACCATCGCCCTGGACGCGGACACGGTCGAGGTCCTGCGCCAGCACCGCGCTCGGCAGGACGAGGAGCGTGAGAAGTGGGGGACCGCCTGGGTGGAGACCGGCCGCGTCTTCACGCGCGAGAACGGGGAACTGCTCCACCCGGCCAACGTCACCCGCCGCTTCATCGAGCTGTACGAGGAGATCGGCCTCCCGCCGGTCCGGCTCCACGACCTGCGCCACGGCGCGGCGACCCTCGCCCATGCGGCCGGCGCCGACCTGAAGGACATCCAGGAGATGCTCGGCCACTCCTCGATCACCATCACGGCGGACACGTACACGAGCCTGCTTCCCGAGGCGGATCTTGCGATCGCCGAGGCTGCGGCCCGTCTCGTCCCGCGTGCGCGCCCCTCGCGACGTGCCGGATGGTGCTGATCGTTTGGGGGCCATTTCGGGGGCTGCCGCCCCGTCCGCTCACGCACCGCTCACGCAAACGGCCCCGGACGAGGAGTCCGAGGCCGAGTAGGAGCCCTCCCTGGGGGGTAAACCCCAGGTCAGAGCCGTAATGCGTTGTGCCCCCGGCAGGATTCGAACCTGCGACACCCGCTTTAGGAGAGCCGTGCTCTATCCCCTGAGCTACGAAGGCGGGGGGATCACTTGGATCCGGCTTCTAGCCTAGCGGATCCTGCCTCCCACTCGGCAAGGTTCACGTTTTCCCAGGTCAGAGGACGTTCGGGAAGCAGGGGGCGAGGCCCGAAGGCAGTACCTGTTCTTACCTTGTCTTGCCCTGCCGTTCCCCGCCCGTCTGAATCCTTCTGTCCCCCGCTTGTCCCCCGGAGACTGCCCGGGACCCCCTGACAAGGCTCATCACGAGGTACGAAGCATCGTCGCTCCAGGTCATGACCTATCCCCATTCGGGTGACAACGGCTCAGGGTTCGCGGTCTGCTCTCCTGCCTTCAGCAATCTTTGGTTCGATCTGGTGCAGACGCCGCCATGTCGCCGGGTAGCTCTCAGCGGTGCTCGGGCTCACGTCTGATCTTGCTTCAGCAAGTCTGTTCGCGTCCGCGAGATCTTGTTGATCAGTCGCTCGGCTTCATCGGTGGGCTGGTCAAGGTCGGCTTGGCCGTGGTCGGCGGCTTCGTTGCCGGAGGCGAAGAGTGGGACTGGGGATATGTAGTCGACCACGGCCTGGTGGGTTGACGGTTCGATGCGACCGTCGAGGACAGCGATGCGTAGTGAGAAGAGGTGTGCGCCGTCGTGGCACCCTGCCCAGCCAGCGCAGATGCGGCGGGTGTCGCTGTCGGCGTCGGTCTGGTGGCATTGGAATAGTGCGGCGGGTTGGTGGGCGGTGGGGACGTCGTAGCGCCGCAGCTTCTCGTACTCTTCGTGCGCCCAGATTCCGGAGGGCACGCCGCTCCGGTACGGGCAGCTGTCACATGGGCGCGGCGCCGGCGGGCGGAGTGACGAGGCCACGGACTCGTTGGTGACGGTGTCCTGGTCGTTCACTTTCCTGCCCTCTTCCTGCGGCGCTCCAGCATTCGCGCCTTGATCTGGAATTGTGTCGGCTCGGTGTACGCGTGCTGTCCCCATGCGGAGGACTGGTTGCCGTGCTTGCGGGGCAGGCCACAGTAGCGGCAGCCCATCGGGTCAGCGTCCGGGAGTACCGGGTCGGTGCCAAGTGGGCGCAGGGTGGAGGAAGAGCCGTCTGCGTGTCGGATGACGAGGGGTCTTGTCCCCGATGAGTGGACACCTGTTCGTTTCGTTATGCGGCAAATGTCAGGGGAGCTGACTGCTGTTCGTAGGCGATCGGTGCCTGCT
>NZ_JBICYB010000072.1:0-14170 GCF_043200575.1 Streptomyces sp. NPDC048392
ACACAAGACGTCGGCATGCCTCCCTCACGCCGAGCGAAACCATGCCTGACCAGCAGAAATCAAGAGATCACGTTCGGTTGAGATACGGCTTCTGACCACACTCAGCCGTTCACGGAGCCCGCGCGGTCTGACACCTAGGAGGCCGCGGCCACTCCGAGGAGGTCTCATGACGCTGCGCCTCACCCTCCGCAAGCTGCCCTACGCGTTCAAGGTCGCTGCCGACGCTCAGGCTGTGGGGCCAGCGCGTCGCCTCGTACGCGAGGCAGTGGACAGCCTGGACCTGGGGCAGCAGGCCCCGTCACTGGACGACCTTGAGTTGCTCGCTACCGAGCAGGTCACCAATGCTGTGGTGCACACGATGGCGCCGTGCGTCGTGTGCATTCGGTGGACGGGCCGACGCATTCGCGTCGAGGTAACGGACACCGATACACGCGACGTGGAAGCGAGGGTCCCGCCGGCGAACGACGAACACGGGCGCGGCCTGTTCCTCGTGGACGTCCTGGCAGCTGCTTGGGGCAGTTACCGGGAGCCAGCAGGCAAGACGACCTGGTTCGAGTTGGCTGCACCCTCGGAAGATCCTCTGGCATCTGGTGCCGCGTATCCGTCCGCTGACTGCCGGGAAGGGCAGGCGGCCAGAGGCGTGGCGGAGGCCAGTTACTCGCGGTGAACCTGGCGTCTCTGTAGGCGAGTTAGGTCAGAATGCAGCCATGGTCGCGATCATCAAGTGCGAGAGTTACGAGTACGAGGACGTCAGGGCATTCGAGGAGATCCACCGGTCTCGGCGCCTCGAGTATGAGTGGACGCTCATACGCAAGGAGGAACTGAACTTCAAGGGGCGGCACTTGGCCCTGATCGCCGCTCAAGACGAGTACGGACGCTACGAGGTTAAGTACGTGGGCAAGTGCGTTCGCGGCCGCAAGGCAGCAGATTCGGTGAAGCAGTTGCGCGTCACTCATGTCCGTCGCTTGCAACGTCCGGTGCCGTTGTCAGAGCTACTCGAGGCTGTGCCTGGACATCTGCAGCGTCACCTTGTTACGGAGGGGCAGCAGACCAAGACCGCGGGTTCAGAGTTGCGGCGCCTCCTTCTGGAACAACGGCCTGAAGTCCGTGACGCCGTCGATGAGATCGAAGGCGCTATTTCCTCCTGGGACTTCGGCACCTCGCGTGCTGGCCAGGCGGTCTCGTTGCAGCGCGACGGCACCTTGATATCTGCGCGCATGGCGGGCTTCCGGGCCCTTGATCTGGCTGAGTGGGACCCTCCCGCGGAGGAGCTCTACGACGACAGGGTGCCGCCGCTCTTCCTTGATTGGGTCACGGAGTCATCGTCTTCGGAGGGCCGGGGTCAATCTGAGCCTCAGGTCCGAGCTGGCCGTCCGGAGACGATGGCTGCCCAGCCGGCGCTGGAGGATCACCTCATCGCCCATGACACGCACACGATGCGGGGCTGGTTGAGCGAGGCCACTGATCACGTCGCGTGGCGAGAGTTCCGCGAGCATGGACGAACGCTGCTCGTCGGGAACGCCAACCGGGCAACAGCGGAGCGGTTGTTGGGGTGCGATGTCACCTTCTACAACGTCTCGCGGAACAGCATGGTCCTCGTTCAGTACAAGAAGCTCGATGCGGAGAAGGGCGGCTTCTACTACCCGAACAGCGACCGGAACCTTGCCAAGGAGCTCCGGCGTATGAGGGCCTTGGATCGGTATGCGGCGAGCGTGGCTGACGGAAATGGTGAGCAGCGACTCGACGCGAACCCGAGTTGGATCAAGCTCTGTCACCCGAGGTCAGTGCTGCCGCACACCTCGGAGATGATCCACGGCATGTACTTCTCCCGGCGCCAGTTCGAGTCGCTGCGGCAGGATGCCCGCCTGAAGGACGGACGACAGGGCGCGGTCCGGTTCGGCTACAAGAACGTGCCCGGGTACCTCGACAACACGCTGTTCACGCGCCTGGTCGAGACAGGGCAGATCGGCACGACCGGAATCAGTAGCGATCTTGTACGCCAGCAGGTCTTTCGCACTTTCCGCGGGCAGCGCGACCTGGTGATAGCCGCGCTCTACGGCGATGAGCCGCCGCAGGCGGAACGGAACGCGCGGCGACGCATGAGCAAGTGAGCGCCTTACCGGCGGCGCTCCCTCGCGTGCCGGATTCGCCACCGTAGCGGCTATTCTGCTATGTCCCGGACAGTGGAGCAGCAGGAAGGAGGCCGTCGTGGCGAAGCCGCTCATCGTGGGCCGCAAGGAGTTCGCGAAGATCTACAACGTTGCGCCGACGGCGGTCAGCGACCGGTGGATCCCGGCCGGGATCGTCTCCTACGAGGATGCCGTGATCGTCTCGGGTAAGCCGTATTGGCCCGGTGGTCTGGCTGTGGACTTCGCGCTGCCGCCGGGCAGTCGCGGCCGGCAGTTGGATGAGGCGCTCCTTGCCCAGCTGGAGGAGGAGCAGCAGGCGACGGTCCGTCCGATGAAGAAGGGCGAGCTGCCGCCGCTGGTGGGGCTGCAGGAGTACGCAGCCTTGTTCGGCATCAGCCAGCATCAGGCAGCGAACGCCCGCAACCGTGGCAACGGAATGCTGCCGGCAGAGGACTACCTTCTGGGGGGCTCCCCCGTGTGGCTGTTGTCGACCGTCCTCGAGGGCGCCGAGCACACGATGACGCAGAGCCGTGGTGGCGTGTGGCAGCTGCAGGAGGATGTTGCTGCCGCTTTGCGGGAGGGCCGCTATGACGGGCCCGGGTCGGCGATCGCCGCGCGAGGCAAGGCCGCAGCGGGTTCGTAGCGTCGTCGCGTCCGCCGGATTCGCTGCCTTGGAGCAGTTCGGTGGAATTGCCTCCCCCTCGATCCATAGTAGAATTAACTTCATCCACTAAGGGGTGCACGCACAGGTCGCGCCGACCACATGCAAAATAGGCTGCGATACATCGAACGAGGAGGGGTAAGTGACCGTGCAGCTAGAGCTGCCCATCGCAGCCATACAGCAACCCGAGAATCCCGGCGGCAAGCTGACGATCCAGGAACGATTCGAGGCATTCGACCAGCTCAACCCCTGGATCCTCAAGCACCTGGAGAGCCTCACCGCCGACTGCGTCGAGCGCGGGCTCAAGCGCATCGGCATCGGGATGCTGTTCGAGGTCCTGCGCTGGCAGTACGGACTCGCCACCCGCGGGGAGCCCTGGAAGCTCAACAACGACTTCCGGAGCCGCTACGCGCGACGCCTCATCGACCTGCACCCCGAGTGGTCCCCCCTGTTCGAGATCAGGAAGA
Organism: Streptomyces sp. NPDC048392; assembly: GCF_043200575.1. NCBI lineage: Bacteria > Bacillati > Actinomycetota > Actinomycetes > Kitasatosporales > Streptomycetaceae > Streptomyces > Streptomyces sp. NPDC048392. The sequence continues at coordinate 3,258 of NZ_JBICYB010000072.1, forward strand.
TCCACACAGCCTAGAAATAGGCCAGTGTCCATCTTCCCGTAAGTCTCTTGGAGATGTTCTGTGTCCAGCACGACCGTGCCACCCCTGCGCACCCGCAAGCCCACCGGCGTCATCCCGTGGCCGATCGTCCTGATCGAGGGCGAAGAGAAGAGCGGCAAGAGCCACCAGGCTGCGGCATTCACCGGCTCCGAGCAGACCGGCCAGGCGTACTGGCTGGAGCTCGGCGAAGACACAGCCGATGAGTACGCGAACGTGCCGGGTGCGGACTACCTACTGATCGAGCACAACGGCAGCTACCGCGACATCCTCGGCCAGATCGAAGCCGTGCACGCCGAGGCCAGGCGCGCTGCCGCAGCGAAGGAGAAGCCAGTCGTCCTGGTCATCGACTCGGTATCGATGCTGTGGCGGATGCTCGTGAACTGTACCAACGAGCGCGCCCACCGCACACCGAAGAACGAGGCGAAGCTACGCCAGGACCCGGATGCCGAGATCAGGCCCTCCATGAACCTGTGGAACGACGCATCCGAACGGTGGCAGCGGGTCATGTATCTCGTGCGCACCATGCCGGGCATCGTGATCCTGCTCGCCCGCGGCAAGGAAGTGGCTGCCGTGGACGGCAACGGCGATCCGATCCCGAAGACAAAGGACTGGCGGGTGGAGGGCCACAAGTCCCTCGCCTACGACGCGACGGTGTGGGTTCGGCTTCAGCGTGACAGCGATCCGCAGGTCATCGGTGCCCGATCGCTGAAGTTCGAGGTGCCGCGCAGCGGCAAGCCGAAGACCCTGCCGGGCTTCACCATCGAGAGGCTGGTGTTCGGTCTGATGGGCTGCTCGATCCACAACCAGCCCAAGGTCGCCCCGGAGCTGACCGGGGATCTGGCGCAGCAGTGGATGCCGAAGGTCCACAAGGCTGCCGAGCAGGGCGTCGACGGCTTGAAGGAGCTGTGGCGTCAGGTCGAATCGGACGAGGATCTCAGCCGCACCGAGGTGCTCGTGGTGCGCGCCGCCATCGAGCGCATGGCCGCCGAGGTCAAGAACCCGAAGAAGTTCAGCGACCCCACGAGCGATGACGTGGCGCGGCTTCGGGCGGCGGCAGCTGAGCAGCAGGACCTGGCCGCCGAGGACCCGGGCGACTTCGAGGAGTTGCCGCCCGACGAGTTCGCCGCCGCCTGACCTTCACACCCTGCGTCGCCGGGGCCCGCTGTGACGGGTCGGGCCCCGGCGTGCCCTCCTGGAGACTGCTGTGACCGCCACCACCTTCAGTGCGCCTGCTTCCCTGTCGATCTGGGATGCCGCGCACTCCGCTGATGCCCGCCGACCCCGTTCTGTGCAGACACAGTTGGGGGCGTCGGACACGATCTGCTCACGCCGCGCCGGATACATCCTGGCCGGCACCGAGCGCACGAACGCCGGGGACAAGCGCGCCGCGATCCTCGGCACGTACATCCACCAGGGTCTGCTCGAAGATGCCCGCCGCGAGTACGGGTGGCTCATCGAGCGCACCGTCGCGGACGGGACCTTGCGCGGGCACATCGATGTCGTACAGCTCGATGCCGCCACGGCCGCGCGGCTGCCCAAGCGGCATCGTCCGGCCGAGCCTGCCGCGCACCTGACGGTGGAGGACGTGAAGACGAAGTCGAGCCGCGTGTGGGACCGGGTCGTGAGGTTCGGTCCGACAGCAGCAGAGATGCGGCAAATCCTGCTGTACGCCGACCTGTTGCGCACGGTCGGGTTCGCGGATGTTCCTGGCCAGCGGTACCTGCACAGGCTCGGCCCGATCGACGTGCAGCGCATCCGGTTCCGCTTTGTGTGCCGGGATACGGGCGAGGAGCACATCGAGGAGTTCGTCTTCGATGAGTGGCTGGCTGCTCAGGCGCGTTGGTGGGTGGACCGTGTCGTGGAGGCGGACTGCCCGGAGGAGCTGCGGCGCGACCATGACGGTCCCGGCCTGTCGGTGATCTGCGACAACTGCCCGTTTGTCCATGCCTGCTGGCCGGGTGTGCCGCCGGGGCGGCCCGCGCAGACGATTCTCGTCCACGACGACGAAGACCGCGCGAAGGCACTCGCCGACTACGTGCGCGCTCATGAGCGATACCGGGATGCCAAGCGGGTCAAGGAGATGGCTCGGGCGATGCTCGACAACTCCCCCGAGGGCAACTACGGGGACAACCATCTGGGGTGGGGCGGCGGCAACGACAAGGAGGAGCCGGATGTCGCTGCGATGGTCGAGCAGTTCGAGGACGCCGACTTGGTCGTGCCGATGGTCCCGGACGAGAAGGCCATGATCCAGATTCTGCGCCGGGCCGGCATGGTCGTGCCCCGGCGTAAAGCAGCCGGGCAGAAGACTGCCCGCACCATCAAGGTCAGCCGGGCCCGCAAGACCTCCTGACGGCCTCTGTGGCGGCCCCGCACGGACGGTGTGGGGTTCGCCTTCTCTTTTGATCTTTCGAAGCCCTACTGCCGCCTTGGAGGCATGTTCCGTGTCGATTCTGCGCCGCCACCTCAGCACCGGGTTCACGGTGCTGCCGACGGCCACCCTTGAGGACTCCCGTCTGTCGTTTCGGGCTCGGGGCGTGCTGGCGTTCCTGATCTCGAAGCCGGATGAGTGGAGGGTGCGTGCCGAGTCGATCGCGAGCGCGGGCAGGGAGGGCAAGGAGGCGATCAAGACGGCGCTGCGCGAGCTGAAGGACTTCGGCTACTACCGGGTGGTGACCGAGCGGCTGGCGGACGGGACGCTGAGCCGGATCACCGAGGTGTACGACACGGCGCAGGAATGGGCGGCCGAGGAGTACCGCAAGTTGGAGGCGCGGCGAGTAGCGCGCAGGCTCAAGAAGCAGCTGGATCAGGGGGACCCGGCGCCCAGTGGGGAGGCGTCCGGAGGCGGGCTGGGCGATGACGGGGAGGCGGCCGACGGGACCGAAGGCGGGTTTTCGGGCGCCGGTTTTCCGGACGCCGGTTCACCGGACGCCGGATCTTCGGGCGTTCTAGTTAGTAACCAGAGCCAATATCCAGAGAAGAACCCCCCTACCCCCACAGCTGACGCTGCAGGGGAGCCGGTTGGCGCTCCGCTCGACGCAACGGCGGCGGGTTGGTGTCCGACGCATCCGGATGAGCCGGGCCGTTCGTGCCGGGGCTGTGGCACGAGTCCGAGGCAGCAGCGGGCGTCGCAGCAACGGGCAGAGAAGGAGCGGTTCAAGGCCCGTGAGCGGGAGGCGAATGAGCGGGTGTTGGCGCAGGTGCGGCGTAAGCCGGGGGTGGAGGGGCTGTCGGAGGTGGCGCGGCAGCAGCTTGCTGCCATGCGGAGTGGGAGGCAGGAAGCTGCGGCTGGTGGCGGGGAGGTAGAGTCACCGCCAGAAATAGGCTGATGTATAAATGTGCTGCGGTCCACACACGGCCGATTTGCCACCCCTGCCACACATAGTAGAATTAACTATATGAGCAGGAAGGGCCCACTCACTTTGGGAGGCACACATGAAGTACGGCTCCATCTGCCGCGGGATCGCTTACATGCCCGACGATGAACTCATTGACGCATTCACCAGGGCGAGCATGTTCCAGGTGGCCTGCCGGGGCGACGAGGTGCGAGTGATCGCCTATCACGGAGAGAGCTCCGTTGAGGCTCAGCGCCGGCCGGGCGGCAAGGGGTGGGAGGCGCTGGCGCTCACACAGCAGCCCAAGGGTGATCTGCCGTTGACGGGGGTGCTCTTCATGGACATCCCGCAGAGCGCATGGGACACGCTGGACCTGGCGGTCGGCGTGCTGCGGAGCCGGTTCGGCGACCACTTCACCAAGCGCGTGGCGCTGAAGGTCAAGTAATTGAAGCTGGTTGTGCACTGGAAAACATAGGCCAGTGCACAACCAGCGTGGAGGATGGATGGACATGCTTGATGTGACTGCCGAGGTGGCCGCGATCCGCGCCGACTACGGGCCGGACGAGCGCCGCGCTCTCGCCGTGTACAGCGACGTGCACGTCGCCCTGGAAGAGGCCGGACTACACCCGTACGTAGAGACCCGCGGCGGCCTGGCCGTATGCGCCTTTGCCGACGACGGCACGCTGTTCGTGGTCGCCGGCGAAGACGCCCTGCCGTTCAACCGCTGGACCCCCGGGACGCTCGCGGGCTGGCACCTGAGCCACGTGCCCGAGGACGGGCCGGCGCCCGCCTGGCGGTGCGTGGTCTATGACAGCCTGCCGCCTCATCCGTGCCGCTACGAGGCAGGGGACCTGGACCTGAGGCCGCTCGTCGAGGCTGCGACGGCTCACCTCGCCGCCTGCTCTCATCTCCGCGAACCCGCCGGGGCCGGGGCGTGAACCTCAACGAGGACGACATGCAGATGGCGGTGCGTGACTTCTTCTCACCGGCGCTGCTCCTGGAGTTCATCGACCTGCCGGATCTTCGAGCTCGCATCCAGTGGGGCGAGAAGCAGTTCGACGAGGGGCAGCGCACCCGCAGCGTCCGCCGACTCGAGGGGGAACCGGATGCCGGATGCCTGACGCGCTGGTCGGCCATGCCCAGCGGGTGCGGGTTTCGCTACGACGTCGATGCTCGTGGCGGTGCACGGTCCGGAATCGTGTACTGGCAGGACGTGCATCGGACGGTGAACTCCCGTCTGACGCCCGTCCGTTACGGGGCTCTGCGTGCGGCGGTTGAGGCCGTCGCAGCGCACGATGCCGCGTACGTTCCGGGCCCGGTCCCCTTCCGTACGCCTGAGTTGTGGACGTCCCTGTTCTACCGCCCGTGGGCACGCCGGGCCAGCGGCCTGGAGCTGAAGGCGTCGGCCGCCCTGGATGCCATCTGCCCGCCCGCCAAGGCGCAGCCCGCCTTGTTCTGATTCCACGCGACAACGAGAAGGCCCTTCCCCGTGATCACCTCCACTACTTCCGCTGCCTGGACTGCCGCCGCGCCGTGCGCCGGCCTCGACGGGTACGTGCCCAGCGAGGAGCTGGTCCGCAGCAGGCCCAGTGACGTCATGAAGGCCTGCGGGCCGCTCATGGAGGGCTGCGCGCAGCTGTGTCCGTTCGTGCTGGAGTGCTACGAGCGGGTGCGGCCGGAGGCGAATCGGTTCGACGGGGTGTGCGCGGCGCGTACGTGGGTCAACGGACGGGCCGTCGCTGTGGCCGAGGGGGCGCCCGCGCTGTCGAAGCTGGCCTCGCAGGCGGGAACGTGCGGGACGAGCAGCGGGGTGAAGGCGCACCAGCGGCTCGGGGAGCCGTTGTGCGGGCTGTGCCGGGTGACGTCACAGCGGGCCGAGGTGCGGCGCGCGGGCGCGGCGAGCATCCGCAAGCGTGCCTCTCGCACCGGCCGCGAGGCACGCGCGGCAGCGTAGAGGCGCGCCGCGAGGCGCCTTCCAGGGCCCTGACCTGCACTAACGCAATTGACACCCCCTCTAGGCACAGTAGAATTAATCTCAGTTGGGGAGGGGGAAATACGCCCAGCTCCCGCTTGAAAGACGAGAAAAGGAAGCATCGCTCATGCCCACGATGACGCCGGACCCGCTCGCCGTTCTGCAGGTCGCCACCATGCACAACATCACCGAGGAGCAGGCCGCGACCGCCATCACCTGGGCCGCGCACATGACCGTGCACGCCTGGGAGGCCTACGCGGACACGCTGGGCCTGGTGAAGAAGGACGGCGCCGCGATGGAGGCATGGTTCAGCACGCTCGGCCCGGACCTGCGCAGCTCCGTACTCGAGGACGCGGTCACCGCGGTGGTCGGCGCTGACCGTGTGCTCGCCGAGATCTACAGCAAGCAGGACGGCCAACAGCCTGCCCGCGCACGAGTCATGCGCACCAACCGGCCTCGCGTTCACATCCACTGACGCTCCACGACTTCGGCCCGCCTCGTTCCGGGGCGGGCCGCGCCATGCCGTCATCTCAACGCACTGAAAGGGCTCCTGATGGGCTCCGTCGACTTCTACACCACCGTCACCGGCACCGGCACCGACATAGAAGCGGCGTTCAACGCCGCCCGCGAGCAAGCCCGGTGGGAGTACGGGGCTTCCGGCTTCACCGGAACGATCGCCGAGAAGGACGGGGTGACGCTGCTCGACGAGCCGAAGCGCAGCGAGCAGGACGCTGTGGTGCGCGCGAAGCAACTGCTCGACGGCGACGATCCGCGGGTCAGTGCCAAGTACGGGCCCGCCGGCGCACTGCCTGTCACCACCGACGACGAAACAGACGGCTGGCTGTTCTTCGGCCTGGCCGCGTACTGACACCCGCTGAGGGGCTGCGCCACAGCGCAGCCCCGGACAGCAGCGCCCCCCTATCTCCGGATCCCCGAAAGACGACGACCACCGTGCTCGACAAGCACCTGCCGCTTGAGGCGGCCGCCGAGATCATCAGCAGCCTCGGCCTCAACAGCACCCAGACCCGCCGGGCCAATCACACGATGCAGCGCATCGTCCACCGCGCCTGGACCCGACGCGGCCGGGCCAAACAGGCTGTGACGTTCGAGGAGTTCGCCGACGAGGTTCCGGCCTGTCACTGGTCTTTGATGTTCGAAGTGTGCGGGCTGGTCCTGCTCGGCCGCGACGCGGAGGCATGCACGCTGATCGCCGCGGCCCGTCATCTTGAAGCCGCGCGCGCCGCAGGGGGCGCGACGTGATCCTCACCTCGCGGGAGATCGGCCGTATCGGGCTGCGCGATCGCAGCCGCAGCGACGACTTTCCCACCCGCCAGGCGGCGCGACGAGCCCGCCGCGCATTCAAACGCCGTGCAAGGCACCGGCTCCGCACCGAGATCATCGCCTGCCACGCACACGGCCTCGGCGAATCGGAGCTCCTGTGACGGGCCATCCCCTGCCGATCGGCACGCGGGTCTCGCACATCAACCAGCAGTGGGCCCGCAGTCTCCCGGACGGCACCGCCACGGTCATCGGCCGCGAAGGCCCGTGGCCGGACGGCTCGTGGGAGTACCAGGTGCGCGCGGCCCGCGACTTCTCGCGCCAGCCCGGCCCCGACAACCCCGAATCCCGCACCACGTGGTGGCCGTCCTGGGCCACCACACCCTCACTCACGAAGGAGAAGCCCATGAACGACAACATCAGCAACAGCGAGAGCGAGGACGGCGAGCAGGAGATCCTCTCGCTCTACCGCCTCCTGGCCAAGGCCATAGCCGCTGTCGACAACAACATGGAGGAGGCGTTCGTCGTCTTCGGCCTGCCCAGCCTGTGGTCTCTGACCAGCCCGGAAGTGCGACGGCAGGTGCTTCTCCTCGCCGCGTGGGAAGCCCGCTCCGCCACGGCGGCCGAGCTCGAATCTCCGACGTCCGCAGGCCAGTACGCGTGGGCTTTCACCCAGTACGCGTCCTCGTGGGCCGAGCAGCACCCGGACGGGGACGCGAAAGCGTTCTGCGCCGGGCCGCACTCGGCGCGCCATGCCGCGTCGTCCCTCGCCTTCGACCGCGACGACTTCTTGGTGTCCCTGGAGACGGCTCTTCTCCTGTGCTCCCGCGCGAAGACGCCGGAGGAGTCGTGAGACCCGGCGGTTACGTGTGGCTGCGCGGCCACGGCAACAAGCCGTTGCGCGACGCGCGCGGTGAGGCGATCGCGTTCCGCATTGCTGCGTCCAAAGCCATTGCTGGCCACGGCACTTGGTATCAGCTGTGCACCGCTCACCGGGCGGCGCAGGACATCTTCGGCGGCTGGCACACCGGTCTTGCCCTCATCCCCTTCACCCTGCCTGAACTCGCAGAAGGACCCCGACAGTGACCATCGAGATCATCCACACACGCAGCGAGGGAACCCTCATAGAGGGCAGCGCGAAGGGTGATGGTGTCTACGAAATCGTCCGCCGGCACGGCTTCCGATATTTCCCCTCCATCGGTCAGCTCGGCATCCGGCAGTCCCGCGACCGTGCCGCCAAGACCTGGTACATCAACGCGGCCGCGGCCGCCCTGCGCGAGGCCGGCTTCGAGGTCAACGTGAAGGTCGACGAGAGCGACCGGCGTAGCTTCGCCGAAGCCGAGGCGGACCGTGTCGAGCGTGCCGAGGGGCGGGCCGAACGGTTCAGCGGCTACGCCGACAATGCGGCTGCCCGCTCCGAGTCCGCGTACCAGCGTGGCCACCAGATCGCCGACGGCATCCCCATGGGGCAGCCGATTTTGGTCGGGCAGTGCGACCTGTAAGTCGCTCAAACCAGTGCATGTCAGGAAGGAGATAGCGACATGCCGACCCTGTGACCGTCGGGTCGTCCCCCACCCCGCATGCGTCGGGAGTAATCCCTTCGTGTGAAGCCGGGGCAACAAGCCGAAGGCCGCCGCGACCACTGCGGGGGTACGGGCCGGGGGAAGTCCGGACGGGCGAACGCAAGTGAACCCTCGATGAACGTCCGTAAACAAGGAACCGCCACCAGTGGAAGCAGTCGGGGCGGAACAGGAGAAGCAGGGTGCAAATCCCAACACGACGCCGCCAATTGGCCAGTTCGGCAGTAGGTCACCGTGTCTCCCGGATGAGAGAGGGCGCCCATCCCGGACGCAACTGGAATGAGTGGAACAGGGAAATCCCGTAGAGGTCCCTTGAGGTAGGCCGGAGGTAACGAAGGCTCAACTCCTCTGCGGGCAAAGGATGGTTCGAGAAGCGAAGGCCGCTGGGGCGAAAGCCCAGGGGAAACGCTGGAGAGAGGGGCTCCACCCTCCAGCCATAACCCGGCGGATATCGGCCAACTGGCCGGGCCCGAAAGGGAGCTGAAGCGGACCAGGTGGGTCTTTGAAGCACCAACGCGAAGCCAACAGAACGACGGAGCAAGTTAGACAGGGAGGACGAATGGACCGCAACGGGCAGACGCCCTTCTGGAACGGATCCGCCGACGACGCCTGGCACAGCATCGACTGGGCCCAAGTGGATGGCGAAGTACGAAGGTTGAGGCAGAGGATCTTCAAGGCTGCGAAGCAAGAAGACATGAAGAAGGTCCGGAATCTCCAGAAACTCATGCTGCGATCGGTCGCGAACACGCTGCTGAGCGTCAAGCGGGTGACGCAGGTGAGCAAGGGGAGGAAGACCACCGGCGTGGACGGGGAAACAGCTCTCAGCCCGGAGAAGAGAGGCCGCCTCGCGCGGCAGCTCCTCGAAGGCGGAGCCCCTCGCTCCAAGCCGGTCAAGCGAGTGCAGATCCCGAAGGCCAATGGAAAGACGAGGCCACTCGGTATCCCGGTGATCCGGGACCGGGTCCAGCAAGCCAGGGTGAAGAACGCCCTGGAGCCGGAATGGGAAGCGCGGTTCGAGGCGCGAAGCTACGGCTTTCGCCCCGGCCGGGGATGTCACGACGCCCTGTCAGCCATGTACCAGATCGCCGGGCAGCGCCGGGCGAACAGGGAATGGGTGCTGGACGCGGACCTCTCCGCCGCCTTCGACCGAATCAACCATCGGCGCCTCATGGAGGCCATCGGTCAATTCCCCGGAAGGGAACAGGTCGAGGGCTGGCTCAAGGCCGGAGTGATGGACCGCGGGAAGTTCTCTCCCACAGAGGAGGGGACCCCACAGGGGGGAGTTATCAGCCCTCTCCTGCTCAACATCGCTCTGCACGGGATGGAAGAGGCCGTCGGGGTACGCCGATACAGGCAGCGCGGAAGCCATGTCATGTATCGGGATTCCCCGGCATTTGTGAGGTACGCCGACGATTTCGTTGTGTTCTGTCACAACGAGACGCAGGCGCACAGCATCCGTGAGCGGCTGGCCGAATGGCTGGAGCCGAGGGGGCTGTCCTTCAACGAGGAGAAGACCCGTGTGGTCCACCTCAGCGAGGGCTTTGACTTCCTCGGGTGCAACGTTCGTCGGTACGCGAACGGGACGCTGCTGATCATGCCGAGCAAGAAGGCCATGAAGAGGGCCCACGAGCGGGTCAAGTACATCATCAAGTCGAACAGGGGAATGAATCCGGTGCCGATGATTCGGGACCTGAACTCATTCCTCCGAGGCTGGACGGTGTACTACCGGCCGTGGGTCTCCAAGGAAGCGTTCTCCGAGCTGGATCACGTCATGTTCGGCCACCTGTGGAGGTGGGCGACTCGGCGGCATCACAGCAAGGGGAACCGCTGGATCAAGGCCCGGTACTGGGGACGGCGGATCAAGGGACGCAACAGCAACTGGATCTTCGGTGAAGGTTCGGTCTACGTGACCCCCGCCAAGTACACCCAGATCATCCGCCATGTTCCGGTCTTGGGGACGAACTCCAAGGACGACCCGGAACTGACGGAGTACTGGGCCAAGCGCGCGGCCAAGCGGTCGACGAAGGACGTGGGGGACCGATTGATCGTGTCCCTCGCGGCCCGACAGCGAGGGCTGTGTGCGCGATGCGGCCTGGATCTCGTAGAGGGTGCCGAGTACGAACCGGACAACGTCCATGACTGGGTTGCCTGGTTCGACGCTCGACGACGAGCTCTCCACGTGCACCACAAGGTGTACAGGCAGCACGGAGGCTCGAACGAGATCCGGAACCTTGTCCTCATGCACTCCGCATGTCACAAGCAGCTCCACGTAAAGGAGCCGCACGGTGCTGAGTAGCCCATGTGACCTGCTTGAGCCGGATGCGTCGAAAGGACGCACGTCCGGTTCTGAGGGGGCCGGGGTCGCAGCAATGCGCCCCGGCTACCCGACCCACTCCGAGCGTCGCGCCCGCCGCGACGTCGAACGCATGGACCATGCGATGCGGACCAGCATCAGCGAAAGCGGCAAGGCTTCCTACTGGTCCGGACGTCAGAAGGCGGCTGAAGGGTACGAGCAGTTCCGTAAAGCGCCCCGGCGGACCCTGCGCCGTATCGAGAAGCTTCAGGCCGACCTGCGGCGGGTTCAGAAGTGGCAGCGCGGAGAGTCGGCAGGGGGCTAGGGACCTGTCCCCGAGTGGTGGACACCTCTGAGCCCGGCCCCGGCAGGGGCCGGGTAGGAGGGATCTCTTATGGTGATGAAGGTCTACTCGCCCG
>NZ_JBICYB010000073.1:0-13683 GCF_043200575.1 Streptomyces sp. NPDC048392
GAGGTCCTTGCGAAGGTCCGCCTCGTCCAGACCAACATGAAGAAGCTCGTCAGGAACAACTCAAAGTGACATAAACGGAATCACGAGACACTAGGCACCGCGAAGGGCTCCGGGCAGCATGAGCCGGTACTCAAGGCCCGCCTCACCCTGGCCTGGGCCTGGTCACGGCAGGAGCGCCTCGCCGAGGCGACCGCTCTGGCCGCGGATGTGCACGCAGACATGCAGCGCACGCTCGGCCCTGATCATCGGATCACGCTGTCGGCCGGGAACTTGCTCGCCAACTGTCTGCTGCGCTCCGGCGATCTGGAAGGTGCGGAAGAGTGCGCCGCGGACGTGTTCCGCGGGCGCATAGTTCGGCTGGGCGGCCGCCATCCGCACACCATCGCGATCTGCTGCGACCTCGCCCGCATCCTGGCCACCTCGGGCAAACAGCACGAGGCAGTGCTCTTGGCGAGGAAGGTGCTGCCCGTGGCGATGGATGCCCTCGGCGACGAGCACCGTTTCACTCTTGAACTCCGCGAGGTTTGTGGCGTCACCGACGAGAGCACTCCTGTCCGGCCCGAGGGGCGGGACTCATGACCAGTCGCAGTTTTCCAATTTTCCCGCTCGGCAAAGAGACCCATAAGACGACACTGCCCGTCAACGAGGTGTTTTGGGACGGCGTGGTGCAAGGGGAAGGCCCGTACGCAGGCCGGGCGTGCGGCTTCATCCGTCTCGGCCTCTGCAATCTGAAGTGCCCACCGTGCGATACCCACCAGACCTGGGACACCAGTCGACACGACCTGGCTAAGACTTGCCCGGAAACGCCCATCGAGGAGGCCGTGGGCCTGCTGCCCGACAACCTGCGGATGGTCGTCATCTCCGGTGGCGAGCCTCTGATATGGCAGAGGACTCCGGCGTTCACCACCATGCTGAAGCTCTTGAGCTTGCGGAAGATCGAGATTCACGTAGAGACAAACGGCACCCTTTCTCCCGCTCCGGACAATGACCTGTTCATCAAGCACTACAGCGTCTCTCCGAAACTCGCAGCGATGGGCGGCGCTGACCCTGTCACCAAACGCATCAAGCCCGCGGTAATCGCCACGTTCACCAAACATGCCGCAGCAGGGCGGGCCATATTCAAGTTCGTCGTGGAGAACGCGGGTCACATCGATGAGGTAGCCCGTTTCGCGCAGCGCCACAATATCGACCCCTCTTGGGTGTGGGTGATGCCCGAAGCCAGCGATACAGAAACGCTGTTGGCACGGCAACCGGAGGTCACTGCAGCAGGAGCCCGTCTCGGTTTCAACAGCTCGACCCGCATGCACATGATCGCCCAGTGCCGCTAGCCGTCGGCTATCCCCTGACAAAAGAGAAGGAGAATCGTGAAGAAGTGGGCTCCCTCGTTCCAGTCCCGTCAGTGGCAAAGCGGAATGCCGGTCAGGCACGTATACGCACTTCCAGAGAGCAGCGTTGACCATCAACTGCTGGCGTTGGCCGAACTATGTCGTGGGGCGATGGCCCCGTACCCGATCGACCCGCAGAGTGACGACCTGCTGCACATCACGATCGCGATGGACACCTCGGTGCCGGCGGACCAGATAGGCCAGGAAGAGACTGACGCCTTCGTGTCTACCCTCCGGCAGCACCTGGCCGACGCGCCGACGTTCCGCGTTATGTGCGGCCCGCCTATCGCCAACAGGGCTGGCGCCGTCCTCGACGTCTTCCCCAACGACGAGTTGGACGACCTCCAGGCCCTGGTGAACAAGTCGCTGCTGGATGCCCGCGGCCCGTCCGCAGTCTTGTACGAACCGGGCCGTCCGCACGCGTCCCTCGGGTACTCCTATGACGCCGCGGACAGCGATCCATTGCAGAGCGCCCTGCGGGCCATCACACCCCGGCACGCCGCGTGGACGGTCTCACGGGTGCACGTCCTCGATGTCGTCTGGCACCTCCACCAGCACGACGGCGGAGGGGAAATGTGGCGAATGTCGTGGACCAGCGTGGCGGACATCCCACTCCAGACCCCTACCGCCACCATCCGCTGATCCCCTGATCCTTGCTGCTCGGAGCACCAGCACAGTTGTGAACAGACACCGCGAAGGAGACGAAGTGGAACGAGTTGAGATTGTCCCCGGTCTGATCGTGGACGAGGAGATGTACGAGCGCGCCGTGCAAGGTCTCGCCGAGCACGCGCCGGATCAGAAGCTCACCTGGGAGGCATTTACCAACGAGGCCAGTTGGCTCCTGGTCCCGGACCCGGACGGGGCCGGGTACAAGGCAGAGCTCGTGATGAGCCGCGAAGCAGAGCGCACCATAAAGATCAACCTTTGGATGTCCCCGGATCTGCGCGCCGGTGAAACCCCGGCTCCGCACAACCACCCCTGGCAGTTCGACGCTTTTGTCCTCATGGGCGGCTACACCGAGCAGCGGTACAAGCTGGTGGACGGTCAAGTCCACACGGAGACGCAGACCCATGAAGCCGGCGGGCGTAACCATCTGCCCCTGGATGAGTACCACGAGGTCACCAAGATCCACGAACCCGCGCGAACCCTGACGCTGATGGTCTGTGGCGAAGGACGGAAGGGCGACTGGGGGTACTTGGACCCGGCCACGGGCAAGGTCGAGGCGAACCAGCCCGATCCGACGTTCAAGGCGCGGCTGGTGGCACTGAATCCGCGGATGCGCTGACCCTGCGAACTCGCTTGTGGTTCCCCTTTTCCCCCTCCTGGAGGGAAAGGGGAACCACGGTCATGTCAGTCAATTCCGGGCGGAGTGTGGCGCGGAGCCTGAATATCCGGGAGGCTGCAGCGATGACTCCCACGAGCTTGTCCGGCATCGCCGGTGCCGTTTCCAGCACGGTCAAGCATGCGGTGTGGACCGTGTTGGCACCGCACTCTTCTACTCGACGGCAGGCTCAACCATCACGAGACGTCAAGTCGCACCAACAGATTGCATGCCCCCATCACAACGGTGTGGAATCTCTTTGCCCGCTCAAGGTCACCGTTCCCATCGGGCCAGTCACCGAGACCACGCTGCGGGCCCACCTGCCCGAGGGATGGGTCTGGAAACGCATGTCGGTCGATTTCACGCTCGTCGTCTTCTGCCCGCAGCACAGGGATCAGGCCCGCTTGTTCGACCGATAACCGGGCCGGCAAGCGTCACCCGCAGAGTTATGGGTTGTTCACCAACCAGAGCTGCGTCTCCGCCAGCAGTCCCGGCTCAGGCGGCCACGAGAGTGCAGGTTTGCGGCCTGTCATCCCGCCCGTATCCACCATGACAGTTTCGGAAGAGCATGTGGCTTCGAGCAGCCCGGTGAAGAAGCCGAACCACTCCGCGTACTGGGTGTACAGCGTGTCGTCGGCCGGACGGGGTTTCTCGCCGTTCTTCAGCGCGGCCTGGTCGTAGTAGAGCTGCGTGGCCTTGACCGCCTCGGTCAAAGTGGTGTCGGCGAGAAACAGCGTGTGCTTGGCCAGGTCGCGGAATCCGTTGCCGTGCTTCCCCTCATTGGATACGAGGATGAGCTCACCCATGGGCGTGCGTTCGTCGTGGTCGATATAGGCGAGACAGAGAAGGGCACCGTCGCTGCTGGGCATGATCAGACCCAGTCCTGGGACTGGCATGCGCCCCCCGAGGCCGAACGGAGCGCGATCGGCGGGGAGTTGCGGTTCCAAGTCGTCAGCGGGCAGGAGAGCTTGACGGCCGCCGCTGAGCCAGGCACCCACCGCTGCGATACGCGGGGCGTCCCACATGGCTTGCTCTAGAGACGCCTCGTACGCATGCATGAGTAGTGCAGTGAGCCGGAAGCTCGGCATCCAGCACCATGTCGGCCATTCGCCGTGCTCCCTTACACGCAGCTCCTCCAGATGCTGGAAGATCCCCGGATACACCTGGTCGACCTCTGTCTCCAGGCGATGCCAGTGCTCAGCCGCCGTACGGTACAGGTGGGCGATCTTGCGGAGCTCTGGCTGCAGTTCTCCATCCTGTGCCGACGCGAAGACGCCGTGCGAGGCCGCTCGTGGCGTGGGGGCTACGGAGTCGAAGCCACCAGTCACTGCACCGCCGTGTTCGGCTCGCAGTTGGGCGGAGCGTTCCTCGGCGGTCGCGGTGATTGATTCCAGCACCGTGGCGACAGTGGCGGCGGTGGCAACCCGGACGCCGCGTCGCTTCGCCTTCTGTGCGGCCAGTGCGCGCCCGAGGGCTGGCTCAGGCCGCTGCTCGACCACCTTCACCGCCTCGGTGGACAGGGCGTACCAAGTAGCTACGACTGTGCGCAACAGAATCTGGGAGTACCGATACCCGAACGGTACGTTGCTCTCCCACAAACGGCTGTCCATGATCGGAGGTAGTGGCAAGTGCAGGTCAAAGTCCGGATAGATCGGAAGTTGGCGGTCCGGGTTCGACAATTCGATCGGCGGAATGGACCACCAGGCAAGGTGCACGCCGGGGGCGAAGCCGTCCATGGGCGGGCCCCAGGTGACGACCGACATTGGCCAGCCGTTGGCCACCTCGCCCATAGGGGCCTCGGAGACAAGCAGTCCGGCTGGCGCGGGCAACAGGTCCTCGGTGAACGGCAGTTGCATCTGGCGATCCTGCCCAGCCGCTTTGACTGCGTCCACGACCGTCGCGTCGACGGCGAAGGTGGTTCCGCCGGCGATCCGGCGGTCCTCGGACTTGAGGAGTTGCTGTGCCTGCTGCTGCCTGGGCAGGGCACCCCACTGGGCTGGCATCGTGAACGCCTGGCCTTCGGAGAGCAGCATGGACCACAGCTCGACGGCCAATGGGGAGCGGACGAAATCAATCGACTTGGTCCGCAGTGCGGCGGCGTGGTCAGCCAGTGGGTGCACGGTCATGGTCGGACCCTAGCCCCGCCCCCAACCTGGAGCGCAAGCAGGTGAGACGTGGCCTTCTGGCCGCAGATCCAGTCCAGCGACCTGGCACGTGCCCGCTGGCCCCCTCTCTCATCTGTCTTGGGTCATAGTTGCTCGGCCTCAGTCCCCTTCGCCTGGAGGGACGGAGAACGACACGGATTGTCAGTATCCGTCAGGGCCGCCGTTGTGCACAGGCAGACAGGGGACCACGCGCTCTCGGAATCACGCTGGTTTCCGCGAGCGGGGATCGTGTGGATCGTGACGAGGGCGCGGCCGTAGGCTCTTGTACGGACATGCACTGCGTAGTGGTTTCGGGTCGAATCGCACGAGCGGGGGTTGCGCGTGACGGGCAGGTTGTGGCCGCATCAGGTCGAGGCCGTGGAAGCAGTGGCGTCGGCGATCGGCCGGGGCGGGCGGACGAGTCTGACCGCGGCCTGCGGTACCGGCAAGACCCGGATCGGTGGCGCGGTGGCGAGTCGCCTTCCTTCGGGGAGCCGCGTGCTCGTCGTGGTGCCGACGATCGAGCTGCTAGTCCAGACGCTGGAGGCGTATCGGGCCGTACACGGCCGTGATCTGGGCGGGGCGGTTGCCGTGTGCAGCGATCCGAGCATCGCCGATCTGCAGCTACTGGAGGGCGAGCCGGACGTGGTGGTGACCACGACCGCCGAGGTACTGGCCTCCTCGGTTGCCGGCCGAAGCCGGATCACGGTGCTGTCCACCTACGCCTCGCTGCCGGTCGTCGCGGCTGCGCACAAGCTGCACGAGATGGCCGCGTGGGACCTGGCGGTGGTGGACGAAGCTCACCGCACCACGGGCAAGGCCTCTGGCCCCTGGAAGATCATCCACCATGACGGGCAGATCCCCGCAGAGCGCCGCCTGTATATGACTGCGACCCCCAGGGTGGCGACCACCAGCGGTGATGCGGTGGTGTCGATGGACGACCAGGAAATCTACGGCGACACCTGCTTCCGACTGCCGTTCTCGCGGGCCATCAACATGGGGCTGCTGGCGGACTACCGGGTGATCGTTCCCGTGGTCACCGATGAAGAGGTCCACAAACTCGCCGCAGACGAGAGCCTCGCCTTGCGCCTGGGCGGCACGTCGCTGCAACCGACGACGATGGCCGGGCAGATCGCGGTCTTGCGGACCATGTCCGAGTACGGGGTGCGCCGGGCGATCAGCTATCACCATCGTGTGGCTGATGCCCGCACCTGGGCCTCGACGCTGCCCGCAACCGCGTCGCTCATGCCCGAACCGATGGAGGTGTGGGCGGGGCACGTCTCCGGGGCGCAGCCACCGCACCTGCGCCGTCGGGTCCTTGACCGGCTGGCTGAGGCTGGCGACGAGCTCGCCGTGGTCAGCAACGCCCGCGTCCTCAACGAAGGTGTCGACGTCCCGGCGGTCGACTCGGTCGTGTTTTCCCGGCCGAGGCGCTCGGCCATCGACACCATTCAGGCCGTGGGGCGGGCGCTGCGCACCGGGGGCCGCAATGACAAGGTCGCCACCATCGTCGTGCCCCTCCTACTGGCTGCTGGGGAGAGCCCGGAGGCCGCGTTGGAGGGCAGTGAGTGGGAGCCGGTCTGGCAGGTGCTTCGGGCGCTGCGTGACCACGACGACCGACTGGATGACGAACTGCGACTGCGCCGCCGGGAGGTCGGCGAGGGCCGTCCGTTCGAGGTTGTCACCCGCGAACACAAGCTGCCGGCCTGGCTGACCGTGGCCGGTATCGAGGTCCCCGACGCCTTCGCCCGTTCCATTCTGATCCAGGCCGTCCGTGCCACCACCCCGACCTGGGAGGAGTACTTCGGAGCGGCCCGCGCCTATCGGGCCGTCCATGGGGATGTTGATATCCCGTTGACGTGGGTGACCGCAGACGGATTGCGGCTGGGCGACTGGTGGCGCCGCCAGCGCGTCGGCTACAACTCCGGCGACCTGTCTGAGGAGCGGGCCGAACTCCTCGAAGAGCTCGGCATGGTCTGGGCGCAGCTGGAGGAGTCCTGGCTGACCACCTATGAGGAGGTCAAGGAGCGCGCCGCGGAACAGGGGCACTTCGTCTTCGATGAGACCGTCAAGACCTCCCGCGGCGTGGTGCTGGTCAACTGGTGCACTGCGCAGCGCAGTCGGCGTCGCCAGGGCAAGGTGCCGGAGCAGCGGATCGAGCTGCTGGATGCCATTGGGTTTCCGTGGGATGCCGCACAGGACCGCTGGATGCGCCGCTATGACGAGCTCAAACAGCTCTTCGAGAGGCGCGGCAC
Source organism: Streptomyces sp. NPDC048392 (assembly GCF_043200575.1). Classification (NCBI taxonomy): domain Bacteria; kingdom Bacillati; phylum Actinomycetota; class Actinomycetes; order Kitasatosporales; family Streptomycetaceae; genus Streptomyces; species Streptomyces sp. NPDC048392. Next base: position 7,106 of record NZ_JBICYB010000073.1, read on the forward strand.
GGTGCTCCGCCTGCGCGCCGACTCGTCCGAATCACGGTGGCTCGACGGCCAGCGCGCCCAGTTCCGCAATGACCGGCTCGCCCCCTGGCAGCTGCGGCTGCTCGCCGAGATCGGCATCGACTTCCGCGACCGGCGCGACGTGCTGTGGCACAACACCTACGAAGAGCTCGCCGCGTTCCACGCCGAAGAGGGGCACTGGGTCACACCGGCGGACCTCGTCAGTATCGACGGCGTCAACGTGAACCTGTGGGTCCGTACCCAACGCACCGGCCGACGCAAGGGAACCCTCGACCCCGACAAGGCCGCCCTCCTCGACAAGATCGGCTTCCCCTGGAATCCCGACCAGGAACGCTGGGATGCCCGCTGTGTCGAACTCGCGAAATTCCAGGCCACGCACGGCCATATCCGCTTGCCCTCAGGGCCATTGGCATCCTGGCTCTACCAGCAGCGCAAGAAGAAGCGCACCGGCAAACTCGACACGGCCGCCGAACAGCGCCTTGCCGCGATCGACCCGCTATGGGCCGACGAGCGAGCCTCGCTGTGCAGCGCACGCACCCGCGGGTACTTCCGTCTCACCGATACCTCATGGGAGCGGGTCAAGGAAGTGCTGCCCGAACGCGGCGGTGCAGCATGGACTTCCAGTGATCACCGCGCGGTCATCGAGGCCATCGTGTGGAAACTGGGCACCGGAGCCGCGTGGGACGACCTTGGCCTCGGTTCCGTCTCACACATCACGGTGGCCGGCTGGTACGCCGAGTGGAACAAGAACGGCCTGTGGCAGGAGATCACGCGCCGTGTCAAGGTCCACGGCCGCCACAGCTGACGGGCAGCCAGCCCCGTGCCGTCCAGAGCCCCAGCCGTACTCGGGGTTAGCGCACCGCGAGGTGCCGTTGCCAGGGAATGTCCGCCGCACCCTGATGCTCACCGGAGGCGGACGATGGCTACGGGTTCGCACCGTAGACCGCACCATCTGCATGAGGTAGGCGCCAAGCGCAGAGAGGGGAGCGTCAGGTGGTTGCGTTGTTTCCGGGGGCCATGGTGCCCGCCGCGCGAGTCGATACGCATCCAGTCATGGGAGCGGACGGCGTTCTGCAGATCTACCTCACCCGGTACATCGCCGACATGCCGGATGACATAGCCCCGGAGCCGGAGACCCTGGACCTGCATTTGATGGCGATCGACCCGCCGGTGTGGGCCGAGCACCGGGAGAAGATGCACCCGCGGTACGGGGTTGAGCGGGACGCCGTCCACGGACGTTCGCCCGAGTCCGAGGAGAACGACGTGGGCCGAGCGAACGTCATCGTCACCGCGGCCAAGGACCAGCCGCCGCTACTAGTGCTCGACGAGACGATGCACCGGTTCCCCCATGCGTCGGCGATCGGAGTGATCACGAGGCGGCTGGAGGGAAGGGCTAGTTGTCTGGTGGGGCTGCGGACACGGTTCTCTCACTACATGGCCCCCGGGGCGACCAAGCCCTGTGACTCCAAGGGGTATGTCGTCACCATGACGGCGGCCAGCACGAAGGCCGGCCCATTGTTGCTGTATCCGTCGGCACTGCTGGGATGGGCGCGCTGGTGGACGCAAAATGCCACCGTCTTGTCCGACCGGGAGAGGTACATGGAGGAGCTGCCTCCACCTCCGCTGTGTCTGGACATCACCGAGGCGTGGCGAACCTTCCGTATCGATCTGTCCGAACCTGAGCTCACCCGGTGGCCAGCCCCGCCGCCTCCGCCCATGCTCTATGGCGCGCCCGACCATTAGCGTCCGGACGGGATTGGAGCGGTCAACCGGATTCCTAGGCACTCCAGACGGACGACGTGCCGTGGCCCCAGCTAGACAACGCGGACCTCGTACGGGACCCGAGTGCTTGGTGTCGATACGCGACAACGGGCACAAGGGGTTATAGGCAACTCTGTCCGCTACCGAGACGCCGGTAGAGAGGATCAAGTACTCGGCGTACGAGCAGGTTGAACGCGATGGTCATGCCTGTGCCCACGTCGTAGCCGACGACGCGATGGCCCACCTCGGCGGCGCATACGGCGAGCGCCAGTCCCCCGTAGCCTTGACCGGCGACGACAACATCCATGACGACTCCAACCTGGGTAGGGAGCGGCTGTGTCCCTGGTTTCTGTGGTGATGCCGGTACACAACTCGGCAGCCACGCTCGGGCCCGCAGTTCGGTCGGTCCTGGCGCAGACCCACACCGATCTCGAACTGCTGATCACCGACGACGCGTCCTCGGACGACTCGATGGATCTGCTGCGGGCCTTCGCCCGCCGAGATGAACGTGTCCTGGTGAAGGCGGCGCCCGAGCAGGGCGGCGCAGGCCGTGCCCGCAACCTCGCCATGGAGCGGGCCAGGGGGAGCTACGTGGCCTTTCTCGATTCCGATGACCTGTGGCTGCCCGCGAAGCTGGAGCGGCAGCTCAACTTCGCGAAGGCGGCCGATGCTCCGCTGACGTACACGTCCTACTACAAGATGGACGCCGACTACGCCGGTGAGGCGGCCGGCTTCGTGCCCAATGGGCGGGTGGTGCAGGCGCGGGCGCGTGTGGACTACTCCGCGATGTTGCGCCGGGACTACATCGGCGCTCTGACGGCCATGTACGACCGCACGGTGCTCGGCACACGGCTCATGCCGGAGATGCCGAAGCGTCAGGACTACGCGCTGTGGTTGAGCATCTTGCGGGATGGCTTCGACGCCCGGGGACTGGCCGAGCCGCTGGCGGTGTACCGGGCTCACCGGGCAGGGTCGCTGTCGTCCAACAAGTTCTCGCTCATCCCTTACAACTGGGCGTTGTATCGCGAACACGAGCGCCTGTCGGTCCCTGGATCGACGCGGGCGCTGGCCGGAGCCGTGTGGCAGTCGCTGCGCAACTCGCGGATCTAGCACCCGTTCACGAGCTCGGGGCGGTCGGCGGGTCCGTTCGGTGCGATGCCCGACCGGGCCCCGCCCCGTGGCCGTGCGGCGTGCTCGGCGGCTGGACCCGAAGAGCGGGACTCGGTGGGCTGCCGGGGTGCTTGTCGACCTTGGCCTCGGTGTCCTTACAGAGTTGGCTGGACTTCGCGGGTGGCAGAGCGTGACATCTGTGGTGATGTTGGTCGTCCGAGTGGGGGGTGGTGTGAGAGCCCATTGCAGGTGAGTGGGCCGGTTGTTAGCCTCACTTCGATCTTCACTTGCTGTAGGCGTGTCGCTACGAATCGGGGGTTGGTTGTGGGGCGACCGTGGGAAGCGGATCTGAGCGCCGGATTTGCTCGTCGGCTGGGTAAGTCGCCGGCGGAGTTGGGGCTCACGAGTTCCACCGAGACGTGCCCGGACATATGGGAGCTGACCAATGGTGACGTGGCGGTGATCGGCCGGGATGCCTCGCCGGAGCTCGTGGAGCGCCTCCCTGAAGGGGCGTCGATCGGCCCTGATGAGCGACTGGTGATCATTCCGCGGAGCCTGATCGTTGCAGCCAAGCCGGACATTCCCGATGCGTGACTCGGACGACGCAGACCGAGTCCCCGAGGCCGAGGTCGACTCCGTCGGTATTCATAGCCTGGTGGGCCTGCCTACTGCTGAACGCGGCCCGCTTCTTCCGGTCGCGGAGTACCTGGCGGCATTCCGGGAGGACTACGCCCAGGACCGCGTGACGATGGTGGACAAGGTGGAGTGCGGGCAGCATTTTAGGGAGCCTGGATTCTCCTCGTGGGATGCCTTCGACCGCGGGGCATGGGCGGATTCTCTCGACTTGTTGGCGCAGGAACGGCCGAAGATGTCCGAGCAGTTCACGGCTGCTGAGCGGCGCGGCCTCCACCTCCGCCGCGTCCGGTATGTCGAGATTCCTCCTTCGGACTACGTGGTGTGGGAGATGGCCGTGCTGCGGCAGCGTGTTGATCTCGGGGAGCAGATTCGTGTCGTGGTCGGCCAGGGCCGACCCGGCATTCAAGCACCCCCCCCCCGCTGGTTTTCCGAACTTGTCATTCTCGGGACGTACTCGCTCTTTGAGTTGAAGTACAAGGCAGACGGTGCTCTGGCTGGCGCATATCGGCACACGGATCCACTCCTGATCGAGGCGTGCAGGACCGACTTTGAGACCCTCTATTCCTCCGGGGAGGATCTTGCCGCCTTCCACACTCGGCAGACGGAGCCGGTGCTGCGGGCCCGCTGTGCGGGAGATGTGAGGTGACCGGCGACCCGCGCCCGCCCGCGGTGAACCAGCGCCCGGGCGTGAAGCGGCCCTGGTACCGGTCCCGGGCTGCGCTTTTGGCCCTGTCAGTTCTTGCGATCGTCGGTGCTCTGAGCCTTGTGGTCTTGTCACCGTTCGCTCTGCGGGCCTTCGACCCCGGAAAGGACAAGGAGTGGCAGGACATCAGCGAGATCGCCCAGGCGTACGGGGCGGTGTCCGCGCTGTTGTCCGCACTGGCGGTGGTTGGCGTGGCGGTGTCCTTGGTGCTTCAGGCCCGTGAAGCGAAAGCGACACGGCTGCAGGGCTCGAGGACCATGCACATCGACTTGACCAAGATGGCCATGGACAATCCCGAGTACCTGGACTGCTGGGGTGGCCCCGATTCGACGCGTACGGTGCTGCTGCGCCGTCAGCACATGTACGTGAATCTCGCGGTCTCGCACTGGTCGATGGAGTACGAGGTCGGGGACCTCTCCGACGAGTGGGTGGCCGCTGCCGCCGATGAAATCTTCGCCGGCGAGATCGGTCGCTCCTTTTGGACCCGCGCCCGTGCAAGTCGTATAGCAACGGCCAAGACCCGCCGTTCGCGACGCCTGCACCAGATCATGGACGCACGCTACGAGCACGCGCTCCTCACCCCGCCGCGTACGGCTCCGGCTCTGCCCGACCTATATGTTCCTAATGTGGCTCCGCCGCGCGTGGGTGATCCGGAAAGCTCTGCCCGAACGGACACCTGACAGACACAGGCCCGGTCTGGAGAAGCCAGCATGCTCTGCCCCCGCCTCACAGGGGGCGGGGGCAGAGCATGGTCCAAGCAGCAGCCAGCTTGCATTGAATAGGACGTGCTTCACGCTACGGCAGGCAAGGAGACGCTCTGGGGCGCGGAGCTTCCCCCGGTCACCGTGTGGGCGGCTGGCTGAAGCGTGTCGTGATCCGATAGCCCGACATGCTCGTTTCCGCTGCATAGGCAGCAATCGGACTCTAGAGTTTCCTGTCATGGACGAGGCAATCAGCGCGATCGAAGACACCATCGCCACACTGCGCAAGAAGTTGAACAAGGGGCGCTGGAAGCCAAGTTCGAGGGAGCTCAGCTGCGCCAGCGGGATGCTCAACGCTGACCCGATGTACTCGGATTCCGATGCCATCGTGCGCGGCCTGGTCTTCGCGAACGTCTTCGAGGGTCCTGGGGTTCGCCTCAGTCGGAGGAAGCACGGTCGCTTCTTCGCGATGCTGATGGATGCGTCGATTCTGCTGGAGGACGCCTCCATCGTCCTCACGGACGAGGGCTGTCAGCACCTGGTCCAGGAGTTGCGCACCCTCATGGAGGAGGTTCGTGAAAAGGACGAGCCGCGCCTCCTCAGCCTGTTTCGGCCGCGGGACGCGGATTCGAGTCCCGGCCCGCTCGGTGAGGCGCAGGTAGCGTAGGCCCGCCCACGTTCGTGCCACTGTGACCCGCACAGGCCTCCCGCATCTCCGGAGAGTGGCTGCGCTTCGCGCACCTAGGGTCGGCTTCATGAGCACGTGCCTAGAGCCCCGCCGCGTTCGGATTGCTGCCCGCCCCGAGGAGTCCGCGGTCATCGAGATCGACGGTCACGATGTCGCCTCGGCTGTAGAGGCGTACCGGATCACGCAGACCGTCGACGAGGACCCCGAGGTCACCCTGTACGTACAACAGGGCTGGAAGGGTGTGGAGTTCAACGGCCTGGCCGAGGTAGTCGTGGAGCCGGCGGATGTTCGGCATGTGGTGATCGGCTTCCTTGATGCGGTGGACTGGCAGAAGCTCGACGAGGCCGTTCTCGACCGAGACGATCTGGACGGGCGTCCAGGGGAGCTGACCCGCGGGACGCTGGCGCAGCTGAGGGAATGGGCTGCGGGTGCTTGATCAGTCCGGGCTCGTCCGCTTCGCGGAGCGCCATCTAATGCCGGACAAGGTGCAGGTCAGCCGGGGCAGCGGCGAGGACATCCTCAACCCAGGAACGGGTGACCTTGTGCCGGCCCCACCGGTGGTCGTGTACGAGGACAAGGCCGGTCTGTACGCGCACCAGGAGCGGATCCGCAGCAAGGGGTCAGGGCAGGACGGCGCGTACGTCCAGGAGGTGCGCGCCGGGTACCGACTGCTGCTGCCTCTTGAGGCTCCGGAGGTGTGGGAGAACGACACCGTGCTGGTCGTTGAGGCCCGTGACGAGCAAGCCGTCGGCCGTACGTACCGGGTGTCGGCCTTGGGTGAAGTGTCGTCGTTCCCCGTGCTGCGCACGGTGTGGTTGGAGGAGCACAACCGGAAGCCTGTGGCGCGGTGAGCGGCGGCACGTTTCAGAAGCCGTATCTCAACCGATCTTGGAACGTGCAAGTCGAACGGAGTTCCTGGTCGGGTGATCTTGCGGTCGTACGCGCATGAAGGCAGGGCCTC
>NZ_JBICYB010000074.1:0-13029 GCF_043200575.1 Streptomyces sp. NPDC048392
GTACTGCAGGGGGGACCCTGTGGGAGAGTAGGACGCCGCCGAACAATCATTGCGAGGAAACCCCGCACCGGGAACGGTGCGGGGTTTTCTGCGTTGAGGGACTGTTGGGACTGGGCGGGGCCTTCTGGCCCCGCCGCTTACAGTCGCCCCGCCGCTTTCAGTTCCAGGTAGGCGTCCGCGAGAGCCGGAGGAAGCTCGTCCGGGGTGGCATCGACGACCGTGACTCCGTGTCGGCGGAGTTGGTCGGCGGTGCGCCGGCGCTCCGACTGGGCCTGTGCGGCCGCCGCGGCTTCGTAGACGGCGTCCGTGTGCCCGCGGGCCTCGGCCATCGCGGAGACGTGCGGATCTGCCACCGAGGCCACGAGCACCGAGTGGCGTCGAGTCAGCTGTGGCAGGACGGGCAGCAGCCCTTCCTCGATCGGGGCCGCGTCGAGGGTCGTGAGCAGGACGATCAGGGAACGGCGAGGGGCCGATCGGAGGGCGGTGGCGGTGAGCCCGCGCGCGTCCGTCTCCACCAGCTCAGGCTCCAGGGTCGCCAGGGCGTTGACCAGAGAGGGAAGGACGTCGCCCGCCGTGCGGCCCTGAAGCAGGACGCGAACTCGGCGGTCGTAGGCCAGGAGATCGACGCGGTCGCCGGCGCGGGAGGCCAGGGCGGCCAGGAGCAGGGCGGCGTCCATGGAGGCGTCGAGGCGAGGGGCGTCGCCCACGCGGCCGGCCGAGGTACGGCCGGTGTCGAGGACGAGCAGGATGTGCCGGTCGCGCTCGGGGCGCCAGGTGCGTACCGCGACGGTGGACTGCCTGGCTGTCGCCCGCCAGTCGATGGAACGGGTGTCGTCGCCGGGGACGTACTCGCGCAGGCTGTCGAACTCCGTGCCCTCTCCGCGCGTGAGGACGCTGGTGCGGCCGTCGAGTTCGCGCAGGCGAGCCAGTCTGGAAGGCAGGTGCTTGCGGCTGGTGAACGGAGGCAGGACGCGCACGGTCCAGGGGACCCGGTGGGTGCCCTGGCGGGTGAAGAGGCCCAGGGGGCCGTACGACCGGACGGTGACGCGGTCGGCCTGGCGGTCGCCGCGACGCGTGGGGCGCAGACGGGTGGTCGCGCGGCGGCGTTCGCCGGCGGGCACCGTCAGGCTGTGGCGGGAGGCCGCCGTCTCCGTGCCGGGCTGCCAGCTGCTGGGTGGCCAGGCGTCGCGGAGCCGGGCCCGGAGCGGGCGGTTGGACGGGTTGGTGACCGTCAGGGTGACGTCCGCGGTGTCGCCCAGGCGTGCGGACGTGTCGCCGGTGCGGGTGAGGCCCAGGCGGCGTACAGGGGCGGCCAGGGCGAAGTCGCAGACGCAGGCGGCGGCCAGCGGGGCGTTGACCGCGAGAATGCCCGTCCAGCTGGGGTCCCAGATGCCGACGGGGACGGAGCCCAGGGCCGCGATGAGCGCGGCGCGTCCGGTGAGCGCCATCAGCGGGGAACGGGGACGTGGGCGAGGATCGCGTTGATGACCGAGTCCGTGGTCACGCCTTCCATCTCGGCCTCCGGGCGGAGCTGGACGCGGTGCCGGAGGGTCGGGAGGGCCAGGGCCTTCACGTCGTCGGGCGTGACGTAGTCGCGGCCCGTGAGCCAGGCCCACGCGCGCGAGGTCGACAGCAGTGCCGTGGCTCCGCGCGGGGACACCCCGAGCGTGACGGACGGTGAGTCGCGGGTTGCGCGGCAGATGTCGACGACATAGGCGATGATCTCCGGGGAGACCGTCGTCTTGACGACCTCCGCGCGAGCGGCCTCCAGGTCGGCGGCGTTCGCGACGGGGCGCACACCGGCGGCGCGCAGGTCGCGCGGGTTGAAGCCGGCGGCGTGGCGGGTGAGGACGTCGATCTCGTCCTGGCGGGTGGGGAGGGGGACGGTGAGCTTGAGCAGGAAGCGGTCCAGCTGGGCTTCCGGGAGGGGGTAGGTGCCCTCGTACTCGACCGGGTTCTGCGTCGCCGCGACGAGGAAGGGCTCGGGGAGCGGGCGGGGCGTGCCGTCCACGGTGACCTGGCGTTCCTCCATGGCTTCGAGGAGGGACGACTGGGTCTTCGGGGGCGTGCGGTTGATCTCGTCGGCGAGAAGCAGGTTGGTGAAGGCCGGGCCGGGCTGGAAGGAGAACTCGGCGGTACGGGCGTCGTAGACCAGCGAGCCGGTGATGTCGCTCGGCATCAGGTCGGGAGTGAACTGGACGCGCTTGGTGTCGAGTTCGGTGGCCGCGGCGAGGGTGCGGACGAGAAGTGTCTTGGCGACTCCGGGGACGCCTTCGAGCAGGACGTGGCCGCGGCACAGGAGCGCCACGACGAGACCGGTCACGGCGGCGTCCTGGCCGACCACGGCCTTGGCGATCTCGGCGCGCAGGGCTTCGAGTGCGGTGCGGGCGTTGCCCGGGGCCGCGGTCTGCCCGGCGTTGTCAGTGGTCGGGTCCATCATGGACGGCGTACCTCTCTTTCGAGGGCGTCGAGTTGGTCGGCGAGGGCGATCAGGGCCGCGTCGTCGCCGGGCGGCGGGCCGAAGAGGAGGGCATGCAGGGGCTGTCCGTCGCCGTGTGCCTCGTGAAGGTGGGCGGACAGCGCGGGGAGCAGGGACTCGGGCGTGTGTGCCTGGGGGACGGGGACGCCTACGAGGGGGGCGAGGCGGGTGCGGGTGGCGGAGCGAAGAGCGGTGGCCGCGCGGTCGCGGGCGTTCGCCTTGCGGTAGAGGCGGGCGCGGCCTTCGACGGTTTCGGAGGCGCGGATCGCGACGGGGAGTCTTTCGGCCACCAGGGGGCCGAGTCGGCGTGCCCGCCACAGGGCGGCGAGGGCGGCGGCGATGAAGAGTTGCAGGGTGCCCCAGAGCCAGCCGGACGGGAGCAGGTCGAAGAAGCTGCGTTCGTCGTCCGGTTCGGGGAGTTCGGTGAGGGAGGGGAGGTACCAGACCAGGTGGTCGCGGGAGCCGAGGAGTTGGAGGGCGAGCGAGGCGTTGCCGTGCTCGTCGAGGCGGTTGTTGCGGAGGGTGTCGGGGGCGCCGAGGACGACGGTGTCGCCCGGAGGGCCCTCCGGGGACGCCTCCGTGGTCGTGTCGGGGACGCGCAGCAAGGTGGCCAGGCGTCGGCTGGGGTAGCAGGCGTCGGCTTCGAGGTGGGTGCTGTAGCGGATGCCGCCCGTGTCGGCGTCGCCCGCGCGCCGTGCCGCGGGCAGGTCGCAGGCGGGGGCCAGCGTCGAGTCGAAGCTGAGGGCGGGGTCGGCGGTGACGCCGGGGGCGAGGCGTTCGACGGCAGGGCCGCCGGGGGCGACGAGGACGGTGCGTCCCCCCGAGCCGTTGGCCGCGGACCACAGCGCCGTCTGCTGGCGTTCCGTCAGGAGGTCGGGGGCGGCGACCAGCAGGGTGGTGTCCGGGCCGGCCGCGGCGCGCGCCTCGTCCAGGGTGGAGACCACGCGCGTGGAGACCCCCCGGTCGGCGAGGAGTTCGGCGACGGCGCGGCTGCCGTAGGGGTCGGCGGAGCGCGGGTCGAGATCGCCGTGCCGGGCGTCGGAGCGGACGACGGCGATCGCGACGGCCCCGACGAGCAGCAGGACGAGGGCGAGCGCGATGCCCCGCGCGCGGATCCACACCTGGCGGGCGGTCGGCGAGGCCGGGGTGGTGGGGAGCGTGGCCTCGGTGGTCATTCGGCGGCTCCCCGGCGGGTGTCCCGGTCCGCGTCGCCGGTGGGGCCGCCGGCCGTGCTGCTCGCCAGGTGCGGCTTGCTGCGTTCCAGGTCGTGGTCGAGTTCGGTGAGGCGCCGGTACGACTGCTCGGTGCCGGGTCGGCCGCCGTATGTGACGTCGTCGAAGTCCCGTGCGGCGGTGTGCAGTCGGTCCCTGTGGGCGGGCAGGGCGCGGCCGGCCTCGGTGGCCGCCTCGTCGGCGGTGCGGCCGGGACGGGTGTCGAGCAGGGCGCGTTCCTCCAGGGCGCGGACGACAGCCCGCATGCGCTCCTGGACGGCCTGGTTCCAGTGTTCCTGGGCGGCGTGTGCCTGGGCGGCGGCGCGGTGGTCGGCGGCGCTGCGGGGGCGGTCGTCGAACAGGGTGGGCGCGGAGGCCGGCCCGCGGCGCGGGGTGCCCAGGCGCCACCAGAGGGCGCCCAGTACCGCCACGACGGCCAGGACGACGACGACCAGCCCGAGCGTCCCCCCGGGCGTCGCGGTGGACGCCCTGCTGAACAGCTCCTCGATCCAGTCCCAGAAGGCGTTGAGGGCCCGCTGGAACCAGCTGGGGTCGTTCTCGTGGTACATGCGCTTGGACAGTTCGCGCCGGGCGGCCTCCCGCGCGGGGTCGCGCGGGATCGTCACCGGCGGGTCGTCGCCGGAGCCCGCCAGCGACAGTACGGTGGCGTCGCCGGCGCGCGACGCGGTGCGTGCGGCGGTGCGTGCCAGCACCTCTGTGAGAACTCCCCCCGCCGGACTCACCGCATCAGCTCCCCGGGACGGCGCCGGGGGCGCCGGAGCCCCGGGTGCCGGCGGCACGTGCCAGTTCGAGGTCGAGGGCCTCGCGCCGGATGCGCTGGTCGATGTAGAGCAGCACGGTGACGCCTGCCGTGATCGGGAAGGTGATCATGGAGCCGATCACCGAGCCGATGCCGCTGACGACGAGGAACGTCCAGCCGAGGTCGCCGGTGCCCTCCAGGAAGCCGCCGACACCGTCGCCGCCGAGGGCCGCGGCGAGGAAGGTGAACGGGATGACGATGATCGAGGCGACCACGTTGGCGATGACCGTGGCGAGCAGCTGGATGCCGAAGACGCGCCACCAGGAGCCGCGTACCAGCTTCGCGGAGCGGCCCATCGCCTGCTTGATGCCCTGCTTCTCCAGCATCAGCGCGGGGGACGCCAGCGAGAAGCGGACCATGAGCCACACCGCGACGACGCCGCCCGCGAAGAAGCCCAGGGCGGTCAGGGCCACTCCGGCCTCGCCGCCTGCCGTGGCCGTGATGAGCAGGCCGGGTGTCATGCCGGCCGCGAGGAGAACGGCGACGATCAGGAGCAGCAGGACGATCAGGCCGAACAGCTTGAGCACTTGAGGGCGGGCGTCCCGCCACGCCTCGCCGGTGGTCACCGGCCTGCCGAGCACGGCGCGGCTGGTGACGCTGGTGAGCAGGGCGGTGGCCAGTACGGTGCCGATCAGGGAGACCAGGAAAATGACGCCCGAGTTGATCGTGGTGTCGGTCAGCGCGTCGCCGAGTTCGCTCAGGGTGGCGTCGGGGTCGTTGAGGGCCTCGGTGCTGGTGTTGTCCAGGACGAGGCCCTGGAGCAGCACGACGATGACCTCGGTGAAGACGGCGACGGTCAGGGAGATGCCGAGGACCGTGCGCCAGTAGGTGCGCATGGTGGAGACCGCGCCGTCGAGGATCTCGCCGACGCCGAGCGGGCGGAGCGGGATCACGCCGGGCTTGGCCGCGGGCGGGGGACCGCCCCAGCCGCCTCCCCAGCCGCCCTGCCCCCCGGGGGCGCCGTAGCCGCCGCCCTGCCCGCCGGGGCCTCCGTAGCCTCCGTAGCCGCCTGCGGGGAGTCCGGACGGCGGGGCGCCCCAGCCCGGGCCGGGAGGTGGAGGAGGCGGGGCCTGGCCCTGGTCCGCGGGACCGGTGGGCGCGGACCACTGGCCTGGAGGGGGCTGCTCCTTGGACCACTTCGTGCCGGGGCTCGTCGGTTCCGCACCCGGCCGGTCCGCGGGCGGTGCGGGCCGGCCGGGGCCGGCGGGGCGGTCGGCGGGCTCGGCGGGGCCGGGCGTGCCGGGCTCCCGCCCGTCGGACGGGGCGGATCCGGGCGAGGCCCAGCCCGGAGTGTCGTTCATCGTCGCTCCTTCACGGTGCCCGTCCGCGGTCGCGGCGGCAGGTTGGCCCATCGTGCCATGGGGGCGTCGGGTGCGGGCCGGGCGCGGTATGGGCTACGCACCTTCAATTGTCCGTCGTACAGGGGGCAGACTGACCACATGGCTGATCAGGACGCGCACAGCGGCGAGGGCACGCGGCCGACCGGGATGCCGGTCCTTCGCTGGGAGGAACCCCCCGAAGGGCCGGTGCTGGTCCTGCTGGACCAGACCAGGCTGCCGACCGAGGAGGTGGAGCTGGTCTGCACGGACGCGGCCGCGCTGGTGGAGGCGATCCGCTCGCTAGCCGTGCGCGGGGCACCGCTGCTGGGCATCGCGGGCGCCTACGGGGTCGCGCTCGCCGCCGTCCGGGGCTTCGAGGTGGAGGAGGCCGCGGCGGCGCTGGCGGGCGCCCGGCCCACCGCGGTGAACCTCGCCGTCGGAGTACGGCGGGCGCAGGCCGCCCACCGGGAGGCGCTCGCCAGGACCGGCGACACCCGGCAGGCCGCCGCGGCCGCGCTGACCGCGGCGCGGGCGCTGCACCGGGAGGACGCCGAAGCCAGTGCCCGGATGGCCGCGCACGGGCTGGCGCTGCTGGACGAGCTGCTGCCCGCGGGAGGGCACCGCGTTCTCACGCACTGCAACACCGGTTCGCTGGTGTCGGGCGGTGAGGGGACCGCCTTCGCGGTGGCGCTCGCGGCCCACCGCGCGGGGCGGCTGCGGCGCCTGTGGGTGGACGAAACGCGTCCCTTGCTGCAAGGTGCTCGCCTGACGGCATACGAGGCGGCCCGCAACGACATGGCGTACACCTTGCTCACCGACAACGCGGCAGGTTCGCTGTTCGCGGCGGGTGAGGTGGACGCGGTGCTGGTCGGAGCGGACCGCATCGCGGCCGACGGTTCGGTGGCGAACAAGGTGGGGAGCTATCCGCTCGCGGTGCTCGCGAGGTACCACCATGTGCCGTTCATCGTGGTGGCTCCGGTCACGACGGTGGATCGGGACACGCCGGACGGGGCGTCCATCGAGGTGGAACAGCGTCCCGGATATGAAGTGACCGAGGTCACAGCACCCCAGGTGCCGGTGGCGGGAACGGGAGGCGGAATTCCGGTGGCACCCCTGGGGACCCAGGCGTACAACCCGGCGTTCGACGTGACTCCGCCCGAACTGGTGACGGCGATCGTCACCGAGGAGGGCGTGGTTTCGCCCGTGACGGCCGAGGTTCTGGCGGAGCTGTGTGCCAGGTCACCCCAGGTAACGATTAGCTAATGGGATGATGTCGTTTATGAAGGGACGAGTCCTTGTCGTCGACGACGACACCGCACTGGCCGAGATGCTCGGCATTGTGCTGCGTGGTGAGGGTTTTGAGCCATCTTTCGTAGCCGACGGCGACAAGGCGCTGGCCGCCTTCCGGGAGACCAAGCCGGACCTGGTTCTGCTCGACCTGATGCTGCCCGGTCGGGACGGCATCGAGGTGTGCCGCCTGATCAGGGCGGAGTCGGGGGTGCCGATCGTGATGCTGACGGCGAAGAGCGACACCGTCGACGTCGTGGTGGGTCTGGAGTCGGGTGCCGACGACTACATCGTGAAGCCGTTCAAGCCGAAGGAGCTGGTGGCCCGTATCAGGGCGCGTCTGAGGAGGTCCGAGGAACCGGCACCGGAACAGCTCGCCATAGGCGACCTGGTCATCGACGTGGCCGGCCACTCCGTGAAGCGGGACGGACAGTCGATCGCGCTGACACCGCTGGAGTTCGATCTGCTGGTGGCGCTGGCCCGGAAGCCGTGGCAGGTGTTCACGCGTGAGGTGCTCCTCGAGCAGGTCTGGGGCTACCGGCACGCCGCCGACACCCGGCTGGTCAACGTGCATGTGCAGCGGCTGCGCTCCAAGGTCGAGAAGGACCCGGAGAAGCCGGAGATCGTGGTGACCGTCCGCGGCGTCGGTTACAAGGCCGGGCCGAGCTGACATGACCAGGGACAGTGCCGCTTCGGCGCCCGGGTCCGGTGCCCGCGCCGGACGGCCTGTCGGCCACCCGCGCGCCGGCTCGCGCTTCAGCCGCATGCTGGAGGGCGGGCTGCTGCACGGCGGAATGCAGGGCAGCCCGGTGCTCCGTCTCTTCACGCGCTGGGTGCGCCGTCCGCTGCTGCCGGTCATGCGGCTGTGGCGGCGCAACATCCAGCTCAAGGTCGTCGCCACCACCCTGCTGATGTCGCTGGGCGTGGTGCTGCTGCTCGGGTTCGTGGTGATCGGGCAGGTCCGCAACGGACTGCTGGACGCCAAGGTGAAGGCATCCCAGAGCCAGGCCACCGGCGGGTTCACGGCCGCCAAGCAGAAGGCGGAGGAAGCGGCGAGCGCCAGCGGCGACGACAGCACCCCGGCGGACGGCCGTCCCGCGCAGAACGTCATCCAGTGGATGAGTGAGCTGGTGAAGTCGCTCTCCAGTGGCGGCCAGGGCGCCTTCGACGTGGTCACCCTCCCCATGGGCGGGGACAGCGGCAGCGGGCGCGGCCCGCGCGCCTCCGGTCTGGTCGACTGGTCGGCCAGCGTCCCCGAGAACCTGCGCGAGCGCATCGACGGCAGTACCGCGGCGGCCCAGAGCTACACCCGGATCGTCTACAACTCCGACCAGGCGTCCCAGCCCGGACTGGTCATCGGCAAGCAGGTCAACGACCCGAACGGTGAGCCGTACCAGCTGTACTACCTCTTCCCGCTCACCCAGGAGGAGAAGTCCCTCAGCCTGGTCAGGGGCACCCTGGCGACGGCCGGGCTGTTCGTCGTCGTCCTGCTCGGGGCCATCGCCTGGCTCGTGGTGCGCCAGGTCGTCACGCCCGTCCGGATGGCGGCGAGCATCGCCGAGCGGCTGTCCGCCGGGCGGCTGCAGGAACGTATGAAGGTCACCGGCGAGGACGACATCGCCCGGCTCGGCGAGGCCTTCAACAAGATGGCGCAGAACCTGCAGCTGAAGATCAGCCAGCTGGAGGACCTGTCGCGGATGCAGCGGAGGTTCGTCTCCGACGTGTCGCACGAGCTGCGGACGCCGCTGACGACCGTACGGATGGCGGCCGACGTCATCCACGACGCGCGCGTGGACTTCGATCCGGTGACCGCGCGGTCGGCCGAACTCCTCGCCGACCAGCTCGACCGGTTCGAGACGCTGCTCGCGGACCTGTTGGAGATCAGCCGCTTCGACGCGGGCGCCGCGGCTCTGGAGGCCGAGCCGATAGACCTCAGGGAGGTCGTACGGCGGGTCGTCAGCGGTGCGGAGCCGCTCGCCGAGCGCAAGGGGACGCGGATACGCGTCGCGGGCGACCAGCAGCCCGTCGTCGCCGAGGCGGACGCCCGGCGCGTGGAGCGCGTGCTGCGCAACCTGGTCGTCAACGCCGTCGAGCACGGCGAGGGCCGGGATGTCCTCGTCAAGCTCGCCTCCGCCGGGGGCGCGGTAGCCGTCGCGGTGCGCGACTACGGCGTCGGACTCAAGCCGGGCGAGGCCACCCGGGTCTTCAGCCGCTTCTGGCGGGCCGACCCGGCACGCGCGCGTACCACCGGCGGCACGGGACTCGGCCTGTCGATCGCCCTGGAGGACGCGCGGCTGCACGGCGGCTGGCTGCAGGCCTGGGGTGAGCCGGGCGGTGGTTCGCAGTTCCGGCTGACGCTGCCCAGGACCGCGGACGAGCCGCTCAGGGGTTCGCCGATACCGCTGGAGCCGACCGACTCGCGCCGCAACCGCGGGCTCCACGACGCGGGCCTCACCGAGACGGCACTGCCGCACGGCGCGGACAAGTCGGTCGGCGTCCCGGCGCAGGTGTCCGCCGGGCAGGCGCCCCCAGCCCCCGCGCGGGGGTCGATAACGCCGAGGCAGGCCACGTCGGCCCCCACGGCCGACCCGACGGCGCTGCCGGGCAACGGCGCGCGCGTGGTGCCGAGGCCCGCGTCGGGCGCCCGGAGACAGGACGGCGGGCCGGCCCCGGAGGCGGGGAGCCGCCCGGACGCCGTACCGGAGGATTCGAGCAGGCAGGGGGAGGCATCTCGTGGGCGCTGACCGCGAGGGGAGCGGTCGGCGGGGACCGGCACGCGTGATGGCGTACACCGTCAGTGGCCTCGTACTGCTGGCGGGCTGTGCGTCCATGCCCGACAGCGGCGACCTGCGGGGGGTGGAGTCCACGCCCCGGCAGGACCCGCAGGTGCGGGTGTTCGCGATGCCGCCGCAGGAGGACGCCCCGCCCGCCGATATCGTGCAGGGTTTCCTGGAGGCGCTGACCAGCGACGATCCGCACTACGAGACGGCGCGCAAGTACCTGACCGGCGACGCCGCGAAGAACTGGCGGCCGGACCGGTCGGCGACGGTGCTCGCGGGCGGCCCGGGGACCGAGTCCGACCACTCGGGAAGCCGCGAGGACGGCAACGACTACTCGGTCACCCTGACCGGCACCAAGGTCGCCACGGTGGACGCGCAGCAGTCGTACTCGCCGGCCGCCGGCCCGTACCGCGGGTCGGTGCACCTCACCCGGGACAGCAAGAGCGGACAGTGGCGCATCGACGTGCTGCCGCAGGGCGTCGTCATGGGGAAGTCGGACTTCCAGCGCAACTACATGTCGGTCAACCGCTACTACTTCGCTTCCAGCACCGCGGTCGCGGCGGACGCCGAGGCCGCTTCGAGCCGGGAGCCGGCGGCCGTCGCCGACCCCGTCTATGTGCGCCGGCGTGTGGATCCGATGACCCAGGTGGTGAAGTCCCTGCTCAGCGGGCCGACGAGCCTGCTCGGCCCCGTGGTCAGGTCCAGCTTCCCGAGCGGAACGGCGCTGGCGAAGGACGACGTCGTCCTGGCGCCCGACGACCGCAGCAAGCTGACCGTGCCGTTGAACGACAAGGCGGCCCGCGTCGGGGCGGACAGGTGCGACGAGATGGCCGCGCAGCTCCTCTTCACGCTGCACAACCTCACCCCGGCGGTGGAGGAGGTCGATCTGCGCTCGGGCGGCAGGCAACTGTGTTCGCTCTCCGAGGACCGGGCCGACACGGTCGCGACGCGCGGTTCGGCGCAGCGGCCCGACTACCTGTACTTCGTCGACGACGAGGACCGTCTGGTGCGGATCGCCGCCGGCAGCGACGGGACCCGGGCCGAGCCCGTGCCCGGCCCCCTGGGCGAGGGCCGCAAGGCCCTGCGGGCGGTGGCGGTGTCGCGCGACGAACACAGTGCGGCCGGGATCGGTCTCGACAGCAAGTCGCTGTACGTCGGTTCGCTGGTGCCGGGCGGTTCGCTCGGCGACCCCGTACTGATCAGCCAGGGCAAATCGGAGACCGACCGGCTGGCATCGCCCAGCTGGGACGCGCGGGGCGACCTGTGGATCGCCGACCGCGACCCGGCCGACCCGCGGCTGCTGCTGCTGAAGGCGGGCGCGGGTGATCCGGTGGAGGTGCGGACGCCGGGCCTCGACGGTCGGGTCCAGGCCGTACGGGTGGCTGCCGACGGGGTGCGGATCGCGCTCGTCGTGGAGAAGGACGGCAAGCGGTCGCTGCTCATCGGACGGATCGAGCGGGACGAGAAGGACGGCGCACCGCCTGCGGTCACCGTTCTCGCACTGCGCTCCGCCACCCCCGAGCTGGAGGAGGTCACGGCGATGTCGTGGGCCGGCGACAGCCGGCTCGTGGTGGTCGGACGCGAGAGCGGAGGCGTCCAGCAGATCGGATACGTGCAGGTCGACGGCTCGACGCCGGAGGCTTCGGTGCCCGCGGCCCTGACCGGTGTGAAGGAGATCGCCGCGACCGAGGACGAGCGGCTGCCGCTGGTGGCGTATTCGGAGGACCTGATCGTGCGGCTGCCGTCCGGGCTGCAGTGGCAGAAGGTGGCGGAGGGGAGCGCGCCGGTCTATCCGGGGTGAGGGTCCGGCCGTCTCCGGCCGTTTCCGGCGGTCTCCGGCGGGGGCGGCGGTGCCGGTGCCGGTGCCGGTCCGTGCACTGCGGTGCCCGGCTGTACACGGCTGTTTCCGGGGGAGCGTTCACTCGTGCGGGGGATGCGCGAGGCTTGGCGTCCGGAGTTGTCCACAGGAGATCGGGCGACGTTTTCCACAGCCCTGGCGAGGGTTCCGAGGGCGTTGGCACAGTGGTGGCCATGCGGGGAATGCGGGAATTGCGCGGATGGTGGACGGACCTCACGGACCTGGTGCTGCCGGCGGAGTGCGGAGGCTGCGGCAGGGCTCGGGCGGTGCTGTGCGCCCGGTGCCGCAGGGCCCTGAGCGGGATCGCGCCGTGCCGGGTGCGTCCGGAGCCGGAGCCACCCGGCCTGCCTGTGGTGCACGCGGCCGCCCCGTACGCGGACGAGGTGCGGGCCGCCCTGCTGGCTCACAAGGAGCGGGGTGCGCTGGCCCTCGCGGGACCGCTCGGCGCGGCACTGGCGGGGGCGGTGCGGGCAGGTCTCCGGGAGGCGCGGCCGGGCGTCGGTGACGCGAGCGCCGTACGGGCACGGGACCCGGTGCTGCTCGTGCCCGTGCCCTCGGCGCGCAGGGCGGTGCGGACGCGCGGGCACGACCCGGCGCGGCGGATCGCCCTCGCGGCCGCGGGGGAGCTGCGGCGCACCGGGACGTCCGCCCGGGTGCTGGCCGTGCTGCGGCAGCGGTGCGCCGTGGCCGACCAGTCGGGGCTCGACGCCCGGCAGCGGCTGGTCAACCTCACCGGCGCGCTGGCGGTGGCTCCCGGTGGTGGCGGACTGCTGCGTGGCGGTGGTCCGGTCGTCCTGGTCGACGACCTGATGACGACGGGCGCGTCGCTGTCCGAGGCGGCACGTGCCGTGCGCACGGCGACGGCCGGTCCTGACGGGACCGGCTGGGCTGATCGGACGGGTCGGACGGGTCGGCGCGGATTGATCGCGGTGCGGGCCGCCGCCGCTGAGTCGCGGACGGGACCCGACACGTACTGGAGCGCGAGATCGGCTGTGTATCCGGCGGCGGCAGGGGAAGGCAGAGAGGAACGGAAGACCGAGCCCCGAATGGCGGGCTGGTACGGAGGCGGTGGCGTGATCCGTGAAGCGATCTGCGCGGCAGTGGTCGCGGCTTCACCAGATTCTTTCGAAACAAACCGGAACTGACTGAGAACTCACGCCGTTGCAGGTAATAAGAGGGCTAATACTCCAGCTGTAGATCGCGATCTTGCTGGTCGGGGCTGGTCCGGGAACGGGTGCGGCCACCGGTGATCATCGGTGTGTGAAGACAGAAGAT
>NZ_JBICYB010000075.1:0-12893 GCF_043200575.1 Streptomyces sp. NPDC048392
CCCGATTGACCCCCGTCGAGTACGAGACCATCATGACCCCAGCCGCAGCCCTGGCTGCATAAACCCCGCTGTCACCCGATCATGCAGCAGTCCCAGAGGATGGCGGAGTGGCGAGCGGCCAAGAAGTCGGCGGTTTGGTGATGACTGCCCGCCTGCTTCTGTCTTCCACCCGTGCGGAGTCGGCCCCAAGCCGCGGCCTTTGGTGGCCAGGAATGTGCATCGAGCCCAAGGAGCTCACACTTCGGCGCTTACCCGGAGCCGCCCTGCTCAGGTTCAACCCGACCGACAACGACAGGCCGGCGGCCCGTGGGTGATCGGCATCGGTGATAGCGTAACTGAAATAGGTAGATGTCTATGATCAGTGTCGCGCCGATCGGAGTAGTTCTGCATGGACGCGGATCTGGCCGCGCTCGTGGTCGTGGTGGTCATTGCCCTGGCGTTCGACTTCACCAACGGTTTCCATGACGCCGCCAACGCGATCGCCACCTCGGTCTCGACCCGGGCGCTGACCCCGCGTGCCGCGCTGGCGCTGGCCGCGTCGATGAACTTGGTGGGCGCGGCGTTGGGGACGGGTGTGGCCAAGACGGTGGGTGCGGGCATCATCGCCACTCCGGCCGGCTCCCACGGGCTCACGGTCGTCTTCGCCGCGCTCATCGGCGCGATCTGCTGGAACTTGCTGACGTGGTGGCTGGGACTGCCCACCTCCTCCTCGCACGCACTGATCGGCGGGCTGGTCGGAGCCGCCCTGGCGGCTGCCAGCGGCGTGTACTGGGACGGCGTACTGACCAAGATCGTTCTGCCGATGATCCTCTCGCCGCTGCTCGGTGTCGCACTGGGCTACCTGATTCACGCCGCGATCCTGTGGATGTTCCGGCGGACCACCCCGAGCAAGACGTCCCGTGGGTTCCGCATGGCGCAGTCCCTGTCAGCCGCGGCGATGGGCCTGGGGCACGGGCTGCAGGACGCGCAGAAGACCATGGGCGTGATCGTGCTGGCCCTGGTGACCGCGGGCCAGCAAGACACCTTCGACGTCCCCTGGTGGGTCATCGGCGCCGTCGCAGCCGCGCTGGCCGCGGGCACGTATGCGGGCGGCTGGCGCATCATCCGCACCTTGGGCCGGCGCATCGTCCACCTGGATCCGCCCCGCGGCTTCGCTGCCGAAGCGGCCGCAGCCTCCGTGCTGTACACGACGGCTTTCGTGTGGCACGCGCCGATCTCCACCACCCACACCATCACCTCGGCGATTCTGGGCGCCGGTGCGACCCGTCGGCTTTCAGCCGTGCGCTGGGGAGTTGCCCGCAACATCGGGGTGGCCTGGCTGTTGACCATGCCCGGCGCCGGGCTCGCAGCAGCAGCCGCCTACGCACTTATCCATGTCCTATTGGGCACCTGACCGTACCTGTACGAGAGGGGAAGAGGCCGTGAATGCTCCGCTTGAGGCACCACTCGTGTTGCGCCGCTTCGCCCACCTGCAGCCGGCTGACGGGGTCTGTCTGATGGAGTACGTCTCGCTACTGGCAGGTGTGCCGTTCAGTGACAACCCACAGTGCACCGACGAGCTGCTCGGTGCGGTGGCGAGGGCGGTGAATGACGCGATGAGTGATGCGGCACGAAGCCGGCTGGCCGCCTTTGCGCCCGCGCTGGCCGTCGTCGGGCGACTCGGCCCCGGGGCGGCCGACCGGGTGGAGGCGGTGTGCTGGAGCATCCTCGCCCACGGGGCGCCGGGCCGTGGTGTGCGCCGCAGGGCCGGCCGACGCCGGGACGCGGCCCGCAATCGCAGCCTCGCCTGCCAGGCGGGCGGCCGGTGGGCGCACTGGATGGCTCTGCACGGACCTGGCCGACGGGCCGTCGAAGCGGCCGTGGTCCAGCTGGCGCGCCGCGAAGACGCCGACACCGCGCTGGAGCAGCTGCTCGCCGACTGCCTGCAGGCCGCGCTCGCTCGGCCGGTCGCCGGGCCGCAGCGTCCACCGTTGCGGGCAACGGTGTGAGGGGCCGGGTCAGGGGCCGGTGGGCTCCAGAATGAGGCGCACCCGGCTCAAGCCCTGGTGGTTGATGGAGAAGTACGACCAGGTGCCCCGCCGCTCCCGGTTCAACAGTCCCGCGTCGGTCATGAGCTTCAGGTGATGGCTCACGGTGGGCTGACGCAGACCGAGGCAGACGGTCAGATCGCAGACGCATGCCTCGCCGTCCGGGGAACGCTGGATGAGCTTGAGTATCTGCAGCCGCGTCGGGTCGGCAATGGCCTTCAGGACGGTGGCCATGCGCTCGGCCTCTTGACGGTCGATCAGCAGGCAGGCGAGATGGGAACCGCACGCAGCGGTCTCCGCCTCGTCCACGACCGTCTGGGAGGCGTCGTACGCAGTGATAGCCATCTATTCACCATAAGCGGCCGGTAGGACCGATTCCTGCTTCCGGACGCCCCACCACTCCTTGTTCACCTACAGTTCACTTTCGATACGGCGAGCCGCAGATATAGACGTATGACTATGATGAGGGTTGGTGTTCTGCGCAGGAGGTGTGACGTGCACGAGCAGTCCTCCCTTGGCTCGCCGGTTCCGCCGCTCAGTGATTTCGCCCCCGTCCTGGAGCGGATCACCGACCGGCTCGCACGGCGGCACCGGCAGGCTTTTTCGCGGGCCACTGTTGCCGGATACGTGAGCGAGTGCGCGGCGCTGCTGACCGGCCGGGCGGTGTTGCGCCGGCACCTGGCGGTGTCGGTGGAGCGGTTCGCTGATCAGCGCCTGGGCGCCCTGGCCCGTGCCCGGGGTCTGGAGCCGAAGCCGGTGGCGGAGGTGCTGTTCGTGTGCACCGAGAACGCGGGCCGCTCCCAGCTGGCCGGTGCACTGCTGCGCCGCCGGGCCGGTGGGGCGGTCCGGGTGGCGACGGCCGGATCGGTGCCCGCGCATGAGCTTGCTCCGGTCGTCAGTCGGCTGCTGGCCGAGCAGGGTCTGCAGGCCGACGGCGAGTTCTGCAAGCCGCTGACTGCGGAAGTGATCGAGGCCGCGGACGTGGTGGTGACCCTGGGCTGCGGGGATGTCTGCCCCGTGAGACCTGGACGCCGCTATGTGGACTGGGATCTGCCGGACCTGCGGGGCCTGGACATCGAAAGCGCCCGGGCGGTGCGCGACACGCTTCAGAGGCGCATCGACCGTCTCGCCGCCGAGTTGCTGCCACCCGCCGGCGGCGGCGCGGCCGAGCACGTGGCCGGCGCGGCCGGTCGCACCAGTGAGGAGAGTGCCTCGTGACGCGTCTCATCGCCATCGGGGGAAGCGACGCCGGGATCAGCGCCGCGCTCAGGGCACGGGAGCTCGACCCGGCGAGCGAGGTCACCGTGGTGGTGGCCGACGCCTACCCGAACTACTCGATCTGCGGCATTCCCTACTATGTTTCCGGCGAGGTGACGCACTGGACCCACCTCGCTCACCGCACCCTCGACGACCTGGCCGCGACCGGCATGCGGGTGCGCACCGACACACGCGCCCTGCGCATCGACGCGGCCGCCCGCACGGTGACGGTCCAGGAGGGGGCCAGGCAGGCGGAGGAGCTGACATATGACGCGGTCGTCGTGGGCACCGGCGCGGTCAGCGTCCGCCCGCCCATCGACGGCCTGGACGCTCTTGCCCCGGCCGACGGGCTGCACCTGTTGCACAGCATGGGCGACACGTTCGCGCTCATGGACAGCATCGACCACCGCAGGCCCGCCAGCGCCGTCATCATCGGCGCCGGCTACATCGGTCTGGAGATGGCCGAGGCTCTGACCACCCGCGGCATCGAGGTCACCCAGATCGAGGCTCTGCCCGAGGTGCTGCCCACCGTGGATGCGGACCTTGGCGCGCTGGTGCACGAGGAGCTGGCCGCGCACGGCGTCGACGTCCTCACCGGCACGACCGTGCAGGCTGTCTCCCGAGCGGCGGCAGGCCGGCTCGGGGTGCGGGCCACCGGACCGGCCGGTGAGCCGGTGACGCGGACCGTGGACCTGGTCCTCGTGGTCGTCGGTGTGCGCCCTGATGCGACGCTGGCCGCCGAGGCGGGTGCCCGGCTCGGTATCAAGGGCGCCATCGAGGTGGATGAGCAGATGCGGACCTCGCTGCCCGGTGTGTACGCCGCCGGGGACTGCGTGGTCACCCACCACCGGATGCTCGGGGCGACTTGGCTGCCTTTGGGCACCACCGCCCACAAGCAGGGCCGGGTCGCGGGCGAGAACGCGCTGGGCGGCAGCCGGCGTTTCGCCGGCAGCCTGGGCACGCAGGTGGTGAAGGTGTTCGACCTGGTCGCGGCCCGGACCGGTCTGCGCGAACACGAAGCAGCCGCAGCACAGGACGGTTGGAAGCCGGCCACCAGCGCAGTGAACGCGGATGACCACAAGGCGTACTACCCGGGCGCCACGCCGATCGCCGCCCGCGTCACCGGGGACACGGCCGGCGGTCGGCTGCTGGGAGCCCAATTGGTCGGACGGCGCGGCGCGGAGGTCTCCAAACGGATCGACATCTGCGCCACCGCTCTTTTTCACGGCATGAGCGTCGATGCGATCAGCGACCTCGACCTGTCCTACACCCCGCCGCTGGGGTCCCCGTGGGATGCCGTTCAGGTGGCAGCGCATGCCTGGACCATGGAGCACGGCCGCGTCGCGGGGCCGGTACTGGACGTGTGAGCGCCTGGCGGCCGCTGTTCGGCGCCGGCCTGCCGTCCTCGATGGGTGGACCGGCCGGCGGGGCACCGCCATGCAGCCCGCCGGCCGGCGTCTCGGGTCGCGGCCCGGTCAGGGTGCCGCGTCGGTCAGACACAGAGAGATCAGTGTGCGGGCCTCCGCGAGGGTCGGAGCGTTGATGATCTCGATCAGGGTCTGCGGGGTCGTGGTGAACGTGTGCCACTCCTGCTGACCGGTGGCCTGGAAGCGGCAGCGTACTGTCGCCGCGTACCAGCGCTTGGCATGCTGGACGGTACCGACGGTGGGGATGTGGTGACGGCCGTGGACGGCGCCCCAGCGCGGGTAGGACTGGGCCCACGTCGGCAGGACGATGTAGGACTCCTCGTCGTCCGGCTGGCTGCTCATCGCGTACCCCCTTGGCCGTCCGGCCTGCATCAGTGGGAGGGCTGGACGGTGGAGCGTGCGGTCTTGCTGCATTCCAGGCGGTAGCCCATGCCGCGGATGGCGTCGATGGTGCAGCAGCTGCCGCCGCCTTCCCGCAGTCGGCTACGGATCCGGCGCACGTGCACGGTGAGGGTGTTGCTCTCCGGGCTGTCGGTGCCCCACAGCGCCTGGGTGAGTTCGCTGCGGGAGACGAGCCGGTTGGCGTGCTGCATCAGGTAGCGCAGCAGCATGAACTCGCGCACCGGCAGCTGCACGGAGCGGCCCTTGACGAAGACGTGGAACCCGGCCGGGTCGAGCTCGATGTCGCCGACGACGAGCGTGTCGGCGGAACCGTCACCGCGCTTCATACCCGCGGTGAGCAGAGGAAAGATCTCCTCTATCCGGTAGGGGCGGGCGACGAACGCCACGGCACCGGCCGCGAGAGCCGCGGTGGCTTCCTCAGCTCCGTCCGGGCCGGCACCGACGATGACCGGTACCGGCGAGAGGCGCCCGATGAGCGCGGTGACGGCCGCCGCGTCGACGACCGGCAGAGGCGCGGCCAGCAGCACGGCACCCGGGTGGTGGGCACCGGCCTGCAGCAGTGCCTCGGCGCCGTCGTGGCAGGCGACCACGCGCACGCCGGCCGCGGTGAAACGCGCCATGGCCCGGGCGGCGAGTTCCTCGTCGGGCTCGGCCAGCAGCAGCGGCGGGCTGCTGCCGTCGTCCGGGCCACCGGCTGGTGGCCATCGTTCTTCGGGGGTCACCCGGAGGTCTCCTTCACGTGTGGCGGCGCGCAAAGGGCAGCTGCGGCGCGGGTTTCGCTCAGCCGAAGCGGCCGGAGATGTAGTCCTCGGTGCGCTGGTCGGAGGGGTTGGAAAACAGGCGCTCGGTCTCGTCGTACTCCACCAGCCGGCCGTGTCGCACGCCCTGATCGTCGACGTCGGCGGTGAAGAACGCGGTGCGGTGCGAGACTCGGGCGGCCTGCTGCATGTTGTGCGTGACGACAAGGATCGTGAACTCCTGGGCGAGGTGCTCCATGAGGTCCTCGATCTTCGCGGTGGCGATGGGGTCCAGAGCCGAGCACGGCTCGTCCATCAGAATGACCTCCGGCTTGACCGCGATGGTGCGGGCGATGCACAACCGCTGCTGCTGACCACCGGACAGCGCCAGCGCGGAGCTCTTGAGCTTGTTCTTGACCTCGTCCCACAGCGCCGCGTGGGTCAGCGTCTCCTCGACCAGGTCGTCGAGGTTGCCTTTGAAGCCGCCGACGCGCGGCCCGTAGGCGATGTTGTCGTAGATCGACTTCGGGAACGGGTTGGGCTTCTGGAAGACCATGCCGATGCGGCGGCGGACCTCGATGGGATCGACGTCCTTCCCGTACAGGTCCTCGTTGTGGTAGCGGACCTTGCCGGCGACGCGGGCGGTGGGCACAAGGTCGTTCATGCGGTTGAAGCAGCGCAGCACCGTTGACTTGCCGCAGCCGGACGGGCCGATCATCGCGGTGATCTGCCGATGCCCGATGGTCATGTTGACGTCGCGGACGGCCTCGTGGTCTCCGTAGAAGACGGACAGACCGCCGACTTCGAAGACGGGGCTGGCCAGAGACGGGGCCTCGCGGAAGGTGACCTGAGGGGTGCGGGTGCCGCCGGCGGCGTCGGAGTCTGTGGTCATGGCGGTCTCCTGCGGGGAGTCGGCGGGCTGCTGGTGCTGTTCGGTCAGAGAAGTCATGGCGGTCACCAGGTGCGGGAGTAGCGGTTACGCAGCCAGATCGCGATCGAGTTCATCGCCAGCAGGATCGCCAGCAGGATGACGATGGCGGCGGAGGCGAGCGAGACGAACTCGGCGCGGGACTGGCTGATCCAGTTGAAGATCTGGATCGGCAGGACGGTGAACTGGCTCTGCACGCCGGTCGGGTTGAACGTGATGAACGTCAGGCCGCCGAGCAGCAGCAGCGGGGCCGCCTCACCGATGGCGCGCGAGAGGGCCAGGATGGAGCCGGTGGCCATCCCGGGGACGGCCGCGGGCAGGACCTGACGCCAGATCGTCTGCCACTGGGTGGCCCCCAGCGCCAGGGACGCCTGCCGGATGGACTGCGGCACCGCGCGGATCGCCTCTCGGGAGGAGATGATCACCACGGGCAGGACCAGCAGGGACAGCGTCAGCGAAGCGGTCAGCACGGTCTGCCCGAAACCGAGGCCACGGGAGATGATGCCGAGTCCGAGAATGCCGTAGACGATGGAGGGGACGGCGGCGAGGTTCTGAATGTTGATCTCGATCGCCCGGTTCCACCACCGGCTGGAGTCGGCGTACTCCTCCAGGTAGATCGCGGTGAGGATGCCGGTCGGCAGGCAGTACAGGGCGGTGCAGCCGATGACCCAGATGGTGCCCATGATCGCGGACTGGGCACCGCCGTTCTCCGGAGAGATGATGTCGGGGAAGTTCGTCCACAGCCGCGAGTCCAGGCGCGGCCAGCCCTCGGTGATCACGTAGGCGAGCAGGGACACGAGGAAGACGACGGCGACGGCGAGCGAAACCCACAGCGACAGGTGGAAGACCCGGTCCCGCAGCGGGGTGCCCTTGCCCTTCAGGCGGGGTTGCGCCGGGACGTCCGGCGCCGCCGGGTCGCGGTCGATGACGGAAGAACTCATTCGTACACCTCGCGGTACTTGCGCACCAGACGAATGCTGAGCAGGTTCATCACCAGGGTCATCACGAACAGCAGCGCGCCCACGGCGAAGATCGTCTGGTAGCCGGTCGATCCGGTGGGCAGGTCGCCGATGCCGGCGGCGGCGATGAACGCGGTCATCGTCTGCATGCCCTCCAGCGGGTTGAAGGACAGGTTCGGCTGTCCGCCGGCCGCGATCGCGACGATCATGGTCTCGCCCAGCGCGCGGGAGATGCCCAGCACCACGGCGGCGACGATGCCGGAGAGCGCGGCAGGAAACACCACGCGAATGGAAACCTGCATACGGGAGGAGCCCAGCGCGAACGCCCCGTCGCGCAGCGCGCGGGGCACCGCGCTCATGGAGTCCTCGGCGAGAGAAGCGATCGTCGGGATGATCATGATGCCCATGACGAACCCGGCTGCCAGCGCATTGAAGATCTGCGGGCCGTCTCCGGCGGGCCAGAAGTCCTGCAGCAACGGGGTGATCGCCTTCAGCGCGAAGAACCCGTAGACAACCGTGGGAATACCCGCGAGCACTTCCAGCATCGGCTTGAAGATATTGCGGACCCGGCGGTTGGCGTACTCGCTCAGGTACACCGCGGCGCCCAGACCGAGCGGAACAGCGACCAGCAGGGCGATGGCGGTGACCATCAAGGTGCCGCCCACCAGCGGCAGGACGCCGAAGTGCGGCGGCTCGAACAGCGGGGACCAGTTGGTGCCGGTGATGAACTCGCCGAAGCTGACCTTGGAGAAGAACTCGCCGGCCGGCGGGATCAGGGCGATGACGATGCCGACCGTGGTCAGCACCGAGACCAGCGAGGCAGCCACCAGGAGCACCTTGATGGCCTTCTCGCCGTAGCGCGGCTGGGACCGCTTCAGGAAGCCATCGCTTCCCGAAGCGGCACGCCGCCCGGTGAGGGAAGAACTCATGACTGGTGTGCGGCCTTCAGCTTCTCGAGGTCCTTCTTCAGCTCCGCCTCCTGCGTGGCGTTCAGCGGCACGAAGAGGGACTTCTCAGCGATCTCTGCGTTGTTCTCCACGTAGAACTCGACGAACTTCTCGACCTCCGGCTTCTCGAGCGAGGACGCCTTCGGATAGATGAACAGCGGCCGGGAGAGCGGCTTGTAGCTGCCGTCCTGAACCGTCTCCACGCTCGGGGCGACACAGCCGTCGCCGCCGTCGATCTTCAGCGCCTTCAGCTTGTCCTGGTTCTCCTCGAAGTAGGACAGGCCGAAGTAGCCCAGACCGCCCTTGGAGCCGGATACACCGCGGACGGTGACGTTGTCGTCCTCGCTGGGGTTGTAGTCCGTGCGCGAGGCGCCTTCCTCACCGTTGATCGCATCGGTGAAGTAGTCGAAGGTCCCCGAGTCGGTGCCCGCGCCGAACAGCTCAAGCTCCTGGTCGGGGAACTTGGGATCGACCTGGTTCCAGTTGGTGACCTTGGAACCCGGCTCCCAGATCTTCTTCAGCTGCGCGGTGGTCAGGCAGTCGACGAAGTCGTTGTCCTTGCTCACCACGACGGACAGGCCGTCGTTGGCGACCATGAACTCCTCGTACTTGACGCCCTTCTGCTCACACTTGGCCTTCTCCTCGTCCTTGATCGGACGGGAGGCGTTGGAAACGTCGATCTCGCCGGCACAGAACTTCTCGAACCCGCCGCCCGTACCGGAAGTGCCGACCGTCACCTTCACGCCCGATTCCTGGGCCTGGAACAGCTGAGCGGCGGCAGTGGACAGAGGAGCCACCGTGCTGGAGCCGTCGACCTTGACGGTGCCGGACAGCTTGCTGCCGTCACCGCCGGACGAGCCCGCGTCGGCCCCGCCGCACGCAGTTGCAGTCAGCGCCACAGCGGCCGTCAGGGCCAGCGGTACCGTGGCCCGGCGCAGCGAAGTGGAAATGTTCACGACTCTCGACCCTCGTGTCTGCCGGTTGTTCCCGGCTGTCTGGATCAGGTGCGCTGACGCACCCCGTTCGGACACTTGGATCGAACCTGGCCTATGTGAACAGCAGGTGTACGACAGGCCCATCAGGCATGAACGATCGCTGGTTATCTATATAGACGGATCATGTTCAATGCTCTCGCTAGGTCACGCTGTAGTCACTGAAAGTAGAAAATCAGCGCAGGTCATCCACACAAAAGGAGCATACGGGCGGAGCAT
The DNA here is from genome assembly GCF_043200575.1 of Streptomyces sp. NPDC048392. NCBI lineage: Bacteria > Bacillati > Actinomycetota > Actinomycetes > Kitasatosporales > Streptomycetaceae > Streptomyces > Streptomyces sp. NPDC048392. The sequence goes on from NZ_JBICYB010000075.1 coordinate 9,896, forward strand.
GCCGCGGCACGGCCGGTAGAGTTCTCCGCTCGTTCACCTGGTGGTCGCGACCCGACGGGAGTAGAACTTCTAGCGTCATGTGCATCGACGGCCGCCTATACGTGGAGGTGGCTGTACCCCGTCCGATCTCCGTGGAGGAATCCCGTGCCCGAACAGCTCGGCGGCGAGAACGACCGTGCGGCACACTTGCCGCTGCAGGCCAGCCACAACACGGCTCGCTCGGCCCTCACCTGCCGCTACCGGTGCGGTGACGCCTGCTCCCACGACGCCCCCAACCGCTCACTCAACCCCTACTTCGGGGACATCGTCCACCGGGCTCTGTCCCGCCGCGGCGCCCTGAAGGGCAGTGCGGTTCTCGCCCTGGCCTCGGCGGCCGGCGTGGCGCAGACGGGCCCCGCAGCGGCCCGTCCCCGCCCGGCCGATGACCACCTGCCCCGCGGTCTGCGCTTCGAGCCCGTTCCGCCGAACACCGCCGACACCGTCACCGTCCCGCCCGGCTACGCCCAGCAGGTCGTCATCCGCTGGGGCGACCGGGTCCTGCACGGCGCCCCCCGCTTCGACGCCCGCCGTCAGAGCGCCAAGGCCCAGGCCTCGCAGTTCGGCTACAACTGCGACTACATGGCCATGCTCGACCTGCCCGGGCACCGGCACGACGAAAAACTGCTCGTGGTCAACCACGAGTACACGAACGAAGAGATCATGTTCTACGGGTACGACCCCGCGAACCCCACCCGCGAGCAGGTCGAGATCGCCTGGGCAGCCCACGGCCTCACCGTCCTCGCGGTCCGCGCCGACCGGCACTCCGGGCGGCTGTGGCCAGTCACCGGCGACGTCCTGAACCGCCGGATCACCGCCACCACGCCGATCCTGCTGACCGGCCCGGCCGCGGGCAGCGACCTGCTCAAGACCAGCGCCGACCCCACCGGCCGCAGGGTGCTGGGCACCCTCAACAACTGTGGCGGCGGAGTGACCCCGTGGGGCACGGTGCTGTCCGGCGAGGAGAACTTCAACCAGTACTTTGCAAACGCCGCCGCCGTCACCGACCCGCTCGCCAAGGCCCGCCTGGCCCGCTACGGCCTGCCCACCGGCGCCAGCCAGCGCAGCTGGGAACGCTTCGACGACCGCTTCGACCTCGCCAAGGAACCCAACGAGGCCAACCGGTTCGGCTGGGTGGTGGAGATCGACCCCTACGACCCGACCTCCACGCCGCGCAAGCGCACCGCGCTGGGCCGCTTCAAGCACGAAGCCGCCGAACCCCGCATCACCGCCGACGGCCGCGTCGCGCTCTACATGGGCGACGACGAACGCTTCGACTACCTCTATAAATACGTCTCCACACACCCCTACAAAAGGGGCGCCAGTCGCGCCGCCCGCGAACACAACATGCACCTGTTCGACGAAGGCACCCTGTACGTCGCCAAGTTCACCGGCGACAGCCCGGCCGCCGAGATCGACGGCACCGGAAAGCTCCCGTCCGACGCGGAGTTCGACGGCAGGGGCGAGTGGATTCCCCTCGCCACCGGCTCGGAGTCGCACGTGCCGGGGATGAGCGCGGAGGAGGTGTACGTCTTCACGCGCCTGGCCGCCGACAAGGTGGACGCCACCAAGATGGACCGCCCCGAGGACATCGAGCCCCACCCGCACACCGGCCGCGTCTACGTCGCCCTGACCAACAACAAGGACCGCGGCGCCACCAGCAAGGCCCGCCCCGACGAAGCCAATCCCCGCACCGGCAACAAGCACGGCCACATCCTGGAACTGGAGGAGCGCCACTCCGACGCCGCCGCCAAGACTTTCCACTGGAAGCTGCTGCTGGTCTGCGGCGACCCCAACGACCCCTCCACCTACTTCGCCGGCTTCGACAAGAACCAGGTCAGCCCGATCTCCTGCCCCGACAACGTCGCCTTCGACGAGCACGGCAACCTGTGGATCGCCACCGACGGCGCGGCCCTCGGCTTCCACGACGGCCTCTTCGCCGTCCCGCTCAAGGGTTCCGAGCGCGGCCACGTGCAGCAGTTCCTGACCATGCCCAAGGGCGCCGAGTGCTGCGGCCCCATCATCACCAAGGACCGCATCCTGGTCGCACCCCAGCACCCAGGCGAGCTCGACGGCGCCACGGCCGAGAAGCCGGGCTCAACCTGGCCCGACGGGCCGGGCAAACTGCCGAGGCCGTCGGTCGTGGCTGTGTGGAAGGAGACCCGCCGGTAGACCGTGCTCACCCACCTGTCCGGGCAGTCGTCGACCGCCCGGACAGGATAGGTCCCGGCCCGGCCACCACTCACCCCAGTGAGCCAGCCCGGAGGAGGAGCCAGCGTGCTGCTGTCGTCCGCCGCCTCCCGCATGCTTGCTGATCTCGAAGCCCGGAAGACTGGCGTCGTCAAGCTCCTGGCCAGCGGCGACGACTGCTGATCACGGCCGACGGCGCGGCGCACCGGTCAAGCCCGGTGGGGGCCGAGGCCAAGGCCGCGGTCAGCTGCACGATCCGAACGGAGCGTCTGCTCGTGAACTGTTGGGCAGGGCCCGGACATTGGACGGCGAGGTCAAGACGTCGCGCAGCCGTTCGATCTCCATTCGTTGGGCGGCGATCTGTGACAGGGCCCGCTGCCTGAAGTTGGTGAGCCCGTCGAACTGCTCATCCCGTTCGGCGAGGCGCTTCTTGAGCCCGGCGACCTGCTCCTTGAGGCGTTCGATCTGCGCGGCCCGCGGGTCCGGAACGATGCCCTGCTCCTGGAGCCCGGCCAGCCGTCGCTCGAACTCCTCCGCCAGGTGCTGGTAGGGGCCAGGCCGAGGCGAGCCGTCGCGGTTCTTCTTGGGATAGAAGCCGGTTCGGGCGACCCCGGCCCGGGTGGCGAGGGTCTTGATGTCGCACTTGCCGCCCGCGGGCACATCACCGGCAAGCAGCCGGGGTCTTGTCCCCGATGAGTGGACACCTGTTCGTTTCGTTATGCGGCAAATGTCAGGGGAGCTGACTGCTGTTCGTAGGCGATCGGTGCCTGCT
>NZ_JBICYB010000076.1:0-12136 GCF_043200575.1 Streptomyces sp. NPDC048392
ACGGCGCCCGCTTCAAGAACGGTCACCTCGTCGAACGCCCCGAAGTCACCGCAGCCTGAACAACCCCACTGATCCACAACTCTTGACAATTACTCACCGGCGACGGCACCGCCGCCCAGCGGCCCACCAGCGCCGAACGCCACAAAGCCCAACGGGAAGGCCGCAAGCGCACTGCGCGTGAGGAACTGCGCGAGACCGTGCGCCGCGCCGTCGCCGGCACCGCGTCCACGGAGGAGTTCTTCGACCGCCTGGCCGCCGCCGGTCTGCTGATCCGCAAGCGCGTCGCGCCCTCCGGCGACCTGCTTGGCTACAAGGTCGCCCTGCCCGACGACCGCAACAAGGACGGTGAGCCGGTCTTCTACTCCGGTTCGAAACTCGCCTCCGATCTGTCCCTGCCCCGCGTCCGCGAACGCTGGACGCTTCCCGCGGACGCTGCTTCGGCGGACGACGGCTCCGGGCCGGCGCAGCCAGCCCTGCCGGACGTGACCGGCCCCGCGTTCGCGCGGCGCCGGGCCACCGCAACCACCTGGCAGGCCCTGCTGATCATCGACCACGGCGACGACGGCACGGCAGCCGCCCAGATAGCCGCGGCGGGGGAGATCCTCGACGCGCTCGCGAAAACGTCCGCCGCCCACACCCGCGCTGAACTCCGCGAGGCGGCCTTCGCGTTCGAGCGGGCCAGCCGCTCCCACGTGAGGGCCGTACGCGGGCATGACCGGGCCCTGCGCCAGGCCGCCCGCGATCTCGTCCACAGCGGGCCCGCCCTCGGCCGAGGGGAAGACGGCGCCACCACCGCCATGCTCATCGACATGGCCTTCTTCCTCGCCACCGCCGCGGCGAACTGGCACGCCAAGAAGCACCACAGCCAGCAGGCCGCAGCCGCCCGACAAGCCGCCGAACATCTGCGCGCCGCCTACCAGGCCGCCGCCGGTGAGCCCATGGCTGCACTAGGCCAGCGAGGCCAGCGCCTGGCCCCGCGCGTCCGGCAGCGGCAGGCCGACCTTGTTCGCCACGTGCTACCGGAGCTTGCCGAACGGATCCAGGCCGAGGCCGGCTGGCCTGCCCTGGCCACCACCCTCGACGACGCCCGGAAGGCCGGCCACGACCCGGCAGCTCTGCTGGCTGACGCTGCCCGGCGGCGCGAGGTCGACACCGCCACCTCCATCAGCGACGTCCTCGTCTGGCGCCTGCGCCGCAGCGCCCATCTGCCCGCCCTACCCGAAAGCTCCCACGAGACGCCCGCCCGAGGCAGTGGACGCCAGGGGCCCTCGGCGCCCAGCACGCCGCTGACGCAGGGCACTGTGAACCATTCCAGCCGCCGCCGCTGACCGGAAAGCGGCGCAACATAGCCGACGATCGCCGGTTGGGCAAAACGGCGATCCTCCGGACCATTGATGCCTCCACTCCCCCACTCCCATGAGGAGCACCCGCATGCCCAAGACCCAAGCCCGACCGGAGATCGTCGTCCTGCTCTGCGACACGGACGTCGAACGCCAGCGTGAGACCAGCAAGTGGTACCACCTCGACGGGCGCCCGTTCAGTAAAGACGAGCTGCGCCTCCTCCGCAGGGCCACTCGCGCCGAGTTCGACGAGATTAGGACGCAGCACAAGCGATACGCGGACTACCGGCGCACGATGGACGAAGCTCCGGATGCCCTCGACCAGTTCCTGGCCCCGTTCTGGGAGCGACTCGACGTGAAGAGGCTCGGCAACGCCGTCGAGCTCATGAATGAGGACGAGCGAGCCGAGCTCGATCGCCTCCTCGGGCTCATCGTCGACCCAATCCGCCCCTTCACCCCCTACGCCTTCTGACCCTGGCCCCCGCGCCGATACGTACCCAACGCGCTGGTGACCGGCTCCAAAGACCGATCCGGCATCTGACACAGAGGCGTGTGCGTCCCATGCGATAGCCGGTAGGACTCGTCACGCCGAACGAAGCACCAGGCGTGGAGGCGGACCGCTCTCAACAACCTCAGACCGTGACGCACGAGGACACCGACCAGGGCACAGCAGCATGAAGCCGGGCTTCCCCGAGGGGAGGCCCGGCTTCTATGCGTTGGATGGCCCTCAGCCGGCTGGAGCGCGCAGGAGCCGGTCATGGGTGCTCTCCGGCACCACCCGACGCAGCACCGGTGCGCTGGAACTGAGGGAATCGGCGAAGGCGGCGACGAGGTCGTGCGGCACGCTGGGGCCGAAGGACGCCGCCCACAGGTAGCCCGCTCCGAGCACCGGCTCCGCCCACGCCTGCCACCCGGCCAGGGCCGCCTCGTCTGCCTCAGCCACCATCGCGAGTGGGTCGCCATCCTGGATGAGGGGCGGCACCTCGCCGAGGCGGACGTGGGAGGCGAACGTCGGGTCCACCGCTCCCGTGCCGGGCTGGCCTACGTCACGCAGCCACCCGTGCGCCGTAACCGCGTCGAGGACCAGCTCGGGGGCACCGAGCGGCATGGCCGGCTGATCGCGGGCGTCGAGCGCGGCGAGGAAGGTGCCGAGGACCTCTCCCGGGACATCGGGGGTGAAGTAGGCCGACCACTGGGCGAGCGGGCTGCTCGGGTCCGAACGAGCGGACACCTGCCAGGCGATCGGCAGGTTCCCCAGGTGGAACGGCTCGTCCGGCAAGACCCACTGCGCCCACCGCAGGGAGTCGGGACTGATGTGCAGGACGGTGCTGCGCAAGACCTGTCGGTCCTCCAGTGCCTCGTCCGGCTGCTGGCGCCCGCGGACGATCGTCAGGCTCGTCCAGCCGAGGCCAGCGAGCGTATCGGCGACAGCGTCGTACAGGCGCCCGTCGTCACCGGCCAGGTGCCGTGGACCGACCCAGTACGCGGACGGGACGTTCGTCGGGCTGGGTGGGCCGATCGGGAAGTCGGGATGCAGGTACGCCTCCAAGAGCTTGGTGATTTTGATGCCGCTAGCGCGGACGTCGAGGGTGCCCGAGGGGCGGAGCCTCTGGCAGTCACAGCTGCGGGGACGTCTCCAGTACGCGAGCAACAGCGGCGGCGACGACATCGGCCGGCGTCTCGGTGTCGAAGGACATCTGGTAGCCGCGCACCTTGGCCGTACCGGTGACGGCGATCTTCCATCCCTCGCCGTCGGTGCCAGGGCGCCCGAGCGGGAACCATCCAAGGTAGAAGCGACCGTCCTTCGAATTGACGTGTACGTCCGCGCGGTCGTCCACGACCAGGTGGAAGTCGTCGGCGGAGAATTGATCCATCACGAGCGTGGCCTGGCCCGGGCCGAGCAGCCACTCGCGCAGCCGCAGGGCCTCGACAGTGGTGGAGAATCCGGGCCCCTGGGGCGCCGCAGTCACAGACAATCACCTCTCTGACCTGGTGCTTCGCGAGAAGGTCGTCCAGGTTCACATGCCGCTGCCGCGTTGGCCAGTCATTCGTGGATCTTCGCTGTCTGCCCCCGGCGAACTGAGACCCAGAGGGCGAGACATCGCAGTCGCACAGAGAAAGAGCGTGCGCGCGGCGGGGACAGTGCTGATAGTTGCCGCATGGATGCGATCGAGGCCGCACGCGCTGTCGTAGAGGAACATCACCCCGAAGCACGAGCCGCGTTCCTGGGCGGCAGCGTCGTGACCGGCCGCCGAACGGCCACTTCGGACCTCGACGTCGTGGTCCTGTTCCACGGAGCCCCAGCCCCCTACCGGGCGAGCCTCCAGTACGCCGACTGGCCAGTCGAGATGTTCGTTCACACCGAGGCGACGTGGCACGCATACGTCGAAAGGGAGCTGCGCAAGCGCCGGTCGCCGCTGCTGTGGATGTGTGCCGACGGGCTGCTGCTCTTCGACACCGATGGACTCGGAGCCCGCCTCGCCGCACAGGCCCGGAAGCTGACCGCCGCCGGACCACCCCCGGTGTCGTCGGAAGAGATCGACGACCGCCGCTACGCGATCACCGACCTCCTCGACGACCTCGCGGGAAGCCACGACCAGAGCGAGCGCCTGTTCATGGCGACCGAACTGGTGCGACGCACCGGTGAGCTGGCACTGGCCGTTGGCGGTTCGTGGGGTGGCGGTGGGAAGTGGCTGGCACGCCGCCTTGAGACAACCGCGCCAGGGCTCAGCACACGCCTCCACCACGGCCTACAGGAGGTACTGGACGGGAGAGTCGAGACCCTCGTGGCCGTCGTGGACGAGGTGCTCGGGCAGACCGGTGGCCGGTTGTGGTTCGGCTACAAGCGTGTCGGGGCGCTCTGAGCGATCCCGCGCTGCGGACGTCGCAACGTCTGTTCCTCCACGTGCAGATCACGCGATCGACAGCAGATCCCGAGTCTCCTCAGCGCACCCCCACGACAGAGTGACGCCAGCACCTCCGTGCCCGTAGTTGTGCACGACCACGGTGCCGTCCTCCCCCACCTCTTCCTCCACACGGACCGTGGCGCGGGTCGGTCGAGCGCCGACCCGGTGCTCCAGGACACGGGCCTGGGCGAGTCGGGGCTCGACCTCGGCGCAGCGGGCGAGGATACCGGCCGCCGCCTTGTCATCGGGGGCCGGATCGCCCTCGCCGTCGATCGCTGTGCCGCCCAGGACGACGTGGTCGCCGTGAGGATAGAAGCACAGCAGATCGGGCGAGAGGCCGGTGTCCTCGGAGAAGAACTCGGTCAGCCCGGGGTTGGTGACGACGACGTGCTGGCCGCGGATGGGCCGGAGGTCAGGGTCCGGAACCAGGTCGCGTGCCCCGAGGCCCGCGCAGTTGACGATCACCGAAGCCGGACCGGCGTCCGATAGCGAAGTCAGCCGTCGCCGCTCGACCACAACCCCGGCATCACGGAGCCGGCGCAGGAGGTAGTCGAGGTAGGTGGGCATGTCGATCAGTGGCACGGTGAACCGGTAACCCGCCGTGAACCCGGCCGGAAGTTCGTCCCGCTCACACGGTCGGAAGCCAGGCAAAGTGGTGGCCCAGTCCGGCGCGGCTTCGGCCGTGCGGGATGCCTCGATGCCACTGGTGAGCCGGACGCCCGTCGCCGGGTCCTGGGCCAGCTCGCGGAAGATCTCCAGGGACCGTTGCCCCCACTGGTCGACCTTGTCCTTCGGCTCGACCAGGTAAGGCCCCCACATCGCCCCGGCCGCCAGCGACGTGACCCCCGGCACCTGCTCGGCGATCACGTGCACCGAAGCCCCGGACTCGGCGAGTACGACGGCCGTGGTGAGCCCAGCCACCCCAGCCCCAACAACGACAACGCGCTCCCCTGCGGTCATGAGCCGACCGTAACGGCCTCTGCGCGTGAAGACGATGCGCGGGCGAGGTTGTCTCCGACCCACGAGTCCCGCGATTGACCACGAGGCATCCTGAGGACCTTCCAAGCGGGATGTACCCCCGCAGGCCCGCCCTGGTCACGGGGCTCATACCGCGGGGGACGGTAGGCACTTCCATGACCAGGGCGGGGGCTTAACCGCGGCGGAGGAAGCCTCGTCGGCCCCGATGTCTGCCGGCCCGCCGTGCTGAGGCGGACGCAGGGGAGGTGGCATCGCTCGGACCATCGCGGCGGGTTGGCTCGTCCCGGCTGAGGAGGGACTGCCAGACCCGCTCCTGGAGTGCTCGGATGCAGGGTCCGCATGCGTACATCGGCGCCTGGGCGCCTGCGACGCGGGCGGGGCCGATCCACAGAACGCGAGTCCACCGCTGTCCGCAGTAGAGCCAGCAGGGCCCGTCGACCCACTCGTTGCCGTCGTCCGTGGCTGCGGGGGCAGGCAGACCACCGCGTGCGAACTCGGTTATTCCGGGGATCACCCTGTGCCGTAATGCGGCTTCCGTGAGCATGGCTTGTCCGCTTCCCTGGTCAGTGGCTGCGGACAGCGGAGGAAGCGTCCTCCTGCTTCTCGGCGTCGGAGAACAGGAGGGTGGGCTCGGCGAGGATGTCGCGGCCGGCCTCGCTCTTGTAGATCTCGTCGACGCTGCCGAATCGGGCTTCGGAGTAGTCGAGGTCCAGCAGCGCGGCGGCCTGCCGGACCGATGCCTCGTCGGGCCCCTCGATCTCCAGGAAGGTGGGGAGGTCGGGCCAGGTGTCGAAGTCGAAGGCGACCTCGCCCAGGCGCCACTCCTCGCGGTAGTTCTCCTGGTAGCGGACTTCGGTGAGGCCGACCCGCCGCAGGATGTCGGCCATGGCGTGCAGGTCGGATACCTCGGTCTCGATCTCCTTGGTGCCGTCGATCGTGGTGGCGTCGGTGACCTGCTTGAGGGTGAGGGTCGACCGGGTGCCTTCGTCCCGGAGGCGGATCCAGGCCCCTCCGTCGAGGGAGTCGTTCTCGAAGATCTTGCGGGTGAGGAGGGTGCGGGGGAACGCCTGGACGGCTCCGAGGGCGGTCAGCTTGGCCTGGAGGCCCGCGGCATCGACGGCCAGGAACTTCGCCTCGTACTCGTGCTTCATGTGTCCTTCTCTCAGAAGTGGTCGGTGAAGGGGGACGTTCGTGCTGCCATGAGCAGGCCCATGCGATGGGTGTGGTCGTTCGGCTGGTCGACGTGGGCCCGTTCCGTGAACTCGTTCGTGCGCAGGGTGAGCAGGATTTCCCAGTCACTGATGAAGTGAGGGAGCAGGCGCTCGGGGGAGGTGTAGTGCTCGGTCATGTGGTGGCGTCTTTCGACGGGCATCATGAACTCCGCACCGAACACACCGCCCGGGCGGACCAGGCGTTGCATGCGGTCGACGAACTCGGCGAGCGGGCGGTGGTGGTTGGCACTGTAGTGCCACGAGCAGCTCGTCCAGACTGCATCGCACTGCACGCCCAGGGGCTTGCCCTCGAGGAAGTCGTCCTCAACCACGTGGACGCGGGAATGGAGTTCTTCGAGCTTCAGCCGGTCGATCAGGCCCATCGCGTGGGCTTCGCTGTCACCCGGAAGGCGTACCTCGCCTCCGTGCAGGGCGAGTGCGTCGCGTTCGATGGCGACCACGTGGTAGCCGGCGGCGGCCAGCGGCAGGACGAACTTGCCGTCGCTCGCGCCGACGACCGCGACGGTGGCGTCAGGGGCGACTCGCTCGCGCAGTGTGCCGAGGAACTGGGGGAAGAAGGTGAGGGTGTGCTCCCACAGGCTCTGGGTCTGCATGGGAGTTCGCTCCTTGCCTGTCGGTTTCTGTGATCACACGGAGGACCTCTTCGGGGCTGCGCCACGTGGTGTCGACGCGGCGCATCGGGAACGAGGCGTAGGCGTCGGTCACCTGGTCCGGGACGGTTTCGATCAGTGCGTCCCACTGCGTCGCGGGCTTGTCCCGGGCGGCCAGACGACGGCGGCGTTCGTCGTCGCCGCAGACGAGGTAGTACGTGACGGGTGTCGGGAGCCGGCGCGGCAGCGTGACGCCGAGCCGAGCCCCCATGGCCTGGTGGGTGGCGAGGCACCGGGCGAAGTAGCTCTCGACGACCACGGGGACGCCGGCGTCGAGGTGGCTCTGGATTTCCTCGGCCGCGGTGAACAGCGCGGAGAGGTAGAGGCACATCCGCGCGTCGGCATTGGTCCGCTGGTCCACGGCCGCCCTGAGGGGTTGGTACAGGGCGGGCACGGTGGGGACGAGGACGGCTTGGCGGGCGGCGGCGAGCATCGGGGCGATGGTCGACTTGCCGGTACCCCGTAAGCCCTCCAGGCTCTCGAATCGCGGGTGGTCAGGCACGGGCGTACACCACGTCCGGCACCGCGAGCGTGAGCTCGTCCGTGGCCGACGGCTGATGAACGATGCGGCCAGCGCTCTTCTCGTACCAGAAGGCGTGAGAGTCCTTGCCCACGGCCTTGCAGGACATGGTCAGGGCACCACGCGGGTCGGCCTCAATCCGGTCGATCTCGCGGGGTCCCCCCGTCGGGGCGCAGAGCTGCGGGGCGCCGTGCTCGGAGAGGTCCTCGTCGACGATCACCTCCAGGGGCAGGTATGCCGCCGCGAGCTCTTCGCGGAGCTGGCCGTAGGCGGCAGGCTCGGTGACCAGCAGCTCGGGGTGGTCGGCGGCATTGCCTACCGGCCGCAGGTGGTGGAGCTTGAGTTGCTGGACCCCGAGTCGGGCCAGGATGCCGGCGAGGGGGAGTACCTCACTGATGTTCCGTGAGGTCACGGTCATGGTCGCACCGGTCGGAACTCCGAGGTCCCGTGCCAGGCTCAGTGCGTTGAGGGCGCTCTGGTAGCTGCCATGCCTGCGGATGCCGTCGTTGGTCGATCCGACGCCCTCCAGGGACACCCGGAGGAGGTCCAGGTGCGGCGCGATCTCTGTCAGGCGTCGCTCGATCCGGTAGCCGTTGGTGCAGATCTCGACGCGCTGGCCCAGTTCCTCCTTGGCGTGGCGGACGACCTGCGGAAGGTCCCGGTGAACGAAGGGCTCCCCGCCGAGCAGGGTGACTTCCTCCGTGCCGTACTCGTCTCGCATCAGAGTGAGGAGGCGACTGGCTTCGTCGACGGTGAAGGCGTCCGCGTACTGAAGCCGCTTGCCGTGGAAGCAGTGCAGGCACGTGAAGTTGCAGCGGTAGAGCAGCTGCAGGTACAGCATCCGGATCTTCCTGATCCCGGTGATTTCCCTGATCACTTGGGCTCCTTCGGCTGGCTGCCTTTCGGGAACCCGATCGTGGCTGTCTACCCGGGGACCTCGTCACCGCGTTCAGGGACGGCCCGAGGACGTCCTGGGACGTCTTCCGTCACCTGCGAGCGACTCCAGGACGCTTAGAAGGCGCTTGGCGTCTGCCAGGTCCGGAAGGACCTCTGGGGCGCCGGCCGCTGCGAGTTCCGCGCGATCGTGCAGACCGGAGGCGACGGCGACGATCCCGCACCCCGTGGCCAGGGCAGCCTCCACATCGCGAGGGGTGTCTCCGACCAGGACGATGGGCGTGTCGACCCGGACGCCACGCAGCCGCTGCACTCGTTCGCGGGCGACCGCGACCAGATCGGGACGGAGATCGGCGTCCGCTCCGTAGGCGCCCACCGGCAGGTCCAGCAAGGGGTCGAGGTCGAACGCGGAGAGCTTCACACGGGCGTTGGCCTCGATGTTGCCGGTTAGGACAGAGGAGACCCAGCCGCTCCGCGCCGAGGCGGCCTTCAGTGCTTCATGGGCTCCTGGCAAGGCCCATCCGCGCGAACGCAGAGCATCCCGGCGCTCACTCCCTGCCCGTACGAGGGCAGCCTCAATGCCGGGCCAGTAGGGGACGGGCAGCCCATCCCGAACGAACATGTCGCGCATGATCAATCGATCCGTACGCCCCTCGGTGCGTGCCGGCCCCGTCGGCTCGCGCCCCGCCAGCGCCGAGAAGGCGGCGGCGTAGATCTCCTTGCTCACCCCCGCGTTCTCGATGAGGGTGTGGTCGATGTCCCACAGGACGATGAGCTCCATGACGCCAGCGTAAGCAGCAGCCGGTGACACTGTGATTCCGCGACAACGTCCCACAACGTCCTTGCGCGATCACGCGTTGCACCGCTTGCATGGTTTCTGTGAACGACCGACTGCATACCGTGCTCGCCCAAAGAGGGGTCTCACCCGATGCGCTCGCGGAGATCTGCGAGGTCGACCCCAAGACAGTGAGCCGGTGGCTGGGAGGACGGGTTCCTCACGCGCGGCATCGCTTTCGCGTGGCCGGTCATCTGCGCGTGGAGGAGACCTTCCTCTGGCCGACGCCCTCCAAGCGGCCCGGTCCACCCCGCGACGGATTAGGCACCGAACTGGTCGGCACCTACCAGAACCGAGCCAGCGTGCCGCGGGACGTATGGCTCTCGCTGCTGCGGGAGGCCCGGCAGGAGATCAGCGTCCTCGTCTTCTCGGGCACGTTCTTCGCACAGTCCAACCCGCACGTCGCCAAGATGCTCTCCGAACGCGCCGCCGAGGGCGTCCGGGTTCGCCTGTGCTTCGGTGACCCCGACGGACAGGCGGTCGCCGTCCGGGGCCGCGAAGAGGGAATCGGCGACACACTCGCCGCCAAGATCCGCGCCTCGCTGACGTACTACCGCCCCCTGCTGGGCGAGGCCGGGTGCGCGGTGCGTCTGCATGACACCACGCTCTACACGTCCATGTTCCGCTACGACGACGACCTCCTCGTCAATCCCCACATCTGGGGGCAGCCGGCCAGCGCCAACCCCCTCCTCCACCTCAGGAGAGCCGACGGCATGGGGTGGTTCGACAACTACGCTCAGAGCTTCGACGCCGTCTGGGCCGCCGCACGGCCATGGGCACCCGACCAGGAGAGGACCGCTGACCATGGGCAGGACTGAGTACTACAACGACCCGGCCGCGCCGAAGGCGAACACCCTCATCCCGGCCAGCAACCTGCTCGTCGCCGACGAGACGGGTGCCATCCTCCTCCAGCGCCGCCGCGACACCGGACAGTGGGCACTCCCCGGCGGAGCCCAGGACATCGGCGAGACCGCGGCCCAGTGCGCGGTCCGCGAGTGCCTGGAAGAGACCGGCATCATCGCGGAGATCACCGGCTTCCTCGGCGTCTACACCAACCCGAACCACATCGTCGCCTACACCGACGGCGAGATCCGCCAGCAGTACGAGAACACCTACATCGGCCGCCCTGTCGGCGGTGAGCCCACAATCAACGACGAGGCCGACGGTGTTCGCTTCGTCCAGCCCGCAGACCTGGACCAGTACGACATCCACCCGAGCATGCGCCAGCAGATCGGCGATTATCTCGCCGGCACTTATCCCTACCTCGGCTGAGCCGCCAGAGCGGCCTCGATCCTCTCGACAGAGGAGAAGATCTCCGGCGCCGCCCGCCGGATGAACCGACCGACCACGCTGTCCGCGCCATAACGGCCGACGATCTCCGCGACCCGTTCCCGCGCGATCGTCCGGCCGCCGTCGGGCGTCGTCGTCATGTCGCAATACACGAGGGCGTCCACCAACAGCGGATCGTCCAGCAACGGGAACTCCCTCGCCAACTCCTCCCGCAGCCCCCGTTCTTCCGCCTCCAGCAGCGCGAACGAGTGGTTCGCCACCAAGCAGATCAGCCTCTCGCAGGCACCGTGCTCGTCCCGTAGGAAGCGCGCGCCATCGAGCGGATGGAACCCGGTGGTCGCCAAGCGAGGCGCATATCCCACGTCATGCAGGATCGCGGCCGAGATCAACAGGTCAGCGTCCTTCCCCACGATCAGGCCGACCTCGGCCGCCCGGGCTGCGACTCCACAGCTGTGCGCCCACCGTCGTGGGAGCACATTCCCGAGTTCAGCCGCCGCAACTCGCCTGGCCCAGCCCACCATCTCCTCGCCCATGGCCTCTACATCCCCAGCCGAGTGCCTGCCAGTCGCATTGGTCCCCATCCCGCCTCAGTGGACCCGTCACTCGGCCGTGAGCTGAGCCGCCGGACGACAGGGCCGGCCCAAGAGGGCGCATCTCTGCTCAAAGTCCGACGGGAGCCAGCCGCGGCTCAGCAAGCGCGGGTGTGCGGGAAACGCCGTAATCGCGGCAACGACGAAAGCGAGCGATGCCCACGGCGTGTGCACGCGTGTCATCACCTGCTGGCCGCGCCTGCTGATAAAGCTCGTCTGGAAGGTGTCCGGAGCAACAAGTTCGATCGCGCTCAGAGCGCTCCAGTCGAGGTCGAGTTCGCATGTCGAGTTCGCGAAATGCAGCCTGCGTGGCGTGAGCGTCACTGCACCTGATCCGTCCACCACCCACCGTGGCTGCGCGTCACGCGCAGCCTGCCGGCGCCGCGTGGAGTTGCCCAACGCTGAGCCCACCAGACTCCCGATGACAAGTGCAGGACTGCCGACGGCGACCACATTGCTGTGCTGATAACGACCGTCTCCCAGGGCTCGCCAAGTCGAGCGCTGACCGGGGCCCACGGCAAGCGCACGGTCCCCTTGGTCCAGTCTTGCGGTCGTGGCGACCAAGGGGCGGCCAGAAAGGCGGCCTTCGAGCAGGTCGGCAAGGATGTCGCACGTGTGCCACAGATACTCGTCCAGCGGAGACCACGCCGACCGGTTCGCGTTCTCCGACGGCGGCGCGAAAGGGTTGGGTACTGTCACTTCGGCATCCGTCCGAGGATCCATCGATTACCTAGCGCGACCAACCTTATCCACGCCGCACTACGAGCGGGATGCCGTTCACCTAATGACCGAATTCGTTCGCTCGGTGAACCGCACCGGTTCCAGTAGAGACTCGATTTCATGAAAGGATCGAGTCATGGCACGACCTTCCCGTTATCCGCTTGAGCTGCGCCGTCGCGCG
>NZ_JBICYB010000077.1:0-11513 GCF_043200575.1 Streptomyces sp. NPDC048392
GGGCAGTCACTTCCTCGCCTTCCTCGGCCTGGCCGCAGCCCTCACCTGCTACAAGAAGCTCGCGAAACTCACCACGTGAGACAACCTCTAAGGGCGAGAGGCGAGCGGATTGTGTCAGCGATTCCGGGCGAGTTGGCGGTGCAAGGTAGCCGGCCTTCTGCTGTACGGCAGGTCCGACGCTGCGGCGGGTGCATGTGTCGCTTGAGCAGGTACAACAACGAGGGGCGCTGCACGGTCTGCAGCCGAAGAACCAGGGGGTCTCTGCCGGTGGATCCGTCAGTCCCTCCGCACGTCTGGCTGGATCTCAATGTCCAAAAAGCATTAGTGGAACGAGATTTCGGCACGCTCTGTCAACTCGTGCGCAGGGTAGGCGGGTTAAGGCAAGAAGACCTGGCTGCCCTGGTCGGCCTTAGCCAGGCGTTTCTGTCGATGCTGGAGTCCGGAACCCGTCGGCTCACGAACATCGACAAGATCATTGCTCTGCTCGAAGGGCTAGATGTGCCCCCTGAGCTGACAGGACCGATGCTACGACCCTTCGACGCGGCCCCAGACGACGCGTAGGCGTAGGCAGATCAAAGCTGCTCAGGTGCTTCACCGTCGAGATATCGCTCAAGTGATATCACCTCCGGGATATGACGTCACGGGGTTTCGGTAGCACCCTCATGGACTGGCCCAGCGAATTACCGGGGCCGCACAGCACAACGTCAGATCCGAGACAGACCGAGCCAGCTATAGGAGATGAGTGCTATGCCAACACCTCGCCGAGCCAAGAATGACCACCTGATCTACGCGGACGTCGTCGACTCGAAGAGCAAGGCAGGGGTCTGGATGGGGGAGCGTGACGCCTTCCAGGCCAAGCAGGCCGAGATCCTGGAAGGGGTCAGGGACAAGACCGACTGGGTCCCGGTCGAGAACGCGATCATGATGGTCAGCACCGAGCCCGCCGGCATCACGTTCATCGCCGCGAACCCGACCCTGCCCGGCGTCATCGTCCTCGCCGACGGCGGCTCCCCGGAGGCCTCGGCGCAACTGCAGGCCGCGGGCGAGGAACTGGTCCGCAAGGTAATGGCCGAGCGCGGGATCGTCGCCGAGGAAGCCGCGTAACCACAGTGGCCTCCTCACAGCTCCTGTGGGGGAAGTACATCCAGTACGACCGGGACGGGCAGACTGCTCTCCTCGACCCGGTCACGCTGGAAAGCGTGTACCTCGACCGCGGGGAGGTCGACGACCTCTCCGCGGTTCCCCCGACCGCGACGCACACAGCTCTCTCCGAGCTCGGCTTCACGCCCGACACCCCCGAGGTCGACCCGCGTGAGGCACTCCATACCCGCCTGAGCAACCTCGGCCTTGATGCGACCCCGGTCAGGATCAGCGGCCTTCGCGTCGTGCTCACCGACCGCTGCAACATGGCGTGCAGCTACTGCTTCGTCGACACGAACACCGGCAAGCCGGACATGAGCGAGGACGACCTCGCCGCAGGCCTGACCTACCTGTTCGAGACCAACGCCGGCCAAGACGAGGTAGCCATCCAGTGGTTCGGCGGCGAACCAACAACCCGCTTCGACCTGATGCAATACGGCGACGACCTCGCCGACAAGCTCGCAGCCGAATACGGCGTGAAGGAGGTGCGGCGGACCGTCGTCACCAACGGCGCCCGCCTCACCGACGATATGGCCGAGCACTTCGCCCGCTACCGGTACGGGGTCGGTATCTCCATCGACGGGCCGCCCTCCATCAACTCCGCGCACCGACGACTCCTCGGCGGGCAAGCAGCCGATGACCGCATCCGCCGCAACGTACGCCGGCTCCTGGAAATCGATGGCATCCACGTGGGCTGCAATCTCACCCCGACACCGGCGAACATCGGCCGCCTGGCTGAGACCGTCACATGGATCATCGAGGAACTCGGGCTGAAGTTCATCTACGCCAACACCCCCGTCCCCGCCGGAGGCCGCTGGATCGTCAACGGGGCCGACCTGTCGAAGGAGCTGTACCAGGCGCGGCTTGTTGCCCTGGGGCGTGGCGGGATGATGTTCTCTGTCCTGGACCGCGCCTTCCAGGCACTCGACCGGCGTCGGCCCATGCTGCTGGATCACATGCAGAGCGACCGCACCCTGAACGTGGCGCTGCTGCCAGGCCAGCGGGTCAGTCTGTGCGACATCAACTTCACCGAACCCGAGTTCCTCCACACCCTCGATGAAATCCGCGCTGACACAAGTCTGTTGGGTGGCATCGCCAAGAAGGTGGCGCCTCTGCCGGAGTGCGGCACGTGCCCAGCGTTGGCGATCTGTGGTGGCCCCTCCCGCAATGAGCAGCTGCTGATCGGTGGGGAGCGGCCGGACCCGCAGATGTGCGCGTTCTACACCAGCACGGTCGAGATCGCCGTGTGGGACAGCACGGGGGTGCAGTGAACACCCACACCGCGACCAGGCCGCCCGCACCACGGACTGGCCGGGGGCGGTTTCGGTCGGCGCTGATCAGCACCGCCGGGCATTGCAAGATCGCATGCGGCTTCTGCTTCCGCGCCGACCGAGCCCACGGCTACCTCCCCCTGCCCCTCTACACCCGCAGCCTGTCCCGACTGAAGGAAGCAGGTGCCGAAGAGATCTGCCTCACCGGTGGCGAGCCCGCCCACCACCCAGAGCTGCAGCAACTCGTGCGTCTGGCACACCAGTTCGGCATGCCGATCTCCGTGGTCACCTCCGCCCGCGCCCCCGAGGACGTGGAACGATTGGAGGAAGTGGCGCACCTGCTGGCCAACGTGACTGTGTCCGCGGACTCAGCTGCCGCGATGAAGCTCGGTCGCACCCACCGCAGCGCCGCCACGGGGATCGCCACCCTCGACAAGCTCAGCGCCACACGGGGCAGGATCTTGCACGTCACCTACTGGCAGCTCACCGATGCCGAGTGCCGCGCCCTGCGTGATCTGGTTGCCGGAGCGAAAGCGGAGGTCCAATTCAGTCCGGTCATGCTCGATGAAGCCGACCGAACTCGCGCAGGGTGGAGCCTGCCCGACTATCTCGATCAGCAGAGCCAGGACACCGCCCTGTTGGGCACCCGCTTCCGCCTCACGTCGCGCTTCCACCAGCACGTCCAAGACCTCCAGGCCCTGCACCGCGAACCACCTGGGAGGCAACGCTGCCAGGGCCCGTCCCTGTACGTGTCCGCGGGAGGTGAGATCCGCCGCTGCCCCTACGGCACAGCCTCGGTGAGCGTGACCGCCCCCAGGGCGACCATCCGCGACTTCCTCAACGCCGAGCCCCAGGAGTGGACCACCCCGTCCTGCGCGGCCATCTGCCGCGCCGAACCCCCACCTGGGAGCAGCCCATGACGAACCCCATCACCACCCGAGACGAGTTCCTCAACCGCTGGTGCATCCCGCCGAACTTCCCGGTCGACAGCGAACTGATCAGCTTCGACTACAGCTTCCCGCCCGCTGTCGACGTTCTCGCTGCGGTCCGGCAGGACGAAGAAGTACGGTTCACGATCCTCGGTGACGACGACTGGGCCCTCCGCATGGATCGCACCGCCGCTTTCCGCACTGCTCCGATCGACGAGATCGTCACGTGGCCGTTCCGGCTGGTGCACTTCAACCTCACCCGCTTCTACTCCGGCATACTCGCCGGCTTCCAAGAACAGGTCATGATCCCCTGGCGCACCCGGATGTCCGGCTGGGGATACACGTGGCAGCGATGTGCGCCCCTACTCTTTCTGTCCACAGCCGGTGCCGCGTCGACGTATCACAACGACAACTCCCACGGCCTGGTGTGGCAGATCGAGGGCACCAAGACGTTCCACAGCTACCACGACCCCGGCAGCGTCCTGTCCGCCGAGGCTGCTGTTGTTGGCGAGACCACCGCTGAGGAGCCGCCCGAACACGATCCGGCCGACCGGCTCTCGGTTCGTATGGAGCCGGGCGAAAGGCTGTGGAGTCACGCCTTGACCCCGCACTGGGTGACCACCGAGTCGCCACTCGCGATGAGCGTCACCCTTGCCCACGGCGGGCTCTGCCATCAGGGCCGCTTCTCAGACCGAGAGTTGGCGCTGCGCGCCTACTGGGACAAGCATCCCGACGAAGCGTGGATGCACGATCTCCGCAACGTCCGCTACTGACTGGCCGGAAAGCCGCTCTTGGCCCCAGCAACGGGTCGTTCCACACTGCGGGCAGGTTCACCAAGGGGGAGGCGGCGTGGCCAAACGGAAGCGTCGACGCACCAAGGCGCAACGGCGGAGCCTCATCCAGCAGCGCGTCACTCTCGCGACCGCGGCGATCGTCGCTATGGTGTTCGTCTTCCTCGAAGTGCCGTGGCTACTGCTGGGGTTGCTGTTAGCGACTGCAGTCGGGGCCACGGTCTGGGCCCTACGGAGAGTCGATCGCCGCGCACGTGACGGTGACAGGGCCTGGCGCGAGCAGGACCGTCGTATGGCCATGGAGAGATCCATGACGGCAATCGACGCGATGAGCTGGCAGGACTTCGAGCACTACATCGCGGAGCTGTGCCGCAGGGACGGCTGCACCAATGTGCGCGTGGTGGGCGGCTCCGGGGACCTCGCCGCCGACGTCCTCGGTCATATGCCGGACGGCCAGCGGCTCGTCGTCCAGGTCAAGCACTACGCACCGCATCGCACCGTTCCCAGCGGGGACATGCAGAAGTTCGTCGGCATGGCCTTTGCCGAACACCACGCAGACGTAGCCGTGTTCGTCGCCACCTGCGAATACAGCACTGCCGCCCGAACCCTCGCCGCCAAGCACAACATCGTCGCGCTCAACCGGGACCTGTTCGGCTCCTGGAACAACGGTGCACGCCTGGACTCTCTGCTACCGCTCGGAGGCGCCGGCAGCGGGCCTTCCCGGACGGGCAAGACGGGGCGCGGCACTCGGCCACCAGGACCGAAGCCGACGAACCGCCGTACACGCGAAGCACGTTGAACAGACCATATTGGGGCGGTCAGCCAGAGTGCTGACCGCCCCAATCACATGAAGCGACAAGGGTCCTACGGGGTGAGCCGGTTCGGTCCGCGGAACAGGAAGGCGGCCTCGCGGATGGAGTCGAGTCCGAGCATGACCATCAGCACCCGACCCAGGCCCATACCGAGGCCTCCGTGCGGCGGACAGCCGAAGCGGAAAGCGTTCAGGTAGTCCTGCAACGGTTCGGTGCTCATGCCCTTCTCGGCGGCCTGCTTGAGCAGTACGTCGTACCTGTGCTCACGCTGGGCGCCGGTGGTGACCTCCAGGCCCTTCCAAAGCAGGTCGAAGCTCAGCGTCAAGCCCGGGTCACTCTCGGGGCGCATGTGATAAAAGGGGCGAATGCTCGTCGGGTAGTGAGTGACGAACACCCACTCGTGCCCGGTCTGCTCCTTGAAGTGCGCGGAGATGCCCCGCTCGCCCTCCGGGTCCAGGTCCTCCTTCGTGCCCTCCGGGTCCCAGCCGCCCGCCCGCAGGATCTCTTGGGCTTCGGCCATGGTCACCCGAGGAAATGGCATCGTGGGGACCGTGACGTCGACGCCGAAGGTCTCGCGGATCGCCTCACCATGAACGTCGGCGACCTTGGCGATAGCGTGAGTGAGCATCTGCTCCTCGAAGACCATGACGTCCTCGACGCCGTTGATCCAGGCGAGCTCCACGTCGACGCCGGTGAACTCCGTCGCATGCCTCGACGTGAACGACGGCTCGGCGCGGAAGACGGGGCCGATCTCGAAGACCTTGTCGATGCCGGCGGAAATCGCCATCTGCTTATAGAACTGCGGGGACTGCGCGAGGAACGCGGAGCGATCGAAGTAGCCGAGCTTGAACACCTCGGCCCCGGACTCGCTCGCGGTTCCCATCAGCTTCGGGGTGTGCATCTCGGTGCAGCCCTGGCTGTAGGCGTACTCGCGCATGCCCTGCTCGAGAGTGGTCTGTACAGCGAACAGGAGCTGTGCCTGCGGACGCATCCGCACGTCGAGGAACCGCCAGTCGAGACGGTGCTCCAGGCCGGTGTGTTCGTCGATCGGCAGCGGTGTCTCGGCCCGGTTCAGAACCTCCACTTGCTCGGGCACGAGTTCCAGGCCGCCGAGGTTGACGATCGGGTTGTCGACTACGCGGCCGGTGATCCTGACCGCGGACTCGGTGGTCAGGCTCTCCAGGGTGGCTTCGGTGCTGTCGCTCTCGCCGCCACGCCTGTGGGTGACCTGCACCATTCCGGTGTGGTCGCGGACGATGACGAACTGCATCTTGCGCTGCAGCCGAAGGGTGTTCACCCAGCCGCAGACGGAAACGGTCTCGCCAACGTGTTCTCGCAGGTCGGAGACCAATACACGGGGAGTCGTGTGGATCATCTCGGGCCCTCCCGGGGCGTCGTCATGATCCCTTGGGGGCGTGGGCGAGAAGGGGACTCGCGGTGCCACCACGCCTTTGCCGCCACCAGACGGCGACGGCCTCATTCAGGCCCGGTCACGGGGGCCAGCCGGCGGGGCATTGGGCCGAGTCGATCGGCCGTTCCTCCCCGCGCTCGGGAGGGTCTTCACGTGGGGCGCGAGACTGCCTTCACAGCTACCAGCAGCTCTCTCTGCTCGCGGATCCCGTCGCTACTTGTCTCCGTCAACGCGTTGGACCTGAGCATAGCGGTCCAGGAGCGCAGAGCAGCAAGATTTCCCAGTAAGCCATCAGACCCAGTGGCTCAGCTCCTCCGCCGGTCTCGCTGTCCGACCGCCCCAGCCGCCGGATATTACTGCTGTAATTTGAGCTCGGTTTCTTGGGCTGTAGTCTGCCCTGCGAGCCAGAACCTATTGGTGCAGTGTAAGTAATTTCTGTCCCCCTTTTGGGGTGATTTCTCACTGGCACCAGCAAGAATCCGGCAGGGGCATTCCGGCCTGCCGGAGAATTGGCATTCTGAGACGCAATCGCACATCCGTCGATGGCGGTAAAGCGTGCACGAACTCCACGGGAAGGGATCTGCATGATGGGCGATTCGACCCGCAGTGGCGGCTTAATTGAGGTTGTCTCCACGAGCAGAGCACTCGATCGCAGCGTCAAGTATGTGTTCAAGACTTCAGACAGGTCCACGTTCGAGGCCGTGCAACTCTGGGAGGGGGAACACAAAGCCTATTCCGTCTGTATGTCAGCCCAGGCGGGATGCAATTACGGCTGCAAGCATTGCGCGACTACCTTCGCGACCACTCCTTTCGTCCGGAACCTTCATCCGGAGGAGATCGTCGCTGCAGTCGAGTCCCTGGAGGACGTACGCAATCATCAAGGCCCACTCGTCTGGGTCGATTTCGCAGGGGTCGGAGATGTCGCCGCCAACTGGGCCCACGTAACCACTGCCGCGAAGACCATCCTGGCTCGCGATCTTGCCCGCTCAGTGAAAGTCACCAGCATCGCCCCGCAATCGTGGGTCAGGACACTCCTGAAGCCCGATTCCTGGCTGCCCGACCGGTTCATGTTCTCCCTGCACGGTGCCACCACAGATCAGAGGCGGCTCGTCATTCCCCGAGCGGACGCCCCATCGGCCGTACTGCCTCTGTGGGCATCCGTCGCGGAACTGCGTCCCGTAGTGCTGAACTATGTCCTGTGTGAGCACAACACCAGGCCGGAGGACGAGGCAGCGTTGCTTGAGCTGCTCACCCCGTACGCCGGCCGTTTCGTCCTTCTGAGGACCTCCAGCCTCAACCCCGTGCAGGGGAGTCCACTCCGGCCAAGCCCGCGGGAAGAGGAATTTATCGACGCGCTCTCCAACAGGCTGAACGGCTGGATCGTCTCCCACCATCTGTCCGCAGGGCGGGAAACCGCAGCCGCCTGTGGGCAGCTGCGTGCGGAGCTCCTGGACATCGCCTCGCCAGCCAGCCCTCAAAGGCAGTGAGGCGAGCGGCACCCGGACTCGATCTTGGTGAGGGCGACTGTGCCCGCTGAGACTCTGGCGTACGGCCCGGTCATCTTACACCGATGGCGAACCTCAGATACTGATGAGCTGTACCGACTGGTGCACGATGCACTTGATCATCTGCGTCCATGGATGCCCTGGGTGGCGGGGCACAGCCTTGAACGGACCAAAGAGTTCACCGCCCGCTGCGAACGAACCTGGATATCGGGCGGTCCTTATGAGTACGCCATCACCTCGAAGGGCGTGATCGTAGGAAGCTGCGGCCTTGTTCGCCTGGCCAACAGCGACTGGTTGGACTCCGGCTACTGGCTGGCCCCTCCGTACACAGGACGCGGTCTGGCGACTTCTGCGGTCGCCGCCCTGACATGCCAGGCCTTCGAACTCCCCGGCATCGAGGGGGTAGAGATTGACCACGACGTGTTGAACCACGCCAGCCGCGGCATCCCTGAGCGGCTGGGCTTCGCTCGGAGCCATGTGCGAACGAGGGCGCCCCAGGTGCCAGGAGAGAGCGGCGTGCACCAGATCTGGCGGCTTGATCGGGCAGCGTTCATGCGTCGCACTTGGTGAGAGCTTGGACGTCGAGCAGTTCGACGTTGCCCTGACCGTGCCCTCCGGCTTCCGCATGGGCCTCTGGTTGGCGTCGCGCCCGTCGCCTCGACGTCACAGCAGCTCACTCACAACGTCGCACGCCACTCCGCCTCGATGATTCCGTAGGTCACAGAGTCCCGCCACGCATCATGAACGAATACATGCTGCCTGATGCGCCCCTCCTCCACGAAGCCAGCGCGCAGCAGAGTCTTCTCCGACACCGTGTTCGCAGGAGACCGCGCAGCCCACACTCGGTGAAGATCCAGTGGGCCGAAGGCGACAGCCAGAACAGCCCGCACCGTCTCTACGCCCAGACCTTGGCCCCACACATCGGGACGCAAAGCAAACCCCAGCGTTGCGGCCCGCTGCTGGTGCGGGTCCATGGCGAGACGGGCGAAGCCGATCAGACCACCAGTCTCCTGAGAGACGGCCAGCGCGAACTCCGTGCGGGGCTCAGCACCGGACGCGGCGATCGCCCCCCTGACGAGAGCCTCAACCTGCTCGCGGGTTCGAGGCTCGAAGGATAGGTGCCGGGTCGCCTCCGGATCACCGTAGATCGCCAGGACGCCGTCGACGTCGTCCACGGTGAGTTCCCGAAGAGACAGTCGTGGGGTGGAGTGCTGGACTGGATACATGGCTGGGGACTCTACTCGGCGCCCCTATCCGGGCAAGCACTACGAGAAGTCGTACAACGCGAAGTCCGTCACTGGGCGGTATCCGATCCGCTGATACAGGCCGTTGCTGGTGGAGTTGGCCAGGTCAGCGAACAGCAGCACCTCCGCCGCTCCCGCCGCCACTGCCGCCACTGCCGCCCCGCTGACCTCGGCAGTCGCAGCGCCCGCGTAGCCGCGGCCGCGCAGGTGGGCCGGTGTGTAGACGGGGTCCACCCTGATCTGGCCGGCGACCATCGGGGTCATGCCCGCTATGGAGACAGGGGTGCCATCCGGGGTCTCCCAAAACCTGACGCGCCCGTGGGCGATGCGCGTGTCAGCCCAGGAGCCGGCCTCTGCGGAGGCAGTTCCTCCGATGTCTGTGACGAACTCCCCGTACCAGCACACCAGTTGATCGCGGTCCTGTTCGCCAGCGATTCGGCCCCGGCCAGCCGGAGGGGACAGCCGCAGTTCAGATCTACGCAGTTCAGTTCCCCGGCGCGAGTACCTCGCCGGGTACCCACTTCCTCAGGGCATCAGGAACGACCGCGGTGCCGTCGGGCCGTTGATACTGCTCGAGGATCGCAGGCAGCAGTCGGCTGGTTGCGAGTCCCGACGCGTTCAGGGTGTGCACGAAAGCCGACCTTCCTTGGCGCGGCCGGTATCGGATGTTGCCTCGCCGGGCCTGGTAGTCACGGGCGTTCGAGACCGAGCTGACTTCGACGTACGTGCCGAGGCTGGGCAGCCACACCTCGACGTCGAAGGTCTTGGCCATAGCGGCGCTCGTGTCTTCGGCAGCCAGGCGCGTAACGCGGTAGTGCAGGCCAAGGCCGTTAACCAACTGTTCGGCCCTGCCGAGGAGTTCTTCGTGCGCGGCCTGCGAGTCCTCGGGGCGTGTGAACTGGAACAGCTCCACCTTGTTGAACTGGTGACCGCGTAGAGTTCCCCGCTCGGCCGTGCGATAGCCGCCTACCTCCTTGCGGTAGCACGGCGTGTAGGCGAAATACCGCTTGGGCAGCTCGGCCTCCGGCAAGGTCTCATCTCGGTGCAGGTTCACCAACGCGGTCTCCGCCGTCGGAAGCAAGAACTGCACCGGGCCGTTCTCGCCCTGCTCCAGAGTGAGTACTTCGTCCGCGAACTTCGGGAACTGCCCCGCGGTGTACCCGGCATCGTAGGTGAGGATGTGCGGCGGCAGCAGAAACTCGTAGCCGTCCCGCACGTGGGCCTCGACGAAGTAGTTCAGCAGCGCCCACTCCAGCAGCGCGCCGTTGCC
Organism: Streptomyces sp. NPDC048392; assembly: GCF_043200575.1. Taxonomy (NCBI): domain Bacteria; kingdom Bacillati; phylum Actinomycetota; class Actinomycetes; order Kitasatosporales; family Streptomycetaceae; genus Streptomyces; species Streptomyces sp. NPDC048392. The sequence goes on from NZ_JBICYB010000077.1 coordinate 10,374, forward strand.
GCGATAGATCCAAAAGCCGCTGCCGCCGAGCTTCGTCCCCCTCTGGTCGTCGATGAGCCCAAGATTGTCGGCGAGATCGACGTGGTCCTCCGGCTGAAAGCCGAACCGGGGCGGCTGCCCAGCGAGTCGGATGACCTCGTTGTTCTCCTTACCGCCGGCGGGCACATCGTCATCGGGGAGGTTCGGCAGCGGGTCGAGGAATGCACGATGGGCCTGTTCCAGTTCGGTCAGCCCACGTTCGGCGGCGGTCAGGCGCTCGGCGACGGCCTTGGCCTCTGCACGCAGATCCTCTACGGCTTCGCCCGCCCGCTGCAGATGAGCGATCTTCCCCGAGATCGCCTTCCGATCTCCGCGCAGCCGCTCCACGTCGTTGCGCGCCTGCCGCAGAGCCTGGTCCAGGCGGAGGAAGGCGTCGGTGTCGATGTGCACGGCCCGCTTGGCCAGAGCCTGCCGTACATGCGCGGGGTCTTTACGGATGAGAGTGACGTCCAGCATGGCTGGTGCTCCGTTCGATCAGCCCGTCATGGGCGTGATCCCTTGGGAGCGCGGGCGAGGAGGGGCAACTCGCGGTGCCACCGCGCCTTCACCACCACAGCCTGTGATGGCCTCGTTCAGACCCGGTGACGGGGGTCGACCGGCGAGGCATTGGACCACTCCCAATGGCCGTTCCTCCTCGCACTCAGGAGGGGATTCACCCCAGGGCGCGAGGCCGCCTTCACAGCATTTGGCGGCTCTCTCGGCTCGCGTAACCCGGGCTACTCGTCTCCGTCATCGCGTTACGTCTGAGATTAGGGCGCGCTACCGTCACTCAGCCAACGAATTTCACCCTGCGGCTCGGCTCGGGTCCCTTGTCGCCCAGCCCCGCTGGTTATCCACCCCTCGTGCACGAGCCGATGATCACCCTGACGGCAATCACGATGATCACGAAGCCAGGAATCTCCAAGTAGTTCCCGAGGGCATCGAGCATGGGCTCTGACGGCAGACGTACAACGCTCTGGCTCCTCGTGGACTCGTTGGTGTAGCCGGACAGAGTGTCCGGCCCGTTCTAGTACTCCAGCTGTAGATCGTGATCTTCATGTCTGGGCGGCTTGTCGCTGGTAGTGGCTGGCCTGGGATCGGGCCTGGTGGCGGCGGCGCCAG
>NZ_JBICYB010000078.1:0-11324 GCF_043200575.1 Streptomyces sp. NPDC048392
TCCCGCAAATCATCCATCTGTTCAGCGGAGAGATCCATGCCAGAGCAACGAGCCCATCGACGACAGGTAACTCAAACGGAATCACGAGACACTAGGGCGATGGCCTGCTCGGCAAGCTCTTCGCATTCCTGCCATCTGCCCTGCTCGCCTATCGATTCGGCTAGCCTCCCCTGTGTGTTCAGTGTGTCTTCGTGGCCGGCGCCGAGTGTTCTGATCCGCACTTCCAGAGAACGTCGCTGGTGTATCTCTGCCTCGGCGTAGCGGCCCAGCCCGTAGAGTGCCAGCCCCCATTCCAGCTCGCCCTGGAGAACCGCGTCGTGATCTTCGCCGAGCCGGAGCGAGGCAGCGAGGACTGCTGCCTCGTACAGGTCGGCGGCGTCCCTGAAGTCGCCTCTGTCCAGGGCACGTCCAGCTTCTGCCAGCCGCTCGTCATCGATGCTCACGGCATTCATCCTTACCTTCCTTGTCGGAACGGGCGTGACGTGTGGATCACGCTCGTGCGCTCTCTTCGATGGACGGATGTGCCCTTCCGGAATCCGGCGGGCAGCGTCTCCGAGGTGCGTTCACTGAACCCGGTGACCGATGCTCTGCACAGACTCCTCTGAAGGGGGGGAACTAGCCTTTGCCCAAGCGGAGTTCGTGGACCGGTTGGCACGTGTACGTGTTCCTGGACGGAACCTGCTGCTCCCATACCAGCCACACCGAGGAGATGAGGGCGGAGGTGCGGATGCCAGGCCGGATGGCTTTGCCCAGGTCGGACGCCAGCTGATCTGAACGCGCCGCCAGCTCAGGGGTGTCGGTGTCCTGAACGCCGTACCCGCACGACATGTGGCACCAGAAATGCTCCTCCTCTGGAGGCAGATCCATGCCGACGGAGAGCAGTCCCTGGCGGACCCGGCGGTTGAGCATCGCGGGGCCTTCCTCTGGCCAGATCTCGACGATCCCTGCCGAGCCCGATGCCCGTGCCGGGCCGATCTCGATACGGAACGGCTCCAGATCCGCCAGCTCACCCTGGACCGCGACCGCAGCGTTCTCCAGGTCGGCGCCGTCAACCCGTACGCCCGTGTTGTTCAGGGGCCTGATGGACTGGATGGTCATATGCAGGTCCTCCGGCGCGATCGGGGCGATCACGTCCGGATAGCGGGTCACGACCTCGTTCAGTCGGGCGAAGTAGTCGAGGACCTGGGGATCGGACTGCGGCAGCCACAGGACATGCGGCTTGATCCACTCCTCGGCTGGGGCGCCCGGTGCGGCCCACAGTCGTCCGGGATGCATGAACTTACGCATGGGAGTCCTCCGACATCAACTTCGTGTTCACGGCTCGATCCTTTCGGTGCCTAGCTCAGCAGCGGATGTGGGAGCCCCGGGCACGTCTGGTCGGGGCGGGTTGTCCTCGCGCTCCCGCACAACGACGCGGTCTGGTGCGGGAGATCGGCGGCCGACGGAGTCCCGTAGGGCGGCGGCAGCCAAGGAGAGGGCGTCGCCATCGCGTAGGACGACCGCGTGGTGTAGGTCCTCAGCCGCGGTGAGCACGGCGGCGTCGTCGAGGGCAAGGAGCTCGTTGTCGTCGAGGGTGCGTCCGTACCCGGCGAAGAACATGTCGGCGAGGTGCGGTTGCCCGGCCCACAGATGGGTGCATCGGGCGAAGTCCACGATTGAGGGGAGGACTTGAGCTTGCCCGAGGTTGGTCAAGGACAGCGTCTGGCCCTGGATGTTCCACCGCCATGAGGCCGGGCCGAATGCGCCGTGGCAGAACGCCACCGGCAGATCCTGGTCATGGTTGAGCAGCCTGTCGGCGCTGCTACGTACGGCTTCGGCTTCCTCAAGGCTCAGCCATGCGGTGGTGCGGTCGAGCAGACGGACGATGTGCTTGACGTAGTGAGTGAGATGCCGGGCCGCCTGTGCACGGGCGTCATGCATGCGCTCGACGCTGCCGTGCAGGACAGCGAGCAGCGTGCCGGCGTCTTGATGGATGCGCGGCAGCGCGTGCAGGGACGCCGCGTCGTCGACGGGCCTTCCACGGGGGTGCGTAGTCAGCGAGGCACGCAGTCGCGGCTCGTGGGCGATCATGCGTGGCCCGTGAGCGGGACCGAGGCGGTGGATCGCGGTGCGATAGGAGAGAACCTCGCGTCGAAATGCCATGTCAGTGCCGTGGACGCGAATGTCAATGAGGCCTTGCGGTGCTGAGACGCGCCAGGCGCGAGCACCGCTGAGATCGATCGGCAGCGGCCAGGGAGCGAGTGCGCCGATCCGGACCTTGGCCCATTCGGCCACCCGGGCCGGGATCGGCATGGACGGCGCGGGCGGCGCCTGACGGGCACGGGATCTGGGATTCGAGTTCATGACTGCGGGGTGGACGAGGACGTGTCGGGCAGGGAGGAGCGGGGCGAAGGAACCGAAGCACCGTTGGAACCTGGCCGAACGAACTGGCTCGCTTGAAGATCAAACAGTTCGGCGTACACGCCGCCGTCGGCAAGGAGCTGGTCAGGACTGCCGGACTCCACCAGACGCCCGCCGTCGAGCACATGGATCAGGTCGGCATGCTGCACCGAGGCCAGCCTGTGAGTGATCAGCACCACCGTCTGCCCGGCCTTCGCCAGGGCCCGGATCGCAGCGAAAACCTCTAGCTCAGCTCGGGCATCGAGGGCGGCCGTCGGCTCATCCACCACCAAAATCTCGCCCCGCCTGAACGCTGCTCGTGCGACACCGATGCGCTGCCACTGCCCGCCGGAGATCTCGTGCCCGCCACGGAAGCCGCGCCCAAGGAGAGTGTCGAGTCCGCGCGGCAGGCTGTCGATCACCTTGCCAGCTCCGGCTTGGTCGATCGCCTCCTGGACTCGCTCGGTGGTCAGCGGAACCTCGGGACGCCCGACGCCGACATTGGCGCGAGCTGTGAAGGTCCAGCGGACAAAGTCTTGCGCCACCATGGCGACCCGTCCGGCGAGCTGGTCACGGTCGGCTTGCGCCGTGTCGACGTCATCCCAGCAGATGCGCCCCGCGGACGGCTGGTACAGGCCGGCCAGCAGCTTCACCAGCGTGGTCTTGCCAGCGCCGTTGACACCCACCAAGGCGATGATCTTGCCGGTAGGGATGGTCAGAGAGACGTCGGTGAGGGCTGGGCTACTGTCCTCACCAGGATAGATGAAGGACACGTTCTCGAAGCGGATCTCCTCCGGCCGATCGGGAAGGTCCAGCCCGCCGGTGGGAATGGCCCGCCGTCCCGCCTCGATGTTGAGCTGCTCCAGGTCGCCGATGAACAGGGCTTCGGCGTTCAGGGAGTTCAGCTCGAGTACGAGGGTGTTGAGGCTGCCCGAGCCGGAGCGGATCGCGATGACCGCGGTGCCTGCGACGGCGAGCGCCATGATCCCGGACAGGAGAAGTGCGCCGAGCGTGAGGTAGGTGGCGATCGTGGCAAGTCCGGTGCCGGCTGCGGCGATCAGAAGCGTGCGTCCCTCCAGGCGGGCGAGCCGAGCCTGTTCTTCTTCTGCGGCCTCGGACATGCCGCGGAAGTGCTTCAGAAGGAACGGTCCGAGACGGTGCACACGGATCTCGGGCGCGGACTTGGGATCGACGAGCATCCGGGCGATCACCTGGCAGGCCCGGGAGTGCTGCACCCACGTGTGAAAGGAGCGATAGCGGCGCTGCGCGGTGATCAGCGCCGACCAGGCACTGGGCAGTGCCATCAGCACGAGCATCGGCAACAGACTCCAGTGCAGCACCGTGAGCACACCCATCGCGGCCACCAGCGAGAACAGGGCGTTCATGACGCGAGTGGACATCTTGATGGCACGCCGTGCGGCCATCGCCCCGTACTGAGCGGAGTCGAGCAGCCGATGAAAGCCGTCGTCCTCGATGGCGGCCAGCTCCACCCGGGCCGCACGCGTCAAGTAGGTTTCGGTCGCCAGCCGTTCGACCTTGGGCTCCAGACGGCCGGTCGCATAAGTGGACACCGACCGCAGCAGCGCCGCCGCGACCATGGCGACGGTGACCACAATGAGAGCCGGGGCCGCGGAACGGAACCGGTCCGTCAGGTCACCGTCGGCGAGTAGATCAGCGAGGACCTGGTTGACCGCCAGCAGGCTCACCGCCTGCGCTAGGCCTCGGCCGATCTCGCACCCGATCACCAAGCGGGCAGCATTCCCGTCAGCGCGCCAGGCCAGCCGGAACCCGGTCTTCAGCAGGTCCGGCATGCGCCGCACCATCGCCTTCGGACTCAGCTCAAGGCGTGCCTGCTCATGCCGCGACCACCCCTGGTCATAACGCAACGGGCCGCCGAACAGGAGCTTCTCGGAGTCCGAAACGATCGCGTCGGGATCATCCGGCGGGTGCTCTCCTGCCTTGCCCGCGGCGTCTGCGCTGGTCACCAGACCACCCCCGCAGTCGGGATCTGGCTGACCGTGGCGCCGGGCGCCGGGCGCAGCCCCCACCTCTCGGTGGCCAGCCGCTCGGCGGCCGTGGCGTGGAGGTGGGCTTGTTCCCCCCACCCGAACAGCTCCACCGCCTGCTGCGCCGGAGCGAGCAGTCGAAGCAGCATCCGTCCTGTGGCTGGATCGGGAGCGGCAGGCCCAATCTGGGTGACGCGGGCCGCCATCCGGACACGGGCGCATGGGTCGATGCCTCCGTGCACGGCGCCTTTATCGTCGTACATGTAGCCGAGATACTGCGGGTCGACGCATGACACTTGCGCTTGTTCGACGGCCTCCCGCTTGAGCGTGGCGACCGGATCCCCACCATCGGCGAGCTGTTCGACGGTGCCGCCCGGCAGCAGCGGCCACCAGCCCTCGGTGTCGATCAACACCACGCACCGGCCGTCCGGAACGAACAGCCATCCCCACGCCTGCATTATCGCGAGCCCGTCCGGCGCCGGAAGGGGATGCCACGGCCCCTGCTGGCAGTGCGGCCGCGGGTACGCCGCATCCGGCCGCATGCTGTCCGCGACGCATACGGCTCCCGGAGTATCGACTGGGGCTGTAGTTCTCGGTGAATGTGCTGAGCTGTCAGGCAAGGCGAATCCTCAACTTCGTTTTCAGTTAGTGAAGTTCGAGCTGTGTCGGCGCGGCGGCGCGGGGCTGCATGCCGGCAGCGCGCACCAGATCGGCCAGAGAGGCGATGGCCTGCTCGCGGGCTGCTTCGGTCAGCAGGTGCCGGAAGAGCGCCGCGGTGACGGTGACGTCGTCCATTGCTCGATGCCGGTGGGCAGGCTGAGGGATCCCGCAGTGCGCCAGCAGCGCGTCGAGGCTGTACGAGGGCAGGCCGGGCCACACGTGACGAGCCAGCAGTCGGGTGCAGATCAGTCGCGTGTACGCCAGGCGCGGGCAGTGATCGCGGTAGCGGTAGATGAACCCGGCCTCGACCGGAGCGTGATGTGCCACCAGGACCTTGGGGCGGGCTGGCAGCGCCGCGTCCAGGGTGTGCAGCGCGGTGGCGGCGTCCGGGGCCTCGGCGACGTCGCTAGCCGTGATGCCGGTCTGCTTCGTGTCGAGTGCGGTGACCGGCGCATGGAGGGGCGGGCGGATCAACGACTGGAACTCGAACCCGCTACGTACCGGCCCCTGGCCTGGTATGTGCTGAATTCCCAGGGCTGCGACCTCGATCGGCTCCGGGGAGGCCCCCTTCGGCGTCGTGCCCTCGAAGTCGATCGCGACGAAGTGGGTCTCTTGGAATGTGGGGTCGTTGGCGAGCTGCGGATTCTCCCGACGCATGGGCGTCACCACCCGACCGTGCTTCGGGTGCGCTCGGCCCGAAGATTCATGATCATGGTGTGGGCCTCGTCGACGAGCTCCAGGTCGTGGTGCTGGGTGCCGAACCGTACGGAGTCCAGCGCGTCCAGCACGCCGTACGCGATGCGTGCCCGCTGTTCTTCGGGAGTGAGCGGGCGGGCGTAGCCGCTGGCGAAAGCGGCAGCGAGGTCAGGCCGCTGGTAGAGGTCCCGGTAGTACAGGCGGCTCAAGTCCCTGCGTACGGCGGGCTCGTGCTGGGTCCGCTCGAAGTCGATGACGCGGAGGTACTGCTCGCGCTCGTCCCACATCCAGTTCCTGGGCCTGTAGTCCCCGTGCGCCACCACGGCATCCAGATAGGACGGCGCCTTCGAAGCGAGAGCGCCGAGGAACTTCAGGTCGTCGATCGTGAGGTAAGCCTCCGCGGCTGCCAGCAGCTTCTCCAAGTCGGCTTGCCACTCGGCCTCCGCCTCCGTGGAGGAGCAGGGTCGGGGGTCGGCAGCGTGCAGCCGGGCCAGCAGCGCGCCAGCCTGTCGATACGCCTCCCGTTCCTGCTCGGCCGGCAGCCGCAGCTTGTCCAAACTCTGGCCGGGTACGGCGGTCACCAGCACCGTCCGGGTCTCTGCCTCAGAGGCGACCAGCGTCGGAGTACGGTCCGGCCCGAGGGCGGCCGTCCACTTTGCGTAGGCGGCGACCTCGCGGTGGTGCAGTTTGGGGCCCGCGTTCTGCTTGGCGTACCACCTTTTGCCGTCAGGGGCTTGAAGCTCCCAGAGCGAGGTGCGGAGCGAGTCGGAACGGGGGTGCTCGGCGATGACTTCGTGGGTGTCGGTCACTGTGGAGAGCAGGCTGTGGAACGCGGCGGGCAAGGTCTTCACTGTGGGGGCGCCTCTCTTCGCGACAACGTCACGAACTCTGAGTGGTCTCGTCCGCACCCAGAGTCGTGGGGTGGTGGTGAAGAATGTCAGGAGCCACTGACAACGCCCCCGGCCGTTCGTCCTGAATTGATCAATATGAACTGGATCAGCGGCACCGCTTACGGCGTCGCTGCCGCTGGAGGCGAAGGGACTGAGCATCCTGGTGGTGGACATGGCTCACCAGCCCTGATTGACATCGGTCAGGGCCGCCTCGATCCAGTCGAGGCTGGCGAGGAGGCGTCGTATCGCCATCTGCCGATCTCCCCAGTACTGCTCAAGGTCGACGTGCGATTGGTCTGACGACTCGTCGTTGCTGGGGGCGGCACCGTGGAAGCCGTAGAGCATGTCCAGCAATGCGACTCGAGCACAGGCTTCGGTATGCGGGAGGGTGGGGTTCTGTGACCGGTACGCCTCGATCATCCGTACTGCGAACTGTTGCCAGTGGGTTCCACGAGCCACGGTGCATGGGTCGAAGGCAGCACGACCCAGCTCCCATACGGGAGATCCTTTTACGCTACGGAAGTTGAGGATGCCGGTAACGGAGTCGGCAACCATGAACACGTGGGTGCGGGCAAAGCTCCCGTGCACCGCCTGGTTCGTCAACTTCGCAGGCAGCCCGGCCCGAAGTCGATCAGTATGTGCGACGAGGTCTAGCTGACGGCGGAGGAGCCGGTCACGCACTTGCGCCAGGTCGCGAGGCTCCCGCTGCCGGACCGCCTCCAGCTCGACCGCGCACGCGGCCACCCCTTCATCGGGAGACATGGTGCGCCAGTCTGAGCGAACCGTTAGCTCGGGCAAGGGGTACGCAGCCAAGACTCGATGCATTCGCCCCAGCACGGTGCCCGTGGCCTCGGCGCGCGCCATGGTCATGGCTGTCGTGTCCGCGCGGCCAAGAACGTCGTCGGCCACAGCCCACGCGCTGCCTTCCGATATGGCGACGAGGTCACCGTCACGGTCGGGCCAGACCCGTGGCACGGGAAGGTCGGCGGCCCTGCAGAACTCCGACATGTCCCATGCCGCCCGCGCCAGGTTCACATTGACCGACGTGGCGTACTCCGTGACCCGCAGCCGCCGGCCGTCAGCGGTCAGGACACGTCGATTCACGGACTCGCTGTCTGCCGACGTCCACTCCACTGTTTCGACCGAGATTCCGTACCGCTCGGCGAGGACGTCTGCCGTGAGTTCGTCCATCCAGGCGTCGTCGTCCATGCGGCTCACGGATCTCCCCTTCTGTACTAGGCGGTGGACGGGGGCACGGCGAAGGCGTGCCATGTAGATCAAGAACCGGCGGAGGAGGCAGGTGCTCGAAGGTCCGTGGGCTCGCCGCCCTCTCGCTGGCAGGGCGGCGGCAGGCAGCGAGCCCACTGGGGAGTTATCGGGCCGAATTGACTGCGTCCCGTCCTCGGCCTGTCACCGTGCTGCGTTCTGAGGGACGGGGCTGGCCTGCGCGGTGTGCTTCGGGTGTTGGGGGTTGAGGAACCAGTGGCGGGCGGAGGCGAGCCACCATCCCCCGGCGAAGATCACCACGACGCCGACGGCGACGGGTGCGTAGTTGAAGGTCTCCAAGGTCACAGGGGACGCCTGGGGCAGCATGAAGAGCACGGTGATCACGGCAACCCAGGTCACGGCGATCACGCCGATCGGGGTGGACCAGCGGCCGAGATGCCACGGGCCGCGCCGGAAGGAGTCGCCTTGACGCAGCCGCAGCAGCGTCGGGATGACGTACGCGATGTACAGGCCGATCGTCGCGATGGACGTGACGGCCGCGTACGCGGTCGAGTTGACCAGGTAGGGAAGGCCGAGGATGAAGGCACCGCCGGCGGCCAGCCAGACCGCGTTGGTCGGCGTACGGGTTCCCGGGTGCAGCTTGTGCCACGTCTTGGAGAAGGGCAGGGCCCCGTCGCGGGAGAAGGCGTAGATCATGCGTGAGTTGGCGGTCACGCTGGCCATGCCGCAGAAGAGTTGGGCTCCGATGACGATGAGCAGCATCATCTTGCCGGTGCTCTCGCCGAGGGCGTCCAGGAAGATCTGCGCGGGCGGCACGCCAGTCTTGGAGTCGAGGGAGCCGCTGTAGGACTGGATGGCGAAGGTCAGTCCGAAGAGGAGTACGAACCCGGCGGCCCAGGAGACCAGGATGGACCGGATGATCCCGCGGGGTCCCTCGACGGAGGCGTTCTTGGTTTCCTCGGTCATGTGGGCGGAGGCGTCGTAGCCGGTGAAGGTGTACTGGGCCATCAGCAGGCCGATCAGGCTGACGTAGATTGCTGAGCCCCAGCCGGTGTTGTTGACGAACTCGGTGAAGACGAACTGCGGGGACTGGTGATGGTCGGGGACCAGGAGGAGTGCGCCGACGATCACCACCACGCCGATCAGGTGCCACCAGACGCTGACAGTGTTGAAGAAGCCGACGATCCGGACGCGGAACGTGTTCACGAGGGCGTGGAGGACGAGGATGATGCCGAACAGAACGATCGTGTGCCTGGGAGTGGCCGCGTAGCCGAACTGCAAGTCCATGTAGGCGTTCAGGAACGAGGCGGCGCCGAAGTCGATCCCCGCGGTGACCGCCACCTGACCCAAGGTGTTAAACCATCCGGTGAACCACGCCCACGCAGGCGCGGACTGTCGTGGGGCCAGCTTGTGGGCCCAGAAGTAGAGGCCAGCCGACGTGGGGTAGGAGGAGCAGACCTCCGCCATGGCCAGGCCGACGAAGAGGGTCATCAGGCCGACGAGTACCCAGCCCCACATGATCAGTGCGGGGCCGCCGGTGTTCATGCCGTACGCGTACATGGTCAAGCAGCCGCTGAGGATGCTGATGATCGTGAAGCTGACCGCGAAGTTCTGCTTGCCGCTCATGCTGCGGTCGAGTGTCTGGGTAATGCCCAGCTCAGCGAGGCGCTCCTCTTCCGACTGTGTGGTGCTCGGAATGTCTAGGGGCATGGGGGTACTTCCTCCGTTGTGAATGCGTCCAGCTCATTGGGCTGTGCCAGGGGTTTGAACTCGGCGGCAGGACCTTGTGCTCAGGGTTCGGCGAGTTTCATTGCCCAGCCGCGATGGCGGCGGAACAAGGTCGTGGCGTCGCCGCAGTAGCTCCACGGCACATCGGTGGCGTACGGGCCGATGGCGTCGAAGACATCTGCGGCTTCCAAGTGCCGGCCTGCGAACGACAAAGCGTGCGCGAGGTAGTTGGCGTCCTCGTGGAAGGCGGCGTGTGGCCGCTTGGGGGCCCGGTACTCCCACCAGTTCGTCCGCGCCTGCATGGTCGAGGGATTGTCCGTCCACGGGTGAACGGTCAGTCCGTAACGGTCTCCGTCCACTTCCATGCGCAGACGGTGGGTTTCGGCAAGGGCGACCAGCGGCAGCACGTGCAGCGGCAGCCCTCGCGGGGTGTGGGCGCACCGCTCCTGTGCCCAGTGGAATACCTCTCCGCCTGTGCCGTGCCAGGAGGGGAAGAGGTAGGTGAGTAGTTCGTGGTGCGCTTCTCGGTTCCAGGGATCGCGTTCAATTGCCTGCTGCCACACCTGCTTTACCGTCGCGCGCCATTCGCGGTCGCGTGGAGGCGAATGGAAGCGCGTCAACGCGAGCATGACAACGTAAGGGGATGGGTCGTTCGGCAGGACGTCGGCGGCGGCACCGCAGGTGTTCCACGCCTGCTGCATCCCCTCGGTGGGCCCCCGCCCTGGGCCGTCGGCCATCGACCTCAAGGCCAATACATTGGCCAGCAGAGCCAGAGCGTGAGGGGAGCGAGGTTCTGCCTGCGCCCATGTGTCGGCGAACGTCAACCGCACTCCGATACGGGCGAGGACCTGCAGGCGGAAGATCCGCCTGTCCCAGTCGGCCCCCGTCGAGGCCAGGAGCTCGCGAGCTCCTTCCCAGCGACCCATCGCAGCATCCTCGATCACCCTACGAAGGGCGGCGTCGTCCCGGGCCGGATGCCGGTCGAGGGCAGGTCTGTGCCTACCCATGGCCCGCCTGCCTCGCGTGCTCCACAGATGGGGCGAGCTCCTGAGTCCCGACGAGCGAGGCTTCCCCTCGTGCTTGAACTGCGCTCTTGCCGTCCAGCGTGGGCAGCGAGAGGCGTTGGGCCCACAGCGGCGCCGCAGCGGTGGCCAGGATCACCGCCCGGCGCGCAGGCACATCGGGTATCGGCATCATCGAAAGTCCTCGGGTCACGTCCGGTGGTGGAAAGACCGTCAGGGCATGGGGGTGAAGGGAGGGGAGCCAACAACCGCGCCTATGCCCCGACGGTCGGCCTAGAAGTCGATCTTTGCGATCAGCTCGACCGCGCCCTGCACGCCCTCTTTGATGCTCGGTGCCGCAGAGCTGCTGGCCAGGAAGAAGCCGAACAGGATGCACACGATGCCGTGCGCGACGTTCAGGCCCGCCTTCTTTATGAGGAGGAAGACGATCACGCCCAGGAGCACGACGGCGGAGAAGCTAACGACCACAACGGGCCTCCAAGCGGCGGCGCCTGCCGCGGCACGATTGCTGCACCGCCAGATGCCGCTGGGGCATCCGCGTCATGGGCTGATCCATCCGTACTTGTAAGGCCGAAAGCACCTTGGACTCCGGTGGCCGAGATCAGGGATAGCTGAGTCCCGCGGGACCTGTCCCCGAGTGGTGGACACCTCTGAGCCCGGCCCCGGCAGGGGCCGGGTAGGAGGGATCTCTTATGGTGATGAAGGTCTACTCGCCC
>NZ_JBICYB010000079.1:0-9639 GCF_043200575.1 Streptomyces sp. NPDC048392
GGACCAGAGTTCGTCAGGAACCAACCGCTTCGACAGATCAGCACTCACGACCGACATCATGCCGCACGAGCATCACACCACGTGAGACAACCTCTTAGAGCATTCGAACCGAAGCAGCCGCCACGGCCGACCGACCTTTGTCTGCGTGCGCCACCTGGAGCGCGATCCGCTGCCGCTGGGCTGGCAGACACGGTGGGACGTTGCAACGGCTCACCAAGGACATCGGGTGGAGGCCACCCGGGGTAGGTGATCCAGCGGTCAACTCGGTCAACTTCACGGCACTTTGCGAGATCCTGGTGTCGGAGACGCCTCCCGCCTGGTGTGGTGATGGGCGAAGACTGCAGTGGAGAGGACAATCGATGTCGACGGCAGCCAGGGAACCCAACATGGTGCTGGCCGGTTGCCTGGAAGATCTTGGCTGGAGCCCGAAGGTGCTGGCTCGAAAGTTGAACCGCGCCTTCGGAGTGGGGACTGTTGCCGAGTCCGCGCCGTACCACTGGCGTGACGCCGGGCGTGTCCCACGGGCGCCGCTCCCAGCCATGGCTGCCTATGTGCTGTCGCAGGAACTCGGCCGAATTGTGTCAGTGGAGCATTTATGGCAAGGCAAGGCGTCTGACGCACCGATGCTCGCGTCAGCTGTATGCAACTTCCAACATCCATGGGGCTACCAAGAGTTGCGTCAGATTCTGGAGGACTGGGTGCTTGGAGGACTAGTCGATCGCCGACAGTTCCTTGCCATTTCAGGCGCTAGCCTGCTTGCGGCAGTTTCTCAATATCTAGAAGGAGAGTTGAGCCAGGAGAGCCGTCGCTCACACGCGGTAGATCAAGTGTCCATCGATCCGCTCGTTTCTCAGGTCGAACACAATCTGCCCCTTCTACAGATGCTTGATGATGAGCACGGTGGCGCACGACATCTACCTTATGTGGGGGCCCAGTTCCGGTCCGTAGCTCTTCTGATTCGAGACGGCGGACACTCCAAACTCTCGACCGTGTGCCTGATTCGTGCGCTGGCTGAGATTGGGCAGCTTGCTGGATGGATGGCCTTCGATGCAGCTCAACATGGGTTAGCGCAGCGGTACTTCATAACAGCCTTGCGTGCCGCACATCATGTGAACGATCGCTCCCTATGTGCGCATATCCTGGCAGACATGGCTTTCCAAGCGGCCTCCCGGCAGCATCCTGCTGATGCCGTCTCACTTGGTGAGGCTGCATACAGGGCAAGCGAAAGCGGACCCGTCGCGGTTCGCGCCTCAGTCCTCTCTCGCTTGGCACATGCCTATGCATCGTCCGGCGAAGTCTCAGATTTCGAGCGAACCAGTGGTCTTGCAAGAGATCTCCTCGAGCAACGTCGCGACGTCAGCGACGAGCCTCGGTGGATGTACTTCCTCACCTCCAATCACCTTGAGTGCCAAGCAGGGTATTCGCTGATCAACTTGGGGCGTACTACTGCCCCGGCCGGCGGTCGGGCGGCTGGACGGCGGCTCGTGCGGCGTGGAGAGGAGCTCCTGGAAACGGGCGCTCACGCTGTATCGAAGGGAGATCCGAGCCAGCGCAGGGCCCTGTTCGAGGGAGCCTGGCTCGCATTGGGTTACAGCGCCTCCGGCGACCTGGAACGCGCCTGCGAGATCGGGCGGACCGCAGCGGCACGGCTCGAAACGGTGCGCTCCCCCCGCAGCACGGCCCTGCTGCAGCAGCTGGCCGAGGAGATGCGACTGAAGCGTAAGAACGTACACGTCAACAGCTTTCTCCCAGAACTGGAGGAGGCATTGGCCAAACATGCCGGTCCACGCTCTGCTCGACCGGCTACGGTCGGACCATGACCACAGACGAGACGATCGTCGTTGTCGGCGGAGGAGTTTCCGGCCTCACGACGGGCATAGCGTTGCTTGAGGCAGGGTTGCCTGTGCGGTTGTTGGCCGCGGAGATCCCCGCCCGCACCTCACTGGCCGCCGGCGCGATGTGGGGCCCCTACTTGGTAGAGCCATGGCCGAGGGCACGGGGCTGGAGTCTCACGTCCTTGGAAGTCTTCCGTGAGCTGGCCGGAGACCCCCGGACCGGCGTCTGTATGGTCAGCGGGATCGAAGCGGCACGCCACCCAGCATCAGCCCCGGACTGGGGTGAGCTACTTCCGGATCTACGCCGCTGCACGACTGACGAACTGCCCCCCGGCTTTGCGGTCGGCTATCACTTCACCGTTCCGTTGATCGACATGCCTGTCTACCTGTCGTACCTCCAGGGTCGCTTCGCTGATGCGGGCGGCATGGTTGAAGAGCGCATGCTCGCATCGCTCGATGAAGTCGAGCGTGCCGCCGCGCTCGTGAACTGTGCTGGGTTGGGTGCTGGACCATTGGCTGGTGATGACGGCCTTCGCCCGATCAGAGGCCAGCACGTCGTCGTGGAGAACCCTGGCATCAGCGAGTTCTTCTCCGAAGACACAGGGATGTCACCCGACCTCGCCTGCATCTACCCGCACGGCGACACCGTGGTTCTTGGTGGAACTGCCATCGACGGGGACGGGACTCTGGCACCAGACAGCGTCGCTGCTGCCGGAATCCTCGCGCGGTGCGCTGCAATAGATCCGCGCCTGGCCCACGCTCACATCATTGAAGACCGGATAGGTGCTCGACCGACACGGTACGAGGTCCGCCTCGAGCTGGACCACCGGTCGGACGGCCTCCCTCTGGTCCACAACTACGGCCATGGAGGTGCCGGGGTCACGTTGTCCTGGGGATGCGCACGAGAAGTTGCTCAGATCATGAAGGTTGCGCCTCCATCCCGCTCGAAGAGGTAGCACGCCGTCGCCGGTGCATGGCCGCCACCAACTGGTCGAGCGTGACAGGAGCTTCCAACCGCTAGGAACCCCACTGTCCAGCAGTTCCACCTGGCAAGGTCGACGCCTGCGTGATCGCCGCCATGCTGGGCACCCCTGTCGGCGGCGGCTGAATTCACGCGTCGCCGAGACACCCCACCACCGACACACGAGCCGGCGAGTTGCAGCAGGTTTCGAGATGGTCGCTTTGCGCATTCTCGAGGGATTTGTGATGACCTGGAGCTGGTCATGCCGGACCTCTAGATTCGGCCAACATCTCTGCAGACCCTGCATGTTGGCGCATATCGGTGCTGATATCACGGTGGTGATTTTGCCTCGCAGCGATCAAGGATCACGCTGTGTGTCAACCGACAGTTCGAATGGAGGACGTTATGGCCCCTCAGTCGACGACCATCGAATCCGTGAAGGTCGAGTCCGACCGCACTGAAGTGCACAACCTGGCACAGATCATGTCGCGCACGCTCCCCGAGGCCGGCATGGACTGCATGACCAGCCAGCGGGTCGAGGAGGTACTGGCCGTACCTGCGCTGACAGCGCACATCTAAGTACGGGCGCACGTCCCTCTCGAGAGCCAGGGAATGGAGTACACGGTGAATAGCTGGGAAAATGTCACGCTCCTGTTTTCCGCGGGAGCACGGCAACTCAAGCCGGTGGACAAGCTCACGCTCGGAGAACTTCTGCTCGCGAACCGGCTCCCTCCTACGCTGTTCCAGGCGTACGAGGTTCCCGGCGACGGCACCTTGAAAGCCGTACCCATGTCCCTGGCTCTCGACGAGATCCCCGAGGGGCGCAAGGTCATCCTGCAGTGCATACGCAACACGGACATCGACGCGCTGCGGCCCACTGAGATAGAGACGGTGCATCACAGCCAAGAGCCCGTCGCGGCGATGTTCGACTTCCAGTACGCCGACGAATCGAAGAACCCCACGCACCGAGTGCACCTGATCGACGCCGCCGGGATACAGGACATCGTCTTCGGGAAGATCTCAGACTTTCTCACCGAGCAGGGCACCGAACTCCCCTTGGTTGCCGGCATCTCCGGTGGCGGCGACAGCAACACCCTGGTTCAAGGCGTCCATCGCTACGTGACCTCACACGATCTGGACGCCTCCAAGGTCACATGCTTCACCCTCGTCATGTCTCCAATCTGGCCCGACTCCGCAGCCGACAGGGCCCGCGCTCTGTGCTCGGAGGCCGGGTTCGACCACCGTGTCCTCTACCCCAGGGACATGGCTGAACTGCTCGGGATGAACGAGTCCCCTGAGCGTCTGTGGGAAGAGCTCTCCGACCGCTACACCGCTGACCTGGCCCACTTCTTCGGCACCTTCTTCATCAACCTTGCAGGCCGGGCGATCTGCGATCAGGTGGGAGGAAGGAATCTCCTCGTCGGCTACAACCGCGAAGACGTGATGGCGGAGCTGCTGTTCTGCCTCATGAACGGCCGTCGCCCCATGCCCTTCCCGAAACGGAGGACTGGCGGAACCGATGTGCTGATGCCGGTCTGGGACGTTCCGAAGAACATGCTGGACTCGTGCTACCCGCACTTCAGTGAGATCAACTACACCGAGCGCGTGGATTCCTCCGCGGTACGGCGCTCATCGATCTACTACATGTCGCACGCCCTGGACGCGCTCGTCCCGCAAATGTCGACGTCCCTGCTGAAGGGCACAGCCAAGCTGATGGACGAGCTCGGCGGCTGGCAGGAGCTGAGCCCGGTCGAAGGGACGCCGTTGATGCACACGGGGTACGGCGACCCGAAGGAGCAGGCAGAACTCCTCAACCTGCTGCAGCGGTACTTCCCGCAGTGGCATCCGGTGATGGAGCAAGCGCAGTAGGATTTCGGCGGATCCAGACGCCGCAGCACTCCACACCATCAGGAGAACCACCAGCATGGCGCAGGCCGCTCAGGCACCGTCGGGCACCAGGGACTTGTTGGCCGATGAGGTACGCCGCCGCAAGGCAGCGTTCGACACTCTCGCGCAGATTTTCGAAGGATTCGGGTTCGATCCGCTAGAGACGCCCGCTTTCGAGAACCTGGATGTCATCACCGGCAAGTACGGCGAAGAGGCGTCGAAGCTTATCTTCAAAATCCTCAAGCGCGGCGTCCATGAGGCATCAGGACAGGCTGACCTCGCCCTGCGCTACGACCACACCGTGCCGCTAGCCCGTGTCATCGGCACCCACGGAGCGAAGCTGCCCACCCCGTACAAGCGGTATGCCATCGGACCGGTGTGGCGTGCCGATCGCCCACAGGAAGGGCGCTTCCGCGAGTTCGTCCAGTGCGACATCGACACAGTCGGTTCGCTGTCACCGCTCGCTGACGCAGAAGTCGTCCTCGCGCTCGCCCAGGGCCTGGATGCCCTGGGCGTGCACGACTTCACCTTCATGGTGAACTCCCGCAAGGCGCTCTACGCGCTACTCGAGGCGTACGGTATCGATACTTCTGCCGGCCCTGCCGGCCCTGCCGTCCTTGCGACCCTCGACAAACTCGACAAGGTCGACGCTGCTGAAGTCGTCAAGGAACTCACCGCGGCACGCGGCTTGGACCCTGAGGTTGCAGAGGCGCTCGTGGGCGATGTTGCCGCAGAGACGAGCGACCGCGTTCGTGAGCGTCTGAGCACAACAGAGCAGGGTCAGGCAGGACTTACAGAAGTTGACCGACTTATCGAGTTGGCCACCAGTGCGGGACTCGCCCCTGAGCGCATCGTCTACACGCCTCGTATGGTTCGCGGTCTCGACTACTACACCGGCGCTATCTACGAGGTGGTCGCTGCCGGGTACCCGGGCTCCATTGCTGCCGGCGGACGCTACGACCACTTGGTCGCCACGTTGGGTGGCCCAGATACCCCCGCCTGTGGTGGCTCCATCGGCATTGAACGCATTCTTGCCATCCAGGGGTCCGAGAACACCGAGCAGCGGGGTCTCGACGTGGCGCTGACCGTCCTCGGAAACGAGGAGCACCTGATGCGACTGGCTACTGAACTCCGCAGCAAGGGCTTGCGTGTGGGCACGTACCTCGGCTCGTCGACGAAACTCGGCAAGCAACTCAAATGGGCCAATGATCAGAAGGCTCGAATTACGGTTCTTTACGGCGCTGATGAGCAGGCCGCTAGCGAAGTCACTCTGAGGGATATGCAGACCGGCGACCAGAGGCGGGTTCCTCTTGGCACGGCTGCCGCCGACGTCTGCCGAGTTCTAGAACAGTCCTAACTGCCCCCGACGCCTGCCCCCTTCGTGGCAGAGGCAACCCCTGCCCGCGAAGGGGCCGGTGAGGAATACACGTATGCCCACCTCGCGGTCGGCCTCATGAGGGGGGTGTTCCACCGGGGTCCTCAGGCGGTGGTCCACTGCGATGAACGCCAGCCATTCGTGAAGGCCCCCACGTTGAGCAGCCGCACGAAACCGATGACGGTATTCACCTCAGCAGATGCCGTTTTCGCGATGTCGCGGGCATTTGTCACCCTGACTGAACGGTCAGCCTCTCGATGGACGTTCGAAGCTTCGAAATGTCTTCGAGGCTGTCGAGGATGATGTCAGCTCCCGCGGCTGCAAGTTCGTTGCCTGTGGTCTTGCCCGAGGTGACGCCGATGACCGAAACGCCGCCTTCAAGGCCGGTGCGGACGTCCTCGAGGGAGTCTCCGATGATCACGGTGTTGGCATGCGTGAAGACCGTCTCGTATTTGGCCTGCGCACGCTTCTGTGCGATGCCGACGAGCGCGGGCCGGTGGTCGTCGTCGGAGGCGAACCCGCCGATGTCGGCATCGAGGTAGCCGTCGAGGTTGAAGGCCGTGAGCTTCAGCAGGGCGTTCGACCTCAGGTTGCCGGTGACGACCGTCGGCACCCAGTGCTCTTGCTCGTGCACGGCCTGGAGTGCGGCCTCCGCGCCGGGCATGAGAACGCCTTGGCTGCGGAGGTCTCCTGTATGGGCTGCGAGCCGTTTGGGCAGCAGTTCCACCATGCGCGGCAGCAGCTCTGGGACCGTCTCCTCCGGTACGCCGTTGTCCAGGAGCAGGGAGCGGATGGCGAGAGGCATGGTCACGCCGGTGCCGCGAGCCGGCAGACGCACGGCAGGACGGCCTACCACTTCAGCGAACGTCTCGCGGTACACCTGGCGGTCGATGTCGCCTACGTAGAGCAGCGTGCGGTCGATGTCCCAGAGGATGAGCGTCTGCTGCTCTTCGATGCCCTTCAATTCCTTGCTCCTGCTTACTGGCTGCCTCGTTGTTCGCGGGGGCGACGAGACGCGCTGCTGAGCACCGCCTCGTGAGCCTCAACTGTCCCTGGTATCAGGCGTCACCACCGAAGAGTTCGGCGGTGACGTCTAATCACTACCTGCTTGTGCAAGATCGGAGTCGCTCGCCCAATCGGGTCTCGATCGTCAGCGCAAGGGCAGTATGGCGAGGGTGCGCCATCGGTAGGAGCGATCTTCGCGCCTTAGTTCCACCAGCTCGACCTGTCCGATCGGCAGTGTGATGGCGGGTAGGTCACGCAGCGGCTGGATCGCCTCCCGCACCTTGTGCGCGTCCAGGGTGCGGTTGCAGTAGGCAATGCCGATGTGTGGGCGCAGCACGGAGGTCGGCTTCTTCAGCGGCAGTCCGCACTGATCGCCCGTAAGCGAGAGGGCGCTGTGGAGGTTGATGAGTGGGGTCCAGGGGGCGACGCTGTAGCGGATGGCCCCGCGGGAGGCAGCCATCGGGACTGCACTGATGGTGAAGGCATCTGGAAGGCGCGCCGACGCTCGGGCACGGAGCGTGTGAAGCTGGACTTCGCTGACCTCGTTGGCTAGGCCGATCCGCCCCAGGGTCAGATGTAGCCCGTCCTCGTCGATGAGGTCGAAGCCGAGGGAAACGAGCCGTTGCTGGCAGGTTCGCGTCTGCTCGGTAAGGGCGGCGGCATCGGCGAAGGTGAGCATCCAGTAGTAGGCGCGTGTGGACGCATGCCAGCCTGGCCGGTCCCAGTGGTTGTTCATTTGATCGACGGTGTCGAAGGCCGCCCAGTCGTGTGCGGCGATGATGTGGGGGTCGTCAGTGCTGGGCGGAGGGGCGGCGGGAAACGCGGTGGGGCTGGCGGTCAAGAGCACTGGCGGCCCCTCTCGCTCGCGGCTGTCAGTCTGGGCGTGTCATCTTGGCAGATTCGGCCACGGCGCGGGTCAGCGGGGAGGAGCGCCACACGCGGAGGGCTTCCGTGTAGTTGCGTACGGCCGGCAGGTCTCGCCACTGGGTGGCGCGGTCAGCGAGTTCTCCGGCGCGCTGGACCACGGATCGGATCGGTGGCCCACCGCCGGCGTCGAGTACCTGCTGTCCGAGAACCATGGCGTGCTCGACCTCAGGCCGTGCCCCTGTCAGCAGGGCGGTGGCGACATCGAGACGGACCAAGGCTTGGCTCCAGGCGGAGTCGGACTGCGCTACGAGCCCGTCGATCTGCTCGGCGTACTCAATGACTTTGGGGGTGTTGCCGAGCGCAACGTGGGCGGTGGCGGCGTTGGCCAGGGTCCGGGCCAAGCTGTAGGGGGCGAAGGAGATGCACGAGGTGAGCCCGTCTGGCAGTGCATGCTGTCCGCTGAGCTCCTCTGCCCGGGCGAGGGCGCGCTGGGCGCCCGTGGCGTCCCCGAGTTTTCCCAGGGCACGGGCGCTTCCGTTGGCCAGGAGGCGAATGGCTTGGGGGTTATGAGGATTGATGTCTATGCCCGCCTCGGCCCAGGTGAGGGCGTCGGCGAAGCGCCCAGCGTAGTAGGCGCTCAACGATCTAGTGCCCAGGGCCCACATCATCAGATCCTGGTCCTCGATCTCGGCCGCGAGCGCGTGGGCCTCTGTGCAGTACGCTTCCGCCAAGGTCTCGCGTCCGGCGTTCACGGCCATGTAGCCAAGGAGTCCGGAGGCCTGCGCGGCCAGCCGGAATAGGGCTTCATGCTGCCTGGGTGGCTGCTGTCCCTCCAACAACGGTTGTACGTACGTGCGCAGTTCGGTCGTGACCGACACCAGTTGGTGTGGACCTTCTTGTTCATAGCGATCCACGATGTCCGTGATCTGCTGCTCCAGTATGCACAGCGTCGCTGGATCCACATGGGACGAGGTGAGGGTGTTCAGCCGCTTGGCGATCTCGAGCGGGCTTTCCCACTCAGCTTCGACGACCGGAGCGTGTTGAACGCCGGGGCGCGGGAGAGGAGCGAGCTCCGGTGGGACGCCGAGGCCGGTAAGGAACTCGACGATCTTGTCGATGTTGGTGAGGCGTCGGCGCCCCGCTTCGAGCATGGAGAGGAACGCCTGGCTGAGGCCGGTTAGTTGAGCAACGTCTTCCTGACGCAGAGATCCATGCTGGCGGATCAGGCGGGTTGCCTTGCTGAAGTCCCAGGATGCTAGGGCTTGTTGAACATCGGCGTTACGCCACACGCTTTCTGGAACGGAAGGAGCGGGTGGGGTCAGACTGTGCGAGCGAAGGCAAGCCGAGCACAGGGTTCCTGAGTTGTACTGGCTCAGTTGGCAGCTGCACCGTTCGCAGCGTCGCGGCGACTGCGCAAGCACTTCTGCCTCCCCGATTGATCGCGGGCCTGCTGGCCCAACTGCCCCTGCTGAAACCGACATCACTCCAGTGGTATCACCTAAGAAATGTGCGCACCGCGCGTTTTCCCACCACTCTGGTGTCTCCTGCATCGCGTAGCACCGACGAACCATCCGGGAACGGATCTTTCGGGCCCGGCACGCGACGCTCGCGCTGCGGGGTCTTGTCCCCGATGAGTGGACACCTGTTCGTTTCGTTATGCGGCAAATGTCAGGGGAGCTGACTGCTGTTCGTAGGCGATCGGTGCCTGC
>NZ_JBICYB010000080.1:0-8607 GCF_043200575.1 Streptomyces sp. NPDC048392
GCCACAGGAGCCGACGGCACACTCAACACCAGCTTGCCCACATGCCGCGCACGGCTCATCAACGCGAACGCCTCACCCGCCCGCCGCACGTCCCATTCCTGCCTCGGCAGCAACTCCAGCGCACCGGTCCCGAACAGTTCCACCACCTCGCGCAGCATCTCTCCCAGGCGCTCAGGCGCCACCTCCGCGAGGTCGAACGCCCGGTACATCACACCGTCGTAGGCAGCGGCGACCTTCCCCGGATCGCGCACATCGGCCTTGCCCAGTTCCACGAACCGGCCCCCCGGACGCACCAACCCCAACGACGCGTCCACCAACTCCCCCGCCAGCGAATCCACCACCACATCCACACCCGACCGGAACACCTCCGCGAACCCCACCGACCGCGACGAGGCAATACGCTCCCCCGCCACCCCCAGACCCCGCACCACCGGCCACTTCGACTCACTCGCCGTCGCACACACCTCAGCCCCCAGCCACCGGGCCAACTGCACCGCAGCCATCCCCACACCACCCGCGGCCGCATGCACCAACACCGTCTCGCCCGACCGCACACCCGCCACATCCACCAACGCGTAGAACGCCGTCACAAACGCCACCGGAACCGAAGCGG
Organism: Streptomyces sp. NPDC048392; assembly: GCF_043200575.1. Taxonomy (NCBI): domain Bacteria; kingdom Bacillati; phylum Actinomycetota; class Actinomycetes; order Kitasatosporales; family Streptomycetaceae; genus Streptomyces; species Streptomyces sp. NPDC048392. Next base: position 614 of record NZ_JBICYB010000080.1, read on the forward strand.
CCTCAACGAACGACCACCCCTCCGGGACCGGCACCACCACCCGCTCATCCACCACGACGCAGGACCGGAACCCGTCCTGCCAGACGCCCATGACCCGGTCACCGACCGCGACACCCGTCACACCGGGGCCGATCCCGGTGACCACGCCCGCACCCTCACTGCCCATCCGCGCGTTCTCCGCGTCCGGGTACATGCCCAGCGGGATCAGCACGTCACGGAAGTTGAGCCCGACGGCCCGGATCGCGATGCGCACCTCGTGCTCGCCCAGCGTGCGGCTGCCCTGGTTCTCGCACGAGGGGCCCCAGACGATCCCTTCGAGGGTGCCGTTCCCGGCGTGGGCGAGCCGCCGTTCCCCGGCCGGTTCCTCGTCGTGCGCCGGGAGCGGCTCCGCCCGCTCCCCCGCCGGGGCCGGCCGGTGCTCCGGCGTCGGCGGTTCCTCGCCGCGCACCAGCCGCGGAACGAGGACGTCGTCGCCGCGGACGGCGAGTTGGGGCTCGCCCCCGGCCAGGGCACGCAGCACCGTGTCGGGCGTCGCGTCGGTCCTGTCGAGGACGTCGAGGAGGACGAAGCGCCCGGGGTGCTCGGTCTGTGCCGAACGCACCAGTCCCCATACGGGTGCGGCCGCGAGGTGGTCCAGGCGTTCGCCGCCGTGGGCCTGTACGGCGCCGCCGGTGACGAGGACCAGCCGGGACTGTGTGAAGTACCCGCTCGACAGCCACTCCTGCACGAGCTCCAGCGCGCGAAGGGTGGTGCCCTCGGCGGCCGCGGCCATGTTCTCCCCGCTGTCCGGGGACACGTCGATGCCCGGCGACGCGTCGGTCCGCAGGTCCACCAGGACGTGACCGGGTGCCGGCAGCTCCCCGCCCGCCAGATGTGCCTCCAGTGCTTCCAGGTCGGCGTGTCCGGCGTGGGCCGGGTCCGTCCCGGGCAGCCCCCCGGCCGTGTCGCCGAGCACCGCGACCCGCGGCGCTTCGCCGTCCTGGGCCGGTGCCGGTACGCGGGTCCAGGCGACCCGGTAGGCAGCGGCGACGCCGTCCTCGGGCGGAGCCGGGAGCCGCGCCTCGTCGAGCGGACGCGTCACGAGCCCGTCGGCGGACAGGACGGGCAGCCCCGCGCTGTCCGTGGCCTGTACCGAGTAGGCGCCCTCGGCGGTCGGTACGAGCGTGGCCCGCAGCCGCGTCGCGCCGGTGGCGTGGAGGGTGACGCCGGTCCAGAGGAAGGGCAGCCGCCCGATGGCCTCGTCGTCCGCGCAGGCAGGCCAGGCGTGGAGGGCGGCGTCGAGGAGCGCCGGGTGGATGCCGAAGCCCGTGACGTCCGTCTCGGGCACGGTGACTTCGGCGAACAGCTCGCCCTGCGGCCCGCGCCAGACCTGTGTGAGCCCCTGGAACCGCTTCCCGTACGTGAGGCCCTGCTCGTGCAGCCGCTCGTAGAGACCGGTGATGTCCACGGGCTGTGCGTCGGCCGGGGGCCAGTTCTCGGAGCCCGTGGGTTCCTGGTGCCCGGCGCCGCTCACGAGCGTCGCCCGTGCGTGCCGTACCCACTCCGTGTCCTGGGACGCGGGGTCCTGGACGCGGGCGTGCACGTCCACCGTACGGCTGCCGTCCTCCGCGGCCCCCGCCACCAGCACCTGCACCTGTGTCGGCCGGGAGGTGTCCAGGAGCAGCGGGGTCTCGAGGACCAGTTCCTCCACCCGGCCGCAGCCGACGGCGTCCCCGGCGCGCAGGACCATGTCCAGCAGGGTCGTGCCCGGCACCAGTACGCGGCCGCGTACGGCGTGGTCGCGGAGCCAGGGCTGGTCCCGCGGCGACAGCCGCCCGGTGAACAGGGCCCCGCCGGTCCCGGGCAGCGGCACCGCGCCGCCGAGCAGGGCGTGCCCGGTGGCTTCCGCGCCGTCCTGGTGCACGGGGGTACGGCGACCGGCGGCGCCGCCGTCCGCCACCCAGTAGCGCTTGTGCTGGAAGGGGTACGTGGGCAGCTCGGCCCGCCGGACCGGGCTGCCTTCGTAGCAGCGGGCCCACCGCACGGGCACGCCGGTGACGAACGCCTCGGCCAGCGACCGCGTCAGGCGCGGCCGGCCGCCGTCGTCGCGGCGCAGTGTGCCGGTGACGGTCACGTCCGTCCCGTGGTCCTCGGCGGTGATCTGCACGCCGGTGGTCAGCACCGGGTGGGCGCTCGCCTCGACGAACCTGCGGAATCCCGCGTCGAGCAGGGCGCGTACGGTCTCCTCGAAGCGGACGGTGGACCGCAGATTGCGGTACCAGTAGGTGCCGTCCAGTTCCGTGTGGGCGAGCTCGCCTCCGGCCACCGTGGAGAAGAACGGTATCCGCGTGGGCCGCGGCGCCACGTCGGCCACCGCCTTCTCGACCTGGGCGCGGATGGTCTCGACCTGGGCGCAGTGGGAGGCGTAGTCGACGGGAACGCGGCGGGCCCGGACCCCGCGCTTCACGCACTGATCCATCAGGCCGTCTAGCGCCTCCGTGCTGCCGGAGACCACCGTGGTGGCGGGGCTGTTCACGGCGGCGACGGTCAGTTCCTCGTCGCGGGAGGAGATGATCCCCTCCACCTCGGCGACGGGCTGTTCCACGGCCACCATGCCGCCGTGACCGGCGAGTCCGGCGGCGATGGCCCGGCTGCGCAGCGCCACCACGCGCGCCCCGTCCTCCAGACTCAACGCACCCGCCACCACCGCGGCCGCGATCTCACCCTGCGAATGACCCACCACCGCGGCCGGACGCACCCCGAACCACTCCCACACCCGCGCCAACGACACCATCACCGCCCACAGCGCGGGCTGCACCACCTCCACCCGCTCCAACGCCACCCCGTCGCCCAACGCCTCCACCAACGGAACACCCATGAACGGCTGCAACGCCGCCGCACACTCCTCCAGCCGCTCCGCGAACACCGGAACATCCCCCAGCAGCTCCAGCGCCATACCCACCCACTGCGACCCCTGACCCGGGAACACGAAGACGACGCGGTCGTCGGCGGGGGTGGCTGTGCCGCGGACGATGCCGGGTGTCCGCCGGCCCTCCGCGAGGTCGGTCAGGACACCGGCCGGACCGGTGCCGTCGGCGCCGAGGACGACCGCGCGGTGGTCGAGTACGGCGCGTGTGGTCGCGAGGGTGTGGCCGATGTCGCCGATCCGGGCGGTCCCCGTGGCCTCCTGGGCCGGCGCCAGCAGGCGCCGGGCCTGCTCGCGCAGGGCGGCGTCGGACCGCGCCGACAGGGTCCAGGGTGCGAAGGTGCCGTCGGGGCGGTCGTCGTCGTGGGTCCCGGTGTCCGGTCCCTGTTCCAGGATGACGTGGGCGTTGGTTCCGCTGACTCCGAACGAGGAGACTCCGGCCCGCCGGGGCCGTCCCGTCTCGGGCCAGTCGCGTGGCGCGGTGAGGAGTGCCACGGCGCCGGAGGACCAGTCGACGTGTGCGGAGGGCTCCTCGGCGTGCAGGGTGGGCGGCAGGGTGCCGTGCCGCAGGGCGAGGACGGTCTTGATGACGCCCGCGACACCGGCGGCGGCCTGGGTGTGCCCGATGTTCGACTTCACCGACCCCAGCCACAGCGGCCGTTCCGGGTCCCTGCCCTGCCCGTACGTGGCCAGCAGCGCACCGGCCTCGATCGGGTCACCCAGCTTCGTACCCGTACCGTGCGCCTCCACCACGTCCACGTCGGCCCCGTCGAGCCCGGCGTCCGTCAACGCCGCCCGGATCACGCGCTGTTGGGCAGGGCCGCTGGGCGCGGACAGGCCGTTCGACGCCCCGTCCTGGTTGACCGCGCTGCCCCGCACGACCGCGAGGACCTGGTGGCCGTTGCGACGGGCGTCCGAGAGTCGTTCGACGACGAGGACGCCGACGCCCTCGGCGAACCCGGCGCCGTCCGCGCCGGCTCCGAACGCCTTGCTGCGCCCGTCGGGGGCCAGGCCGCCCTGGCGGGTGAACTCGGTGAAGATGCCCGGGGTGGACATGACGGTCACGCCACCGGCCAGGGCCAGATCGCTTTCGCCCTGGCGGAGCGAGCGCACGGCCAGGTGCAGGGCGACGAGGGAGGCCGAGCAGGCGGTGTCGACGGTGAGGGCGGGGCCCTCCAGTCCGAGGGTGTAGGCGACGCGGCCGGACAGGACGCTGCCGGTGTTGCCCGTGGCGACGTATCCGGCGGTCTCCTCGGGGACGTCGGGGCCGACGGCGAGGTAGTCGCCGCCGTTGGTGCCGGTGAACACGGCCGCGCGGGTGCCGTGCAGAGCGGTCGGGTCGATGCCCGCCTGTTCGAGCGCCTCCCAGGAGGTCTCCAGGAGCAGCCGCTGCTGCGGGTCCATCGCCAGCGCCTCACGCGGCGAGATCCCGAAGAACTCCGCGTCGAAGTCGCCCGCGTCGTGCAGGAACCCGCCCTCCTGGGCGGTCGACGTGCCGGTCCGCTCGCCGGAGCCGGACCCCCGGAGGGTGTCGAGGTCCCACCCCCGGTCGTCGGGGAACGGGGTGATGGCGTCGCCCCCGTCGCGCAGTAGCTGCCACAGCTGCTGCGGAGAACGGACGTCTCCGGGGAAGCGGCAGCCCATGCCGACGATGGCGATCCGGTCGTCGTCCGCCGGGGCGGGGCCGGGGGCGGGTTCCGGGTCGCGACCGCCGACGAGTTCGTCCCGCAGATGGGCGGCGAGATCGCGGGCCGTGGGGTGGTCGAAGACGAGGGTGGAGGGGAGCCGCAGTCCGGTCGCCTTGTTCAACCGGTTGCGCAGTTCGACGGCGGTGACCGAGTCGAAGCCGAGGTCGCGGTAGGCGGTCGTCGGATCGACGGCCTCGGGGCCGGAGTGGCCGAGGACCTTGGCGGCCTGTTCGCGGACGAGGGAGAGCAGGGCGGCCTGCTGTTCGGCCCGGTCGCCCAGTGCGGTGATGCGCCCGGCGAGCCCGTCGGCGCCCGGGGCCGCGTCGGGGGCGGGCCCGGCGGCGGCCGCGGTGGTGAGCTGCCGGACCTCGGGCAGGTCGGAGAGGAAGGGGCTGGGGCGGGTGGCGGTGAAGGCCACGTGGAACCTGTCCCACTCCACATCCGCGATCACGACGGTCGGTTCGGTGTCGCCGGCCACCGCGACGAGGGCCGCGGCGGCCAGGTCGGGGTCCATCACGGGCAGACCGTGGCGGCCGGCGGTCGCCTCGATGTCGCCCTCGGTGGCCATGCCGTGCTCGTCCCAGATGCTCCAGGCGATGGAGGTGGCGGGCAGTCCCAGCGCGTGCCGCTGCTCGGCGAGCGCGTCCAAGTAGGCGTTCCCGGGGGCGTAGTTGCCCTGCCCGGAGGCGCCCAGCGTGCCGGCGAGGGAGGAGAAGAGCACGAAGGCGTCCAGGTCGGCGCCTTGGGTCAGCTCGTGCAGGTGCCGGGCACCGTCGGCCTTGACCCGCAGGACCCGGTCGATCCGGTCGGGGGTGAGGCCGTCGACGACGGAGTCGTCCAGGACTGCGGCGGTGTGCACGACCGCCGTCAGGGGGCGGTCGGCGGGCACGGTCGCGAGCAGCTCGGCGAGGGCCGCGCGGTCCCCGACGTCGCACGAGGTGAGGGTGACGCCGACGCCGCTCTTCTCCAGCTCGGTGCGGAGTTCGGCGGCGCCCGGCGCGTCGGGGCCGCGCCGGCTGACCAGCAGGAGGTGCTCGGCGCCCCGCCCGGCGAGGTGACGGGCCACCCGGGCGCCGAGACCTCCGGTACCACCGGTCACCAGGACGGTGCCGCGCGGGCGCCACACCGGCCGGGTCCCGCCCGCGCCGGTGCGGAGCAGGCGCCGGACGAGCGCGCCGGACGGGCGCAGAGCCACCTGGTCCTCGCCGCTGTCGCCGGCCAGGACCGCCGCGAGGAGGCGGCCCGTGGGCCCGTCGGGGCGTGCGGGCAGATCGACGAGTCCGCCGAACCGCTCGGGGTGTTCCAGGGCCGCGATCCTGCCGAAGCCCCACACCATCCGCTGGGCGGCGGCGTGGTCGCGGACGGTCCGCGCGTCCTGGGCGGTGGCGGTGACCGCGTCACGGGTCAGGCACCACAGGGGGCCGCAGGACTCGACCCCGCCGAGCGCCTGGAACAGGGCGGCGGTGGTGGTGAGTCCGGTGCGCTCGACCCCCTCCTCGGCGCCGCCGTCGACGACGCTCAGCAGGGACAGCACACCCGCGAACGTTCCCTCGGGCAGCAGGTCCGCGATGTCGTCGCGGGTGGCGTCCCCGCGCAGGGTGAGTGTGGTGACGTCACCCCCGTGGTCGCGCACGGCGGCGGCGACCGTGTCGGCGCAGTCGGCCGCCGCGACGGAGTCGGCGGGGACCGCCAGCAGCCACGTCCCGGTCAGGACCGGGGCGGCGGGCAGCACGGTGGGAGCCCAGCGCACGTGGTACCGCCAGGAGTCGACGGTGGCCCGGTCCGTACGGCGCCGGCGCCAGGTCCGCAGAGCGGGCAGCACACCCGCCAGGGCGTCGCCGTCCACGTCGAGCAGCCCGGCGAGGGTCTCGGGGTCGTCGCTCTGCACCGCTTCCCAGAAGCCGCTGTCGTCGCCGGGCCGCGCGGTGTCCTGCGCGGCGGCGGGCCCGCGCGGCGTGGCGGGCTCCCACCAGTAACGTTCGCGCTGGAAGGCGTAGGTGGGGAGATCGACGCGTGTGGCGTCACCGGCGGCGAACGCCCGCGCCCAGTCCACGGGCGCTCCCTGTGCGAAGGCCTCGCCGAGCGAGGCGAACAGGCGTCGCGGCCCTCCGTCGTCGCGGCGCAGGGTTCCCGTCACCGCGGCCTCGTGACCGACTTCCTCGAGGGTGTCCTCCACGGCCGCGGTCAGCACCGGGTGCGCGCTGCACTCCACGAACGCCCCCGTACCCGTGGCGGCGAGGACGCGTACGGCCTCTTCGAAGCGGACCCGGTGGCGGAGGTTGCGCACCCAGTAGGCGGCGTCCGGCACGTCGTCGCCGAGCCAGTCGCCGGTGACCGTCGAGAAGAACGGCACCTGGGCGCGGCCCGCCCGGATCGGGGCGAGGTCGGCGAGGATCCGGTCGGCAAGGGCGTCCACCTGCGCCGAGTGGGAGGCGTAGTCGACGGGGATGCGGCGGTAGCGCACTCCGTCGCGCTCGCACCGGGTCCTGAGCGCGTCGAGCCCTTCGGGGGTGCCGGAGACGACGGTGGTGGCCGGCCCGTTGACCGCGGCCACGGTCACGGGCTCTGTGATGCCGTCCAGAAGTCGCCGCACGTCCTTCTCGGAGGCTGCCACCGACGCCATGCCGCCGTGGCCCGCGAGTCCGGCGGCGATGGCCCGGCTGCGCAGCGCCACCACGCGCGCCCCGTCCTCCAGACTCAACGCACCCGCCACCACCGCAGCCGCGATCTCACCCTGCGAATGACCCACCACCGCGGCCGGACGCACCCCGAACCACTCCCACACCCGCGCCAGGGACACCATCACCGCCCACAGCGCGGGCTGCACCACCTCCACCCGCTCCAACGCCACCCCGTCGCCCAACGCGTCCAAGAGAGGCATCTCCATATACGGGTCCAGAGCCGCCGCACACTCCTCCAGCCGCTCGGCGAAAGCCGGAACATCCCCCAGCAGCTCCAGCGCCATACCCGCCCACTGCGACCCCTGCCCCGGGAACACGAACACCGTCCGTGCGACATCCGCGTCCACATGAGTCACACCGGCATCGCCCTCGCCCCGGGCCACCGCCCGCACCCCGTCGAGCAACTCCTCCCGCGACGCACCCGCCACCACCGCACGGTGCTCGTGCACCGCACGACCCGCCGCGAGTGCCGTGCCGATCTCTGTGGCGGAGGTGTCCGGGCGTGCCTCGACGAAGGCCGCGAGACGACCGGCCTGCGCCCGCAGGGCGTCGTGGCGGTGGCCGGAGATCACCCAGGGCACGACCGGGAGTTCGACGCGTCGCTCCGCTCCGGGCCTGGTCTCCACGGGGGCCTGTTCGAGGACGAGGTGGGCGTTGGTGCCGCTGATCCCGAACGAGGACACACCCGCCCGACGCACCCGCTCCGCCGCGGACCACTCC
>NZ_JBICYB010000081.1:0-8413 GCF_043200575.1 Streptomyces sp. NPDC048392
GGCCCTGCCTTCATGCGCGTACGACCGCAAAATCACCCGACCAGGAACTCCGTTCGACTTGCACGTTCCAAGATCGGTTGAGATACGGCTTCTGAGTCGTCCACCGGGCCGGAGGTCGTAGTGCGCTTCCGCAGCTCCTTCAGACGCTTCATCAACTGAGGGATGTCGGGATTACCGTTCGTCCCAAGAGCCGCCAGGACATCGGTCCGGTTGGCCACTGCCTCCTGGATCGCAGGGTGCAAATACCCCGGGTCGTCCTGCCCGTACAGCGCCCGTGCGTCACGCGTACACAAGTGCACTTGTCGCGGAGGGAGGAGGTTGCCGCTGGTGTCCTCCAACCAGGCGACCTCCCGAAGCCGCCACACCCAGAGAGCACTCGTCTGACCGTGCACGTTCCATCCGCGGTACGCGTCAGCCACCTGGACTTTTGTGTGCTCGGATGACGTGATCATTCCGGGCCTGCCCAGCGTCTGCAGCAGGGCTGCCGTACGACGCCTGCGCTCCTCCGAGTTCTGCTCAGCGACGATGTGCTGCACCACGGCATCCAGGTCCGGACTGATGCGGTCATCCAGCGTGAACTGCGCACCCATTCGACGCAACGCACTCGTGCGAGCGGATGGCGACGGCCCGCAGTCGCGCGCCAAGCCGATACGGGAGTCCGTCGCGTACTTCTTGGTTGCCAAGCCAGGCGGAGGCTCCTTCAACCTCGGCGTGTCGGACACCCCCAGGAGACGCAGGAACCCCGTACGACTCAGCCCGCACTCGGCTTGGGACAGAAGGGCACGAGCATAGGAACGGTGTACCCATCTGATACCGGGAGTCTTCCCCGCAGCAACGGCGAAACGGTCTCCGTCGGCAGTCTCCAGCGTCTGCGGCAGATATGCGTGAGCTGGCAGCACCCGGCACGGCTGCTCGTTGCCATCGGACTCGTACGCGTAACCGTCGAGGAGTACGGCCTGCCCGATGCCGGCGCCGAGCCGCTCTCGCACCTTCTTGGACACTTCACCCAAGGCCCTTTGAAGAGCCACGAGCTGCTCAATTCCGCACCCGGCGTCACCACCGATTCGTCTGCCCGCGCGTCCCATCTGGTCGATACGGCGCAGCACGGCCGCGGTGTCGTCCCGCCGTACCAGACAGCCCTGCGCCCCCAGCCAGTCGAGTACACGACTGGGCCACTCGGATTCGCGCACGTAAGCGGGATGGAGGTCAACAACGACGTCCAGCGCATCCAACGGTCCGGTGCCGCGCGGCCCGGCATCCTGATGTTCCGCGAAAGCGACGTCGACTGCCATCGGCTGCAGACGCCGACCGTCGGCTGTAATGACACACGGCCGACTGCGCAGCAGGAAATCGAGTCTTCCCTCGATGGCAACAGCCGTGAGGCGGATGGTCTGTGCGACGTCGTACTCAGTGTTGTCGAGTGAGTTGAGTGCGTCTCTGACCCCTACCTCAGCAGCAAGGTCCGCGGCGCCGTTGCCGCGCCAATCGGTGAGGACATCGCGCCACCGACCTGCACCGTCGCGTGCGGGTCGCGGGAATGTATCTGGCAGCCCAGCCAGCCGGGCGATGTCCTCGTCGTCCAGCACGTCCGACAGCCGTGACTCCTCGACAGCGAGCTCGGAGAGCGACTTTACGGTCCCATCCGAGCAGGGCAGCGAGAGCCGAGGTGCCAACCATGTGCGGGAGCGGTCGACCAACGCTGCGCGAATACTGTCCTGGAGCCGGGCGGGTGGCGAGGGGTCGGAGGGAGAGGGCAACGGGATGAGGTGCCACGCAGACGGTTCGCCATTGCAGAGTACGTCGAGGGCAGCGGCCGCCCAGAGGTCCGCGACGAGTGGTACCAGCTCCTCGTTCCATCGGCTGGCTGCGAATCCTTCGCGGCTGACCACGGGGTCGAACTGGGCGTGCACGCGAGTCGCGACCTTCAACTCGGTCACCGGTAGTCCCGCGTGCACACTCCCTGTCTCCGGCCCATCTAGCGGCAGCGCGACGGCGATCGGCATGGAAGCGCCAACCGCTTTGTGTCGGCGTGTACTCGCGTCGCGTGGTGCTACCTGGGTGTCGTACACCCGCCACAACGCCCCACCAGTCGCCCGCGCTTCACGGATCCGAACGACCGCTTCCACGCCGTCAACGCTGAGCTTTTGTCGGCCGATCTCCGCCCAGCTCAGCCTGAGCGTGACCGACGGCGTTTCGTCGTCGGTGCTCTCCTCGTCCAGGAAGTCTTGAACGGCTTCGACCTCCCGTACGTTCCGGAGGAAGAGCAGAGAGCTGTCGTTCCATGTCTCGAACCAGGCGAAGAGGTTTGAGGCTGGGAGTACGCCGGGAGCCAGAGGGATGCGGAAGACCGTCCACTCTGGCCCCACGAGCCGCTCTGGTACCTGCAGTGCCTCGACCGGCTGCATCGACAAGTCGGCGAACCTGACGTGGAAGGGGTGGCAGTGCACCTCCCAGGTGGTGGCGAGAGCACGCAGCGTCGCCAGCCCGATACCGAACCGTCCGGTGGCCTCCGCGTCGGAGGTCTTTCCACTGAGCCAGGGCAAGCCGAGCAACAGAATGTCGGCCAGTCGCACGCCCCTGCCGTCGTGGGCGATCAACAGCTCCTCGGGGCGCCAAATGAACCGAACCTGGCTAGCCCCCATGTCGTCAGCGTTCTGCACCATCTCGGACAAGACTTGCAGCCGATCCGATGACAGAGTTTCTGCGCCCTTTTGCCCTCCCTCGGCCATCAGCCGGAAGACGCCAGGGCCACTCCGAAGGCCCTCTTCGAGGAGCCCCACCGCGCGAGCGGCCTGCCCAACGGTCTCGACGCAGATGCCCGGATCCGTCCGCGGATCCGACAGCAGTGCCCCCACTGCCGAGATGAGCTCCTCGTCCTTGTCCACCCGAATCTCCTCCCCATGGCCTGTTGTTGTTGAGAGCGCCCCCGCGCCCCGCCCAAGAATCGGGGCAGATCACGATTCATCTGGCAGTGACCGGCGTAATCTCGCCAAACGTCGGCACACGCGGGCCACCGAGTCAGTCCTTCAAGCACTGGTCAGGTCGTGTGCCCCAGTCCGCGCTGGTACGCCGCCATCAGCCCACGCCCCAGCGGGCGAACGACCGGAATCGCCTGACCTTGGGGCCCGATTGTCAGACCGGCGTGCTAGTGGCCACCAGGCGTTGAAGGTCTCACCCCGGCCTCCCTCACAGTGGGGTCAACTCGCATAGCAGGCAGGTGACAACCCGGCGCTGCCGCTATGCCCTACTCAACGCGTTCGCCAGGTCTCCCCCACGGCACGTGCGGCCGACTCAGGAGCCTCCTCCTACAAGCGGGCGAGCTGGACCTCAGCGGAGTTCGGCCTCGTCCCTGTCCTCCTGATCAGTTCCACGTGGTCGAGGTCCATGCAGCAGGACAGTGCTTACGCGCGTCCCAGACCGCTACTGAGTGGCCATCAAACCTTTGGCGCGACAGCATCTTTGATGGTCACCCACCCACACCCTTAACTTTTTCCGTGATATTTTCACGGACGTGATTAAGGATGAGGTCGCGCACATCCGCGACGCCACCGCGCAGCTCTGCGAACCCCTTCACGATGCCTTCGCGTGGGCTGTTCAGCACCAGCGGACTCAGGTGCCCGAGATGAATGGCCACAGCTACGGCTGGATCCGCACGCATATGACCCGCGCCTTCGTCCACTACCGCCTCGGCTCAGCGGCGGCCAGACTCGGCGACTGGAAGCTCAGCGGCAACCACCGCCGGAACGGTGAGCTGTGGCTTACGAACGGTGAGTACTGCACCCGACTGCTGCATGGCTTCAGGGACGATCACGTCCCGGCCCCAGGGCCAAACCGTCAGCGGCGAGCCTTCTACCAGAACCGCCCCCTGACGAAGTTCGGCCAGCCGACCCTGATGGGGCCGGAAGACAACGACCTGCTTATCCTCTGGCGTATCGATGCCGAGGGAGCGCCGTTGTTCCGGGTAGTACGGACCATCGGAACGTGGAGGTTCGGCAAAGAACAACTTGTCGATCTTGATTTTCCGCTGCTCGCCACTGCGTCCGACCTGCGGGACCTTCACTTCGAGCCGCAAGATGAAGGTCTAGAACTCGAACTTCCGGATGAGGAGACGAACGATGCCGACGGCACTGGAGGCTTCCCCTGGTGAGCGGCTGCGGACACTCCGTGACCTCCTCGGGCTCACCGGTGCCGACCTCCACCGCCTGACAGGAATCAGCCAAAGCTGGACATCGCAGGTTGAGACAGGGGCGCGCGAGCCAGCCGAGGACCGGTTGCGCGTGATCGCTGAAGCCACCGATACGCCGATGAGCTTCTTCTACGCGCAGCCTTCCTCCGTGCCACTGGACTCGTTGCGCTTTCGCAAGATGGCAACTGCGAGCCGGACTGTCACACGCCGGATCAGCGCGTTCTACGGCGAAAGCTTCCGTGTGACAGAGGAGATCATCAACAAGGCCGGCTACCCGGCACCGCCACTCCCGTTCGCCAGCGCACCGGAGCTATCGCAAAGCGACGTCGAGGAACTGGCAGCCCAGACCCGCGAGGCCCTGCGCCTGGCCCCAGACAAGCCCATCCCTCACCTCACGCGTGCGCTTGAGCGCGCTGGTATTGCGGTTGCACCCATCGTGCTGCCCGATCCAACGGGCGACTCCGTCAGCCCGACGAACAAGCACTTCGGCGTTTCATACTGGGCCGGTATCGGGGAGACCGCACTGATCGCGTACTTTCCCGGCGCACAGGGCGACCGGGACCGGTTCACCCTGGCTCATGAACTCGGTCACCTCGTACTCCACACCTTCAGGCCACGCGCAGCAGATCCCGAGGGTGAAGCAAACCGATTCGCGGGCGCCCTGCTTGTCCCCTATGAAAGAGCCCGAGAGGAGATCACGGACCGTCTAACCCTGGAAGGCTTCGCTCGCCGGAAGCAGACATGGGGTGTGTCGATGCAGGCCCTGATCCTTCGCGGTGCCGCAGTTGGGCACATCGACGACAGCCGCAAGCGATCGCTCTACGTGCAGCTGACTCAGCGTGGCTGGCGCAAGGAGGAGCCCGTGTCGGTAGGGCAGGAGGCCCCCCTGCTCCTCTGGAGCCTCCTACAGCGACAGTACGGGGACAAACCGTATCTACGCGCGTCAGACCAGCTGGCGATCCAGCCTACGATCCTGCGGTCCATCGCTCCACAGCCGGTCGCAAACACCTTGGCTACACGCTCCGGCCGACCAAGAGCCGATGGACAGGTAGTTGCCTTCAAGCAGCGGGCGAGCCGTCCAGAAGGCGATCTGCGAAGCACTGCGCCCTGATCAGTGAATCGCTTCCAACGGTACTCCGCACACTTCAGAGGGCTGACGAGGGACTCCTTCGCCTCGGACTTGAGACGGGTGGGCCCGGCAGCACTGTGAGCCTTCGGCACCGGGCCCAACCCACCTAGGCAACGCTATGGAGAGCGAGCCTTCGCGAGCGCAGAAGTTCGTTGAGCATGCACACCGGCGATGTGGGGCACATAGCCAGTCGAGCGTCGAGTGCTGCCTGCCATTGCTCGGTCAGCCCGTGCATAAGGCGCTTGCGCATGCCAGGGGTGACGTGGGCGTACCGCGCCGACACGGAGCCGTCGATGTGGCCCATGCGTTCGTCCATAAGGACCTTCTCCGTGCCAAGGTCCTCCATCACGGTCCGGTGGGTGTGGCGAAGGCCGTGGGGCGTGAGGCCCTTGGCGATGGAGAGCCAGCAGGCGTCTGCCCGTTCGCTGGCGCCCCGCCCTCTTGTCGGGACGCCGGGCCAGGACTCGCCGAGCACCGGCACAGGCCGTGGCTCTTGCGGTGCCTTCTTCGGGTACCAGCCGGAGACCGCCGGAGTGAACAGCCAGGTCGCAAAACCGTTCCTGCGCCAATGGGCGGCGTGCTCCGATACGACGCCACCCCGCACGAACCCGAGGTCCGCGACGGCTTGCTCCACCTTCACTCGTGTGGCTTCGGTGACGCGGTCGGGGTGGTTGAGGATGTTGGACACGGTGCCCGTGGAGACTCCGGCTCGGCGTGCGACGTCGACGAGCTTCGGGCCCTGGTGGCCGCCGGTGCGGGCCGCTCCCTGCCCTCGGAAGACATAGGTCTTGCCGTGGCACGGACAGGGCGCGGGCTTCGTACGGGCGATGTGGTTGGCGACCAGAGCTGACAGCCAGTCCATCGCGTCGAGGGTGCGGTAGCTGTCGTCCTTGGGCGGGCAGCGCACTAGCTCGCCCGTGTCGAGTTCATACAGCTGCCACTCCACGCGCACAGCACCGATGCGGGCGAACTCGGTTTCCAGGCCGACGATTTCGCCCCAGCGCATGCCGGTGTAGCCCTTGAGGACCACGGCGACGAACTCGTCGTCGCGGCCGGAGAGCAGGGCGGCCCGTTCGGCGGTCAGCAAGATGCCGAGCGGGTCGGTGACGACCTTCTCCGGGCCGCGGTCTCGGGAGCGGCCGGCGCGCTTGCCGCGCCCGCGCCGGCGCGTGGCCGGGTTGGAGGTGATCAGGCCCTCGTCGATCGCGTCTTCAAGGATCAGGTGGAGCGTCGAGCGCCAGGTCTTGACGCTGGAGGCCGCGTAGAGGGCCTTCTCCTTCTTCTCCCACAGGTCGACGTCCGTGCGCAGGATACCGACGAGCGCCTTGTCCTCGAAGTCGGGGAGCAGGTGCTCCTCGATGTGGCGCTTGTAGTTCTGCATGGTGGAGGCGGCCAGGTCCTGGGCCTCGTACCAGCGGTTCGCGTACTCGCCGAAGGTCTCCTGGCCGAGTGCGGGGTCGCGCCAGTCGCCACGACGGAACTTGTTCTCGGCCTCGGCCGCTGCCCGTTGAGCCTCGCCCTTGGTGGCGAACCTGATCGCCTTACCGTATTCGTCGACGACCGTGTTGTGCTTGCCAGGCGCGACCTTGTACCGGCCGCGCCAGTAGTTTCCGCGCTTCTCCGCGAAACCCACGTCCTGCTGTCTCCCTCTTCGTTGTCATCGTCTACGGCAGATTCCATCGGGTCACGCGACAGCGCCGTACTGCTGCTGTCGGCGCGGCGGGCGGGCCTGCAGGCGAGTCGCCGGAGCAATGACGGGGCGGCGCGGTTGTGCGGAGTCGGTCTGCGCACGGAGCTCGG
Organism: Streptomyces sp. NPDC048392; assembly: GCF_043200575.1. Classification (NCBI taxonomy): domain Bacteria; kingdom Bacillati; phylum Actinomycetota; class Actinomycetes; order Kitasatosporales; family Streptomycetaceae; genus Streptomyces; species Streptomyces sp. NPDC048392. Next base: position 7,116 of record NZ_JBICYB010000081.1, read on the forward strand.
AGAGCGGTTCGGTTGCCCGTGCGGCAGTCTGCGCAGGCTGGGTCGGCCGCTCCTCGTAGAGACGGATGATCTCGGCGAGATGGTCGGCGGTGAAGCGGTAGGCACGGCCAACCCGGGTGTGCGGTATCAGGCGCCGTCGCGCTCGGTCCTTGACCCACCAGGCCGAGCACCCGAGAGCGTCTGCGATCTCCTCGGGACGGTAGAGGCGGGGCGGAGGGGCGTCGGAGGACCTGTGGGGGGCGGGCGCGGGCGTGGGTCGGCGCAAGAGGGCGGCTCCTAATCGGGAAGTCGGGAGGCGAATGAGTGGGGGCCTCAGGCGACGTCCGGTGCCTGGAGGAGGACGAGGGGCGACACCGGGCACCCGCGATGGCAACGAGGTCGTCAACATCGCATCGCCGCTTGGCAAGTTCGATGCGGGACAGAATTGTGTTGGCCATGGGCGGCCCGAAGCTAAGAGCTCGTAACACGATCTTGGTGAAACGTGCTGGTTGGCCGTGACCGGTGTGACGATTCGGCCGTTCGTGATGGTGTGAGTACTCGGCCGTGGATCGTGGACGACGACTTGTGGGCGCTGATTGAGCCGCTCCTGCCGCCTTGGCCGGAGCGGTCGCCGGGGCCGAGACCGGTGCCGGACCGGCTCTGCCTCCAGGGCATCCTGTTCGTCCTCTACAACGGCATAGCGTGGCAACTCCTACCGCTGGAGCTGGGGTTCGGCTCGGGTCAGACGTGCTGGCGGCGTCTGGACCGGTGGCAGGGGGCGGGGGTCTTCGACCGGTTGCACCAGGTCCTGCTCGCAGAGCTGAACGCGGTCGGCGAACTCGACTGGTCACGGGCCTGCGTGGATGGTTCCCACATCCGCGCGAAAAAGGGGGCGCCGACACCGGTCCGTCGCCGGTCGACCGGCGCAAGACGGGCAGCAAACACCACCTGATCTGCGACGGACGCGGCACCCCACTCAAAGTCATCACCACCGCGGCGAACGTCAACGACATCACCCAGACCCTCAATCTGGTCGATGGCATCCCGCCCGTCGCTGGCCGGCCCGGCCGACCGCGACGGCGCCCCGAGTCTGTCCTGGGCGACAAGGCATACGACTCGAAGGCCGTACGCCTGGAACTGCGGCGCCGCAGGATCCTGCCGGTCATCTCCCTCAAGGGTGCCCCGAACATCAAGGGCCTGGGCAAGCTCCGCTACGTCGTCGAGCTGAACCGCACCGGTTCCAGTAGAGACTCGATTTCATGAAAGGATCGAGTCATGGCACGACCTTCCCGTTATCCGCTTGAGCTGCGCCGTCGCGC
>NZ_JBICYB010000082.1:0-7894 GCF_043200575.1 Streptomyces sp. NPDC048392
CGCCGACCAGGCAGCGACCGAACAAGTGAACCTGAAACCACGTCAACCCGCTCTGACCAGCTAGTCAGCCACTCCCGCACTGCGGGGGAACCTCACCCCTTGCCCGACGCGGGCCCGCTGTGGGACATCTGGCTGCTGGCCGGGTACGCCCCGGGGCGTTATGCCATCTGCCTGCGAGCGCACCACAGCACCCAGGACGGCATGGGCCTGATCGGTACCCTGACCGCTCTGTTCGGCACCGCATCACCGCCCACGACGCACCCAGCGCCCCGGGCAGGCGCCGGAGCCTACCTGAGCACCATGCGCGGCATGCTGACCGCAAGTGCTGCCAACAACGCCTGGAACGACACCGGGCTGCCCCTCACCGGCCACCGCGACATCGACTGGGCGGATGTCCCCACCCAGCGGCTGAGGCAAGCCGCCATCACCCGCGGCGGCGACACGAACGACGGCTTCCTGGCCGCCCTCAGCGGAGCCCTGCGCACGTGGGCGGCACAGTCCTGGCCCCGCGGCGCCGACAGGCCGCTCCCAGCGATCAAGATGGTCAACCTGCGCCGTGCCGAGGAACACGACCGACCGGGGAACTTCTTCACCTTCGCACCGGCGCCCCTGCCCTGCCACGAACCGACAGCTGAAGGCCGCCTCGATCACGTCATCGCCGCCACCCGCACCACGAAAGACCCGGCCCGCCACAAGGCCATGCGTTCCGTGATGGACGTCGTCCCCGCACGTGCCTTCCACGCTCTGGCGACCCGGCTCACCACACCCGACCGGGCCACCATCAGCACCTCCTACCTCGCCATCCACCGGCCGCTGCGCTACAGACAGGACCTCGTCACCCGGCTCCAGCCCTTCACCTGGCTTCCCCGGCACCAGCCGGCGTCGATCGTGGCCTGCAGCTACAACGGAACGACCAGCATCTGCTTCGTCACCGACGCCGCTCTGCCCGGCCTGAACGAGCTGGCCCTTCTGTTCCAGGACGCCGTGAGCGAGCTTCCGCGCTCGGACGCCGACCCGCACGCGGGCAACCGACCGAAGCAAGCGCGCCCCGCCGACGTGGCGCGCCCCGCACCTGACGCTGCCCGTGACACCGCAGTCGTCATCGATTTCGACTTCATCAAAGGCGTCCTGGTCCAGCAGGGCAACCTGCCGGCCGAGTCGATCACGCGTCAGGCGACGCAGGAAGAAGCCGGTATCGACTCCCTGGCCGTGACCGAGCTGTCCATGATTCTCGAAGAGCGCCTCGGCGTCGTGATCACCGAAGACGAGCTGGCGAAGCCGACCACCATGGACGAACTGGTCAGCCTCGTAGCTCAACAGGCAGCAGCATCCCCCGACCGCGTGAGTCCGCAAGAGCGGAGTCCCCGCCCCCGGAAAGACCGATCCCACGCGGGGCCCGAGGCCTAGTCGCGCCCCGACCCCCAGTCAACAGCGTCGGCCAACACCGGCCGGAGGGCCAGCACGCCAGGGACAGCGGGATCACAACGAGCAGGCGGTCAGTCCACCCCTCCCGAAGACACCCCCGTTGACGGTGACGCCGACAAGCAAGCACAGAGAAGACAAACCGTTGATCTTTGCACGTAAAGCCGTGCCCCCGTCGCCGGCGCCCGCCGCGCGGCTGATCGGCCTGGGGTCCTACCTGCCCCCACGGAAGGTAGACAACGCCGACCTTGCAGCACGCCTGGACACGACAGATGAATGGATCCGCACCCGTATCGGTATCGCCGAGCGACACATCGCCGATCCGGCGACTGCCACCAGTGACCTGGCCGTGGAGGCAGGACTCCGGGCAATGAGATCGGCGGAGGTCGAGCACGTCGACGCCGTCATCCTGGCCACCGCCACTCCGGACCACCACGTGCCGGGTACCGCACCGGTGGTGGCCCACCGACTCGGCCTGCGCCAAGTGCCCGCCTTCGACCTCGGTGCAGGATGCTCGGGATTCGTCTACGCAACGACTGTCGCAGCGGGGCTCATCCACGCGGGAACCGCCGGCACTGTACTGGTCATCGGGGCTGAGAAGATGTCGGCCGTCATCGACCCCGCCGACCGTTCCACCGCGCCGATCTTCGGCGACGGAGCGGGTGCGGTCGTGCTCACGGCCGGACACTCCGGCGAATCCGGAACCCTCGGACCGCCCGCATGGGGGAGCGACCGCGAGCACGCGGATGCCATCTGCATCCCCGGCGGCGGTTCCCGCAGCCCCGCGCGTACCGCCGCCGACCTGGAGAACCTCTACGTACAGATGGATGGAAAGAGCGTACTCCGTCACGCGGTGCGCCGTATCACTCACGTGACTCGAGAGACAGCCGCCGCAGCAGGTTGGGCCGCGCAGGACATTGACAGGCTGATCGTCCACCAAGCGAACGCACGCATCAGCGCGGCAGTGGCCGACGCTCTGGAGATTTCGGCCGAGTGCGTACCGTCCAACATCGCCCGCGTCGGCAATACTTCTGCGGCTTCCATCCCCCTGCTGCTGAGCCACGCCGCGATCGACGGGCAGCTGGAAGGCAGGCAACGAGTCGTCGTGACTTCCTTCGGCGCAGGCTTCACCTGGGCGGCCACCACGCTGCTGTGGCCCATCGGCCTCCAGGCTCTTGCCTGAGCACCTGTTACGTCATCGCGGGGCCGCCGTGGTCGTCCCGACCATGGAGCCGACCACGGCCCGGCCCGACTCATGCGGACGCGGCGGCCTCGTCTTGTGCAAGGTCGCCGCGCCCTTCATCCCACCGGGCCGGCGCAAGCCGGACCTGGTCCTCACCGAGGCTGAGTGCGCGGAGCTGACGCGCTGGGCGCGGCAAGCGAAGACCGCGCAGTTCCTGGCGCTGCGGGTGAGCATCGTGCTGCGGTGCAGGGCGGGACGAGGGCCGAGGTTTCGTTGGGGAAGTGTCCGCGGGCGCGGACGGCCTTGCTGATGCGGGGCGTTGACGGACTCGATGGCGTTCGTCGAGCAGATGACTTGTCAATCTCGACGTCGAAGGAGAGGAAGGGCACGAACTCGGCCCAGGCGTTCTCCCAGAGCCGGATGACCGCCGGATACTCCTTGCCCCGGACTTCCTGAAACTCGCTGAACCGCGCGGTCGCGGCGGCCTCGTTCGTGGCTGTGCAGACGGGCTTGAGCGTCTTGGCGATCTTGTCCCAGTCCTGGCGGGTCGGCCGCATGCCGGAAGGTGTTCCTCAACAGGTGAAGCCGTAAAGAATCAACCCGTTGCTTTCGTAGGACAAAATCGTTTCTGTCGTTGGCCCGGGCCTGCCAGGACGAAACCCCCGCCTTCGTTTCCGGCGGCCTCACGCGGTCTGGGCCGCGCTGGTCACCGTGCGCCGGCTCGTCGGCAAGGCCTGGGGGCAGGCACCGGTACGCGATGCCTTACCGCGTGTCCCGCGTTGATCCCGTATGTGAAGTCGCGCAGGAGATTCCATCCGAGTTGCATCAGTGTCCTCATGCGGGCGTCTCCGAACGTCTTGGCTGATGAGCGCAGTGCGGTTCCGGCCGTACAGAGACTATACCCACCTGTATGGTTACTTGCACTCGTCCGGGGCGTCCGCGTAGTCCCTGCGGATCGACATCAGGCCCGGCATCTCGTGCTCGGCAAAGGTGATCTCCTTGCGGCCGAACGCGGCCAGGGAGAGATCGGCGACCTTGGAGTTTGTGAAGTCAGCGGACACTGGGGCTCCTTGCGGTCTGGAGATTACGGTGGATGTCGAGAACGGCGGCGGGCCGGTTGAGGGTGATGCAGTGCAGTCCGGGTGCTCCCTCGGCCAGGAGCCGCTCAGCCATCGTGGTGGCGTGGTCGACACCGATTCGGTGTCCGGCGGCCGGACCGTGGCGCGCCTGGTCCAGGCGGTGGGCGAGGCCGTCCGGGAAGGAGGCGCCGGAGAGCTGGGCGAAGCGGCCGACTTGGCGGATGTCAGTGGCGGGCATGATTGCGGGGATGATGGGTGTGTCGCAGCCGGCCGCGGCGACCCGGTCGCGCAGCCGCAGGTAGTCCTCGACGTGGAAGAACATCTGCGTGATGGCGTAGTCCGCGCCGGCCCGGCACTTGGCGACGAAGTGCCGGATGTCGCTCTCCCAGTCCGGCGAGCGGGGGTGGCGTTCGGGAAACGCCGCGACGCCGATCCCGAAGTCGCCCGACCGCCGCACCAGGGACAGAAGATCCACGGCATGGCTGAAGCCGTCGGGGTGTGCTGTCCACGGTGCTCCCGGGCCTCCGGGCGGGTCGCCGCGCAGGACGAGGACGTCCCGGACGCCGGCGTCCGCGTACTGGCCGATGATGTGCCGCAGCTCGGTCACCGAGTGGCCCACCGCGGTGAGGTGGGCGATGGGGCGTAGCGTCGTCTCGGCCGTGATCCGTTTCGTCACCTCGACGGTTCGGCCTCTGGAGGACCCGCCGGCTCCATAGGTGACCGACACGAAGGCTGGAGCCAGTGCCTCCACTCGGCGGATGGCCCGCCACAGGGCCCGTGCCCCGGCGTCGGTCTTCGGAGGGAAGAACTCGAAGGAGAAGCAGGGCGGGTCCCGGTCGAGGAGGTCGCGCACCGCGCTGCCTTCCCGCGTCACGACACCTCCGCCAGCCGTGGCTCGACCGCGCGGGCCGCTTCCTGGCCGTACGCCTGGGCCACGCGCGCGATCAGGTCCGTGGCCAGCAGCTTGTACTCCTGGGTGCCGACCGACTCCAGCACGGTGGTGGCGAGGGCGCAGCCCAGCTGGGCCGCCCGCTCATGCGGCCATTGCCACGCGATGCCGGCGAGGAAGCCGGCCCGGAAGGCGTCACCGGCACCGGTGGGGTCCGCGACCCCGGTCGTGGGGACGGCCGGTACATGCAGCCGGGGCGTGCCGGAGAGAGCCAGGGACACTCCCTCGGCACCCAGCGTGGTGACCCAGGTCCCGACCTGGTCGAGCAGGTACCGCTCCGTCCAGCCGGTGCGTTCCATCAGCAGCGAGGCCTCGTACTCGTTGGTGAACAGCCACTGCGCCCCTTCGATCAGCCGACGGGCCTGCTCTCGGTCGAGGCGGGCGAGCTGCTGCGAGGGGTCGGCGGCGACGGCCATGCCGAGGCGTCGGGCGGTGTCGGTGTGCCGGAGCATGGCGGTGGGGTCGTCGGCGCCCACCAGGACGAGCGACGGCCCGTCGAGGCGTGCGGCGACCGACGCGAGGTCGATCCGGGACGCCTCGGCCATGGCGCCGGCGTAGAAGGTGGCTATCTGGTTCTGGTCCTCGTCGGTGGTGCACACGAACCGCGCCGTGTGCAGGCGGTCGCTGATCCGCACGGCGGATGTGTCGACACCGTGCTCGCGCAGCCAGGTCTCGTATTCGGCGAAGTCCACACCGGCCGCGCCGACGAGGACCGGGGAGAGGCCCAGCAGACCCAGACCGAAGGTGATGTTGGCGGCGATACCGCCGCGGTGCACCTCGAGCCGGTCGGCGAGGAACGAAAGGGAGACCCGTTCCAGCCGGTCCTTGATCAGCTGATCGGTGAAACGTCCGGGGAACGTCATCAGATGGTCGGTCGCTATCGATCCGGTCACGACGATACGCACGGAGTACTCCTTGAATGCTGGGACCAGGGTCGGAGAGCAAGCGGCTCCGGGGCGGCGCCACGAGAGAGGCGGTGCACGGTCCGGGGGAGGGGCCGCGCACCGCCGGCTGGTGGGCGGGAAGCAGACGCCCTGTTGTCAGCCCCTCGCGGCCTTGCGCAGCGCGTCGGACCGGTTGGTGCGTTCCCAGGTGAAGTCCGGGAGTTCACGCCCGAAGTGGCCGTAAACCGCTGTCTGGGCGTAGATCGGGCGGAGCAGGTCGAGGTCGCGGGTGATCGCGGCCGGACGAAGGTCGAAGACCGTGGTGATGGCCTCCTCGATCTTCTCGACGGCGACGGTGCTGGTGCCGAAGGTCTCCACGAACAGGCCGACCGGCGCGGCCTTGCCGATGGCGTAGGCGACCTGGACCTCGCAGCGCGTGGCGAGGCCGGCGGCGACGACGTTCTTGGCGACCCAGCGCATCGCGTACGCGGCGGACCGGTCGACCTTGGAGGGGTCCTTGCCGGAGAAGGCACCGCCGCCGTGGCGGGCCATGCCGCCGTAGGTGTCGATGATGATCTTGCGGCCGGTCAGGCCGGCGTCGCCCATCGGGCCGCCGATCTCGAAACGGCCCGTCGGGTTGACCAGGAGGCGGTAGCTCTCTGTCTCCAGTTTGATGCCGTCCTCGTCGAGCCCCGCCAGGACGGGCTCGACGACATGCCGGCGGATGTCGGGGGCGAGCAGCTCGTCGAGGTCGATGTCGCGCGCGTGCTGCGAGGAGACGACGACAGTGTCCAGCCGGAGCGGCCGGCTGCCCAGGTACTCGATGGTGACCTGCGTCTTGCCGTCGGGGCGAAGGTAGGGGACCGTACCGTCCTTGCGGACCTTCGTCAGCCGACGCGACAGGCGGTTGGCCAGTTCGGCAGGCAGCGGCATCAGCGTCGGGGTCTCGTCGCAGGCGTAGCCGAACATCAGGCCCTGGTCACCGGCGCCCTGCCGGTCCAGCGCGTCGTCGTCGCCCTCGACCCGGCTCTCGTACGCGGTGTCGACGCCCTGCGCGATGTCCGGGGACTGCGCCCCGATCGACACCGACACCCCGCACGAGGCTCCGTCGAAGCCCTTGGCCGACGAGTCGTACCCGATGTCGAGGATCTTCTGGCGTACGAGCGTGGCGATGTCGACGTACGCGGTCGTCGTCACCTCGCCCGCGACATGGACCTGACCGGTGGCGATCAGGGTTTCGACCGCGACGCGGGAGGCGGGGTCCGCGCGGAGCAGCGCGTCGAGGACTGTGTCACTGAGCTGATCGGCGATCTTGTCGGGATGGCCTTCGGTCACGGATTCGGAGGTGAACAGGCGGCGGGACATGACACTCCAAGCGGTGGTGAGTGAACACGTGAGGAGGGGCGGGCTGGGGTACGCGGACCGCGCTGTCGGCGTGGCCCCTCCGACGCGACCCCGGCGGTGGACGCGCGGCCCGGTGCGGGCGGGTTGGCGCCCGCACCGGGCTGGGAACCACGGAACTCCGGCAGGCACCGGTGTGCGGCCTGCCCCGGACGGAAGCAGCGGTGCGTATCCCGCGTCAGCGCGTCGGCCCGGCCTTGCGGAACACCCAGTAGTCGGCCCGCTCTTCCGCGATGTAGCTGGCGTTCCTCAGCTTGGACTCCAAAGCGGCCCGATCACGGACCTCGGCCGACAGGGCGAAGTCCTCGAAGCCGGTCTCCGTGGCATAGCTGCCGCGGGTGGAGACCAGGATCAGGCCACCGGGCCGGGCGTACTCGATGAGCGTGAACAGGGCCGTCGGACGCACGTGGCCGAGCGTGAACACTCCACTGCTGACCACGATGTCGTACAGGTCCAGACGCTCGTCCCGCTGCGGCACCGAGAGGTCCACGCCGCCGTAGACCTTCCGGTAGGCGTTGGTCTTGACCGCCTCGGCAGCCATGTTCTCGGACAGGTCGACGCCGTCGATGACGTAGTCGCCCAGTGTCCGCAGGACGCTGCCGACCAGACCCGTGCCGCAGCCGGCGTCGAACACGGTCGCGTTCGGCGAGCCGTAGGCGGACGCGAGCAGGTGGACGAAGTTGGCCGCGACACGCGGTGCCACCCACTTCTGGTCCGCCAGGTCGACGTCGTACCGGGCCGCCCAGTCCTCGTAGTAGTTCTTGAGCCCGGGGGAGTCGTCGAAGAACACGTGCGACTGCTTGATGTTCGAGAAGGAGTTGCTCATGGGATTTCCTCCGTTTCGGAACATGCCAAACGATCAGGACGGTCTTGCCGAGCCGCTAGTACTCCAGCAGTACTTCGTGGCTTGACCTGGGGGAACGTGGAGCGGTGGGAGTGTAGCGGGCAGGATGCCGTCACGGACGACTTCCGCCCG
>NZ_JBICYB010000083.1:0-6449 GCF_043200575.1 Streptomyces sp. NPDC048392
GGCGAGTAGACCTTCATCACCATAAGAGATCCCTCCTACCCGGCCCCTGCCGGGGCCGGGCTCAGAGGTGTCCACCACTCGGGGACAGGTCCCGTTCGGGCTGGGCTGGACGCTGGCCTGGTGGTACAACGTGGCGAAGGTCTGCTCCCCGGTCGCGACCTTCTTCGCGCCGGCGGCTGCCGCCTCGGTGAGCTTGGACAACTGCGCGCCGGCGTCCGCCTTTACGGGCGTGGACTCGGCATCATTCAGCTGCCCCTTGAGCTGGACGATCTGGGCCTCGTTGTCCGCCGTGCTCGCCTTGAAGCTCTCGCCGGCCACGCCCGTGGCGACGACCAGGGCGAGGATCCCGACCCCCATCACCGCGGTCACGCCGCGCAGGATCAGGCGCGCGTTGTCCTCCGGGCTGCGTGCCTGGACCCGTTCGCGCTGGCGCATCGTCCAGCTCGCGAAGCGCTCTTCGAGCTCGGCTCCGGTGACCTTCTTGCGCGTCTTCGGTGCCGTGGGCTTCTCCTCGGGCATCGACCCGGTCTCCTGCTCGGGGCCCGTGCTCTCGGACTCATCATGGGCTGCCGTCACGGAACACACTCCTCACTCCACGTTGCTCTCATATACGACTCAAGTCTATCCTGAAAGGCATTCGAGACCGACTTTGAATCCATTCGATAAGGGCTCCGAAAAGCGAGGTCGGCACACAGGGCCTGCACCGGACATGAAGAAGCCGGTGCCCGGATCACCCGGCACCGGCTTCCCACTCCCAGATCAGATGCAGCGCATCAGACCGTCTTGATCTTGCCGGAGGGGAGCATCGAATCCGACATGTCCACGAACTTCCAGCCCTCGGCCGCCATCCGCGCCGCGCTGTCGACACGGACCCGGCCCATGAAGGCGCAGTAGCCGGCCTCGCCGAGGATGACCTTGTCGCCCTGGACGCCGAGCGCCACGAGGGTGTGGCCGGCGGGACCGGAGCCCGGGCCGGAACCCACCGAATACGGCGTCGGAGTCGAGGACAACTGCTTGCCGGTCTCGCTCGCGATCGTGTACGCGGTCTCCTTGCCGTCACCGGCCGGGTAGGTCTGGAATGTCGTGTACTTATTCACGAAGTAGGTCGAGAACGACACGCAGTTCTCAGCATGGTTGCTCCCGCACGAGCCAGGACCACCCTGGTCGCCGTAGCGGTCGTCGAGGAACTTGTCACCCTCCTTGTTGAAGAGGTCGACGAGGGACTGGGCCTCCTCCTGTGTCATCCCGCCGTCCTTCAGCGAGACGGAACTGCCCCCCTTGGACGTGCAGTTGCCCAGGATCGTGTTGATCCCGTTGCCGATGCTCTCGATGATCCCGCCGACGATGTTCTTGACGACGCCCACGATCGAACTGTCGACCGACCAGCCGCTCATCTTGCCGAACCACATCTCGGCGTTGTCGCCTCGCACGGTGAGCCCGGCCGCGCCGTCAGCGGAGCGCTCCCAGTTCTCGTGGAAGTGCAGCGCCGCCGCACGCGGCGAGCCCTGCGACGTCTTGAGCATGTCCTTGAAGACCGTGACATCGCCCGGGTTGTCACCATCGACCATGAAGGCCAGCTGGGCCTTGATCGTGAACCAGTCGACGCCCTTGCTCTTCGCGTACTGGCGCAGCAGCGTGTTGCGGCCGAACGTCCACTGCCCGAGACCGATGCCGTTGTCCGTGTTCTGGGCGGCGCTGGCCTTCTCGGCGGTCATGGCATACGTCCCCGTGGGGAAGTTCTGCACGCTCGTCGGGTCGATCCCGGACTCCTGCGACCAGTTGCCGAGAATGCCCGCGATGTTCTCCTTCGGCATCCCCCAGCTGCTGAGCACCGAGTAGATCTCCTTGGCGTTCTTCTCCACGTCCGCCGGGACGGTGGCCCCGGAACCGTTGCCGACGCTACCCGCGTTGACGACGCACGCCGTCCCGTTCGCGTTGATGCGGCCCTCGGTCAGCGCCGTCGAGTTGAGGACGCCGGTGAGGACCGTGCCCAGCAGGGCCACGGTGGCGGTCACCGCGACCGCACCCGACATCGCTGCCGCTACAGGGGTCATCGTCGCCGTGACGGTGACGCCCAGGACCGCGCCGGCCCCCTTGGCTATAAAGCTGCCGATTGCCATGAACGGCGCAGCGATCGCATGACCAACCGCCTTGACGATGGTGACGATGAGCGTCCACAGCAGCTTCCCGGCGTTGACGGCCATCGCCATGGCCGCAAAGAACATGGACTTCAGCCAGTTCAGAAGGGCCATGGCCATGACCACGCCCATGGCCGGCGGGGCAGCAGCCGCGCCACCGCCGACGGTGACGCCCTTGGCCGCCTTCGAGCCCAGGCCCTCGTCGTCTTTCGACGCACCACGCTCGTAGCCCGTGCCGCCGGCACCCAGCTCGCGCTGGTCGGCCGGCTTGGCGTCCGGGCTGCCGCCGGTGACCTTGGACACGCCCTTGACCGCGTCCTGGGCTCCCTCAACGCCGACGTTCTTCGCTGCGCCAACGGCGGCTCCCGGAAGCCCGCCAGCCTGTGCACCGGCCACGGCACCGGAGACGGCAGCTCCCGCGTAACGCCCGGTGTTACGGCGGGTCGCGCTGCTGCCGTCTCCCTCGATCGCCTTCTGGGCCGCGCCTCCGGCCATGTTCCCGGCGACGCCGTTCATGCCCTGCTTGATCTTCGACCCGGCACTCGCGGCACCAGCAGCCTTGCCCGCGGTCTCCGCAGTGTCTGCAGCGTCCGGCATCTTCGGCGCCGTGTTCGCCGCGCCAGAAGGACCAGAAGAATCAGCCCCCGGCCCCGGGAGCTGCTTGGGCACGCTGGCCTTGCCCTTGGGAGGCTTCTCGATGCCCTCCTCGGGGCCGAGGCTCTTGGTCCCGCGACCCTGCCGGGGCATCCCCTGACTCACCGACGTGCTCGGCTGGTCCTTCGTCGTCCCCTTCTTGGGACTCCGATTCGGCTTGTCGGTGGCCATGTCGTTGTCCTTTCCGGCTCAATGCCAGGTAGCGGGATGCGTCAATTCATCGCCGCACTCAATGGCGAGTGGTGAGAGTGGTGAGGAAGTCCTTGTCGTCGCGAATGGTGCTGTTGGACTGCACATCCCGCAGACTCGCGTCCAGTCGAAGCAGGTCGAGCGACAGATCCGACTCGTACTGCGACTTGTTCCTGGAGTAGTTCTGATACGCCTGTGAAAGGTTGTTCATGATGTTCATGAGCGGGCGCATCGTCACGTCAGAGGACTGGTAGTCCCTGGTGAGGCTGGTGCCGTCCGAGAGGATCCACTGCATGTCCGAGATCTGCTGGCTCGTCGGAGCCGAGCCCTCGTCACGCTTCTTGGTGAAGAACTGGGCGTAGCTCTGACCGGCCGGCACCAGAGCGTCGAGGTAGCCGTCGTAGACGTTGCCTGCACGCCAGTTGAGGCCGAAGCCGCCCGGGACGACGTGCTTGGTCCGCAGCGCCAGCGTCGAGACGCCGTCCTTGGCCTCGGCCGCGGAGACGCCCGTGATCTTGTCGGTGGCGATCGAGACCGGAACGGTCGGCGGACGCAGGAACAGGCCGTCGATCTTCGTCGTCTGCAGGTCGGAGGTGTACGACTGAATCTGCGTCAGATTCGTGCGCATCTCGACGAGCTTCTGGTCCAGGGCGTCCCTGGCCTCGCTCTCCTTCTCCTTGAGCGCGACCTCGTAGTAGGCCTGCGCCGGGTCGAAGGCCAGAGCGTCGAGCGCCGCGATCTTCTGGACCCCGGATGCGCCGGGGTTGAAGAAGACCCGCCACTGGTCGTACTTGGAGAAGGTCTCGTCGCCGGCCAGCTTGCCGCTGCTCTGCACCTGCTCCGCTCCGGGCGTGGTGAGTTCGGCGTTCGCACGGACCGTCAGGTTCAACACCTGGCGGTCGAAGGGCCGGTCGGCGTTCAGGAGGACCCCGACGTAGCCGGTCGAACCGAAGGCGTAGAAGGAGCCCTTGATCCCGCTGGTGCTGACCGGCTCGCTGTTCAGCGAGGTGTCCGACCCGAGCAGGAACGCCCTGTAGTCCGCGGCGTTGTACGAGATCTGAGCGGTCGGACTGAAGTGCATCATCACGAGCGCCCTGTTGCCGCTCTCGTTGGTGTAGACCCCGTCGACGGTGCCGTCGAGATTCGTCTTCGACGTCTTGAAGTCGCTGGTGTACAGCGCCGTCTGCGACAGCGAGTCACGCTCCGCCTGGTACGCCGAGGCCCCCGATGCGCTGATCACGATCGCGCCCGTGACCGCGAAGATGCCGAAGAACACCCCAAAACGCTCGATCGCGTGGTGCGAGTCGAGCTTGAACTTCCTGCTGAAGGCCAGCGCCTTGTCCTTGATCCCCATGTCCTGCTCTCTTTCGTGCCTGCACCGTGCTGCGGGCCCGGATATGGCGAACCGGGCCGGAGGAGGCCTTGCACCTCAACCGACCCGGTTCGCTCGACGCCTCTGTCCCCGGTCGTGTGCACGGTCTGTGACGGCCTCTTACTTGGAAGGGGCGCTCAGGAACCCGCTGAACTGATCGACGGTCTGGACGATCACCGTGCCGCCGCCGAGGTCCGTGATGGTCTGCTGGCCGCCGGAACCGACCGTCGAGATCAGCGACCACCCGCCGGTGCCCAGGGCTCCGCCGACGAGAATGAGGAGCGCGATCGTGCCCCAACCCTGCTGCTGACCCGCGGACTGCGGGTTGGCCATCAACTTCTTGATCAGGAGCACGCCGCCCCAGACCAGGCCGACAGCACCGAGCAGCATGAGCAGAAGACCGCCCCAGAGCTGGATCTGGGACTTGGCGTTCTGCAGGAAGCTGGTCAGGTCCCAGGCTGCACTCGGCAGGGAAGCCTGTGTGAGGACCGCTGCCTCGTAGATCTTCGTCACGGTTCTTTCCTCTCGCCTTTCGAATCATTCGGTGGCATGGCAGTAAGTCACAAGGCAACAAGCGCAGATCGCCCACCCGGACGGGCAGTGATAGAAGTCGGAGTGATCGGTGACATGCTGTATCCCACCCCTCTGGCTCGTATACGTGCGCATCCGCAGTGCCTAATCTACCCCATTCGAATGGTTGGCCACAGAGGCCAAGAAAGGGTCTGTCGATAAAGAGTCGAAAGAGGCTCGGAAACGAGGCGAATCGGCCTCGCGACGCGCTACCGTAGGGTCGTGGCGGACGCCTGTGGAATCCACAGTGCGAGATGTGTAATGTGCCGCTCCAGCACTGCTGCGACGCCGGCCTGCTCGATTTCGAGGCGGGCCACCCTCACGCACCCCGTCGATCGCGATCTCGACCAGGAAGTACCAAACCTCCATGAACCCACTGCCTGGGGACCTTTTCGCCCGCCGACTTCGTCAAGAACGCGAACGCCTCGGCATCAGCCAGGCAGAGCTAGCGCGCCGTATGGCCGCACTGCTCGGCACGAACGTTGACTCCACCGCCATCACACGTATCGAGCAGCAGACCCGCGCGGTCAGGCTCGACGAGGCGGTCACCGCTGCCGAGGCTCTCGGGGTCCCTCTGATCACACTGGTCAGCGACAACTACGCCCGCGAGAACGAGGCTGAGATCCAGAACCAGCTCGCCGAGCTCGCCCTCGCCGAGCAGGAATGGGAGAGGCTGCGCCAGAAGATCCACCGGATCACCCAGACCATCCAACAACTCTCAGCCGAGCGGGAGGCCTTCCACTCTCACGCGCTGGACGTCAACCCTGAAACCGCCGGCGACTACGAGCTCGACCCTGAGACCCAGGCCGCTCTCGACGCCCGGATGCGTGATGTCTGCAACAAATCGGCCGGAGAGATCACAGACCCAGGCGCATGACGCTGTTGCGGGCGGCCGGGTTGAACTCCCGGTCGTAGACGGTCACCGTCTCGGGCTTCCGTCACCGGCCGGCCCGCATGATCTCCTCGGTGCTCGCTGGTGCCCAGAGTCTGGCGGCCGTTCTTTCCGATATGCCGTGGGCGATGCCCGTCAAGGCCTGGGCCAGCGTGCCGACGATGTCGTCCAGCCACCGGTCCGTGCCGACGATGCGGTCGACGTCCAGCCAGACTTTGCCGCCGTGGGTGCCCGCGGCACGGTCATCTCGCCAGAAGCGGGCGCCCTTACAGGCCTTCGGCGAGCGCAGGCAGGCGGTGATGCTTCTCGGACTGAGCCTTACCCGGAATCAGACGCTCAGCCTCACGCCAGATGCACACCAGCGGCCGCGTCCGCGGACTCCGCCGCACCGACCATGAAGGCGCGTGCCCCGCGTGCGCCGTGTGGTCGTGGCTCCACGTGCTGGGGCGCGAACAGCGGCTGGTCGCGTAGTTCCATCCGGGCGCTGGGCTATCAATGTGAAGACCAGTCAGACCCACCGGCAGGAAGCCGCTGACCTTAGAAGCCGTATCTCAACCGATCTTGGAACGTGCAAGTCGAACGGAGTTCCTGGTCGGGTGATTTTGCGGTCGTACGCGCATGAAGGCAGGGCCTC
>NZ_JBICYB010000084.1:0-5801 GCF_043200575.1 Streptomyces sp. NPDC048392
TGACCATCAATCGATCACTCGGGAAGGTACGCCCTCCGCATTCCGCGAGGCACCCCTCCCGAGGCCGATCCACAAGTCCTGAGCATTGCTCGTCGCCGGTGTGGAGGCGGCGCAGCCCATAGTCGGTCTCGATCTTGCGGGCTTCGGCCTGGGAGCGTCTGCCGTCCTGGCGGAGACGGGCTTGGCGGCCGTCCTCGCGGACGATGGTGGCGATGATGTGGATGTGGTCGTCGGCGTGCCGGACGGCCGCCCAGCGGCAGGCGGCGTCGTCGCCGTCGGGGGCGATACCGGTGGCGGCGACCATCCTGCGCGCTATCTCGCCCCACTGCTCGTCCGACAGGATCGGGTCTTCCGGTGCGGCGCGTACCGACAGGTGCCACACGTGCTCGGCGGGCCGCCGGCTCTCGGGCAGGGCCATGACCGGCTGGTCGAGCAGCCGCTGGAGATCGCCGTACGTGGCGTCGGGGTCTCGGCCGGGGTCGGGGGCAAGGCCATCCCAGGCGGCCACCAGGTGCGGGTCGATGTGCTCCTCGTGCGTGCCGGGCCCGTACAGGTAGTGGAGCAGGCCGATGGTGCGCGTGCCCCTGGTGTGGACACGCGGGATCACGCAGCCGCCTGGTTGTCCAGGTGCTGCTGGGTGAAGGCGTCGACCCGCTTGGCGGCACGCTGGACGGCGGCGAGGACGGCCGCGGCCTGCGGGGCGTCGGCTCCGGAGTTCAGCGCTATGGCTACCTGGTTGAGGTTGTTGCCGATCTGCCCGAGGTGCCGCCGCAGCGCGAACAGCTCTTGCAGCATCTCTTTCTCATCCGCGATGTTCGCGGCGGTGCGGTTGAGGTCGCGGGCAGCGTTGAGAGCCGCGCGGGCAAGGAACCCGGCGACGCTCATACGGCACTCGGCGGCTGCGCGGACGAGGAGTTGGTACTCGTCGTGGTTCATGCGGCAGCTGGGCTGGCGCACACGCTTCTTCTCGTCGCGCAGACGCTCACGCTGCTGCACACGGGGCTTCGGCGAAGAGGCGTGAGCACAGTCGGTGCTGTGGCACGTGCGCGGTTCTTCCCTCTCAGGATGCGATCCGCCCTCGGTCGCATCCTCAACGATCGGCGTCTCCCGGTGCCGATCCGCTACTGCCACTCCCGGGGCGGGAGAGGCAGGAGCATTGCTCCCGACGGGAGCAATGCTCCTGCACCAACTTGCTCCCGACGGGGCAGGGGCGGTCGGCAGGGATTTCTCGTGGGGTATGGAGTCTTCGTGGCGCGGTGTGTGCATGAGGCCCTTCGGGTCGGGGTCTGGTTGGGAGTGCTGGCGCTGGGGGGATCAGCGGAGCGGATCGCCAGCTGTGGGCTTGAGCTGGGCCTTGAACTCGCGGACTACTCGTCCGACACCGTCGCTGGACACGGTGTAACCGGCGGCGCGCAGGGCATCCTCGACCCGGTCGCGTCCGACGCTGCCGGTCTCCTCGTGAATACGGCGGGCGTGATCGAGGATGACCTCGTCGGAGGCGCGGGCTTTGCCGGCGTCACGTTTCTTCCGGGCAGCCGCCTTCCGCTCGTGCCTGTCCGACATGCTGCCCGCGCTGTTGCCCGTGGGTGCCAGACCGTCTTCGGCTTCTGCCCGCGCGGGCAGCCCGGGCACCGGGCGGGCAGGCTGCGGGCGGGCAGCCGGAGGCGCCTCGTCGTCGCCCGGGTCTGATGGGTGTGGGCGGGCAGCGTCTTTTGCCCGCGGCAGTTCTGTCGTGCGGTCGGCGCGCGGGCTGCTGTGCCCGGATTCCCGGGCGGGGGTGGAGGCCGGGACCTCCCAACGTGGCGGCAGTGTGACGGAGGCAAGGCCGATGGCCTGCTTGCGGGTGGCGAGCTTGCGCAACAGCAGCTCGTCCTGGAGCGGGTCCCCGTCGACGTCGGCCCGCTCCAGGGCCTCGTGTAGGCGTTCAGTCAGGCGCCGTTGCTGTCGCTTGCCGCGCTGTCGGTCGGTCATCGACTCGGCGCGAAGGATGAGGGCGACGGCTTCGCTGAGCGCGCGCTCGCGGATGAGGCGGGTTGCATCGGCGTCCTGGTCGGCGATGCCGAGGCGAGCCAGGAGTCGTTCGCGGGCCTGGCGGACGAGGACGGCGACAAGGCTGCGTGAGGCGGCGTCGGGGGTGCGGTGGCGCAGCTCGATGCCCATGGACAGGTGCCACAGCATCGCGGCCATGACGGGGCCGACGAAGGCGCGCACGGTGCCGCCGACCAGCCCGGACTCGGCGTAGGCGGGCAGGATCTGGACCGCGGTGATGATCCACGTGAGGGTGCCGGGCAGGCCGGGTGCCTGCTTCGGGCCGTTGAGGTTCTGCCGGGCCATCAGGGCCGTAGCGAAGAGGGCCAGCTCTGCGGCGGCGAACATTGCGACGCGCTCTGCGGTGCCGTCCATGTTGAGGTAGTCGGCGGCGAACCGCCAGCTGGTGTCCGCGCTGTAGGCGGTGCAGCCGAGGGCGGCCAGAGCTGCGACGGGCACTGCGATGGTCCCGCGCTGGCGGTTGCTGCGAGGCGCCCGGCGGCGCTGCCGGTGGATCAGCCAACCGGCGAGCAGGCCGAGCAACACGGGGGAGATGAGGAGTGCAACGGTCACCGGGGAGGTGGCCCCATCGGGGACGAGCGGCGTGTCGCTGTTCCGAGCCAGGGGAGCGAGGGCGAGAGGAGGCAGGAGGGGCTCCAAGACGTGGGGGAGAGGGAGACGAAGGGGCCGTGCGCTGAGCGGCTCCCTGAGGCGAGAGGCCGGTGCGGGCCGTGATTGGGGTGAGAGCGGCCGGTACGCGACGAAGGCCAGGGAAGGTGGTGCTGGGCGGGGTCAGGCGACGGGCGTGATGCGGCGTCGTCGGTCGGGTCCTTCGAGGATGACGCGGTCGGTCATCTCGGCGAGGCGGGAGGCGACGCGGTCACCGAGGGTGGCGCGCAGCTGCTCCATGGGAAGGTTGGTGGTGATGAGGGTTGGGAGCATGTGCTCGTACCGGTGGTTGATGAGCCGGTAGGTCAGCTCCTCGGTCCATTCGCTGGTCTTGGCCGCGCCGAGGTCGTCCAGGAACAGCAGTGGGCAGCGCGCAAGGGTGTGCAGGTCACGCTCGGCGTCGTGGCCGGCGCGCGGGCGCAGGCGCGCGTGAAGATCGGCGGTGGTGGTCGCTTCCCAGCGCAGACGGACCCCTCGGGCGAGCAGGGTGCGGATGGCGCCGTACGCCTGGTGGGTTTTGCCGGTGCCTGTGGGGCCGGCGATCAGCAGCGACGGGCCTTCGGCGATGCCCGGCCCGCCGGGGCCTGGGCGTCCGGCGCGGGCGATTTCGTCGGCCCAGGCGGTGACCCTCGGATGGTCGGCCAGGGCTCGGCGGTAGCGGGCGGGGATCCTGGCGTCGGCCAGTTCCAGCGCGGTGACGGGCGCGGCGTGCTCTTCTTCGACGTTGGCGGTGGCGAGGTTGATGCCGCGACTGGCCAGGATGCCGTTGAGCCGGTCGGCGAGCGGGCCGACCCGGTGGGGCTCGCGGGTGAGTGTGGCGGTCAGAGGTCACCCCCGTAAGCGGCTTCGACATCGGCGGGGTTTGTCCACGCCCTGTGGGCGATCGGCGCGGTGGGGGTCGCGTTCATGGCCTCGTGCACGAGGCTCGGCAGAGTGCTGGGGTGCAGGCCCTTGGCACGGTGCCGTTCCAGGCCGACCCGGACGTGGTCTGGCGCGATGCCTTCGCCGAGCAGCTTGCGCACCTCGTGACCGAGATGGCCCAGGACGTCCTTGGGCGGGCGGTGTGCACACGCGACGGCGTACTCGGCGATGAGTTGCTTGGCCGAGACGGCGTGGGGTGCGGGGGCGCTTGCGCCCCCCGAAGGGGTATCTCCTAGATCCATGATCCTAGGTCCTAGATCCGGGCCGTGAGGCGTCACCGCTCCCTCACTGAGCCCTTCCGGCTGCCTCACGGAGGGCTCAAGGAAATCGCTCTGACCTGGTGCTTCGTCATTGGTGGCTGACTTCACCTCAGGCTCGCGTATTCGCCCGGAGCCCTCACCGAGTGCTCCGTGAGGCTGCGGTGCGGTCTCCGTGATGCCGACTCCCGTAGTCGGCGCGTCGGCGCCGGGCGCGGTGCGAGTCAGCGTGTCGTGGTGCGGGCAGGTGGGGAGGCGGCTCGCGCTGGGGCGGTTGATCTTCTGATGCTGCTGCCAGGTGACGATGTGCAGGTAGCGCTTGTCGCCCGGGCCTTTGTAGCGGCATATCAGGCCGGCGTCGGCAAGCTGGGCGAGGTCCTGTTCGACGTCGCCAGGCGTGTGCTCCGGACGCAGGACCCATAGTTGTCCGGCGATGATCGCGGCGTGGTCGCGGTGACGGCCCTGATCGTCAGCCTGGGTGAGCAGGCCGAAGAAGGTGCGCTCGGCGGTCAGGGAGACGGCGGCCAGGGACTCGGAGACGAAGGCTTCCGGCTTGATGGTGCGGATTCGTGCCAAGGGGGGCAGGTCCTCACTCGGTGGCTGGTGGGCTGGTAGCCCACGATTCACCGTCGGGCGGGGCGGGGCGGGGTGGGTGTGAAGGCGCGTGGAGCGTCGGGCCGTTGACGCTGGAGCGTCGATGGCCGCTCGCGCGCTAACCGGGGGTGTCGTCAACATAGCCACACCCTGGTCACGCAAGTCCAGCCCTATCCGGCGCAATCTCTCACGGCAGAAATGCCGCCGAGAATTGAGTCGGCGAGGGCGGTGCGAAAACGGTAGGGCACGATCGGCGGTTGACCAAATAGTTGGTCCGCGTCCCGAGCCAGAAGGATCACATCGGCAAGCCGTTGACGTCCTGCGGGCGACGAAGCTACAACACAACACCCCTCGTCAGAGAGGCTCTCTGATGGTGGGGCGTGTTCAGAGGGCCGGCCGTGCGCAGCGCCCCGATCGACTCGCTCACCGACTGAGCGCGGCGCAACATAGCCGACGATCGCCGGTTAACCAAACCGGCGAATGCACGCTACAACTGGAGCCATGGCAGCACGATCTCTAGAAATAGGAGCCGCAGGAATGCAGTCGGCTCGAACGCGGCCTTGGGCAGCGCCAACTCGCTGAGCGGTGCTTAGAGCTCGTAACACGATCATGGTGAGACGCGGTCTACCCTTGTTGGGGTGTCGTCCCTCGCTGTTACTGCTTCTTCGCACTCATCGGCGTCTGCCGCCATCGTCTACGCGGCGCTCCTGGATGCAGAATCCTGGCCGTTGTGGTCCGCCTACGCCGACGTCGAGTGGGATGTTCCTGCGGGAATCGACCGACCGGCACGCGTGGATGACCTGCGCACCATCCGTTCCCTTACTGGGCGTGTGTGCTGCCGCGAGCGCGTCGTCGAGATGGTTCCCAACCAGCGGTTCAGCTACGAACAGGCCGCAGGACTGTTCACCTCTCATCGAGGGTCTGTGGACCTCGCCCGAGCCCCCCATGGCGGCACCGACATCACCTGGTCAGCGACCTACCGGTACACCCTCCCTCTCTTGGACATGCTCAGGAGACGGCGTCTGCAGGTTTGGGTCCAGGATCTTGCGTCATACGCCAACTCGATCGTGAGCCGTAACGCCTAGAACTGCAGCGCAGATTCATGATCCGAACTTCTGCAGGCGTCTCCAGCAGATGAGGCTGCAGCCCAATGAGACCAAGGCGTCGTGGAGTTCCAGGCGTCGATCCCATCGGATGGCGAGACGTTTGAACTGGTGGAGCAGGGCGAAGGTCTGCTTGAACCGCCCCGGGTTCGGTAGAGATCTCAGATTGTGGTGATGACCTGGGGTTTCGTGAGTTCGGTGTAGTAGTTGGCTTCGTATTCGACGGGCG
>NZ_JBICYB010000085.1:0-5488 GCF_043200575.1 Streptomyces sp. NPDC048392
GGTTTGGAGCGGGCGGATCTGGCGCGGATGCGTCGGACGGGTGTGTTGCCGATGTCCACACAGGACGGACTGCGACTCCTCGACACCGCCGAACGGTCGACGGACGGCCTGGTCGTGGCCGCGCGGTTCGACCCCCGGACCCTGGCCGCGGGCGGCGCCGACGGTGCCGTCGGGCTCCTGGCGCGAGACGACCGCGCACGCACCTCCGTACCCCTCCGACGCCGCACCGTCGCCTCCGTGGAGGACGACGTGCAGCCGGGCGGCCCCGCACTGCCGGCGCGCCTCGCCGGACTGCGCGACACCGAACGGCACCAGCTGGTCCTGCGCACCGTGAGGGAACACGCGGCGACCGTGCTGGGGTACGACTCGGCCACCGCGATCCCCGTCGACCGGGGTTTTTTGAATCTCGGCATCGACTCGCTCACCGCGGTCGAGCTGCGCAACCGGCTCAAGACCGAGACCGGCCTGCCTCTGCCCGCCACCCTGGTCTTCGACCATCCCGATGCCAGCCGCCTCGCCCACTACCTCGGGCAGGCGCTGGCCCCGGAGGAGGCCGACGGCACACCCGCGGACAAAGACGCCGACGCCGACCCGGGACGGCGGCCACCCGCCGGCAGCGCTCCGGCGACCGCCCCCGAAGCCGATACGCCCGACGTGTCCGGGCAGCTGGAGTCGGCGGACGCCGACGAACTCTTCGACTTCATCGACCGGGAGTTCGGACCGAACTGACCGCCACAGCACCCCCGGCCCCCCGCGGCCGGGCGTGCGCCGTCCGACCGCTGACACCGCGCAAGACCATGTGAGGCCCTGATGCCGGAAGACGACAAGCTCCTCGGCTACCTGCGCCGGGTGACCGCCGACCTGCACGACACCCGGGGACGGCTGCGCCGGATCGAGGCCGCGGCCCACGAACCGATCGCCGTCGTCGGCATGGCCTGCCGCTTCCCCGGCGGCGTCACCACCCCCGAGGAGCTCTGGCAGCTCGTCCGCGACGGCGCCGACGCCATCACCCCCTTCCCCGACGACCGGGGCTGGGACACCGACGCCCTCTACGACCCCGACCCGGACGCCCCCGGACGCACCTACGTCCGTGAGGGCGGCTTCCTGCACGACGCCGGCCACTTCGACGCCGGCTTCTTCGGGATCTCCCCGCGTGAGGCCGACGCGATGGACCCCCAGCAGCGCCTCCTGCTCGAAGCGTCCTGGGAAGCCGTCGAACGGGCGGGCATCGACCCCGCCACCCTCAAGGGCCGCGCCGCCGGGGTATTCGTCGGCGCCGTCGCGCTCGACTACGGGCCGCCCCTGGACGCCGCCGACGGCATCGAGGGGCACCTGATGACCGGCACGACCACCAGCGTCCTGTCCGGCCGCATCTCCTACACGCTCGGACTGCAGGGGCCCGCCGTCACGGTGGACACCGCCTGCTCGTCGTCCCTCGTCGCCCTGCACCTGGCCGTGCGCTCCCTCCGCCAGGGCGAGTGCGATCTCGCCCTCACCGGCGGTGTCACCGTCATGCCCACCCTCGGCACCTTCATGGGGTTCAGCCGTCAGCGGGGCCTCGCCCCCGACGGCCGGTGCAAACCCTTCTCCGCCGCCGCCGACGGCTTCGGCCCGGCGGAGGGCGCCGGCATGTTCTGCCTCGAACGGCTCTCCGACGCCCGCCGGGGCGGACACCGTGTCCTCGCCGTCGTCCGCGGCACGGCGGTCAACCAGGACGGTGCCAGCAGCGGACTCTCCGCTCCGAACGGCCCCGCACAACAACAGGTCATCCGGGCGGCGTTGGCCGATGCCGGGCTCGACGGATCCGACGTGGACGTGGTGGAGGCGCACGGCACCGGCACCAAGCTGGGCGACCCGATCGAGGCCGGGGCACTGCAAGCGACATACGGGCAAGGGCGCGATCCCGAACGGCCGTTGTGGCTGGGGTCGGTGAAGTCGAACATCGGGCACACCCAGGCCGCCGCCGGAGCCGCCGGCGTCATGAAGACCGTACTGGGCCTGCGGCACCGGGAACTGCCGCGTACCCTCCACGCCGACGATCCGTCCCCGCACGTCGACTGGTCCACCGGCACCCTGCGGCTGCTCACCCGGCCCGTTCCCTGGACCCGGGGCGAACGGCCGCGCCGGGCCGGGGTGTCGTCGTTCGGCGTCAGCGGCACCAACGCCCACGTCATCATCGAAGAGGCCCCCGGCACCGAAGAGACACCGGCCACCGACGAGGCGGGAGCCGGCGGGACGCGGACCGACGGCGCGCCGGTCGACGAGGCGACCGTGGAGCAGTCGGGCCGAACGCTGCCCACCGTGCCCTGGATCCTGTCCGCCAAGTCCGCCGCGGCCCTGCGCGACCAGTCCGCGCGGCTCGCCGCCCACGCCGAACTGCACCCCGGCCAGACGCCCGCCGACGTCGGCTGCGCCCTGGCCACCACGCGCACCGCCTTCGACCACCGGGCGGTACTCCTCACCCCGGAACACGGCGACGCCGCGAGCCTGCTGCGGCAGTACGCGTCGGGCGAGGAACCCGCACCCGCCGAGTTCGTCACCGGCACGGTCCACGACGGGATCGGCCCCGTCTTCGTCTTCCCGGGGCAGGGCTCGCAGTGGACCGGTATGGCCGTCGAACTGCTCGACGCGTCAACGGTGTTCGCTCGGCGCATGGACGAGTGCGCCGCGGCGCTCGCACCGCATCTGGACGTCCCCCTGGTGCAAGCGCTGCGGGACGAGACGGCGTTGGAACGAGTGGAGGTCGTCCAGCCCGCGCTGTGGGCGGTCATGGTCTCTCTGGCCGCGGTGTGGGAGTCCTACGGCGTCCGGCCGGCCGCGATCGTGGGCCACTCGCAGGGCGAGATCGCCGCCGCGGTCGTGGCGGGCGCGTTGAGCCTGGAGGACGGGGCGCGGGTGGTGGCGCTGCGCAGCCGGGCGCTGACGGCACTCGCCGGCCGCGGCGGCATGGCCTCCGTCACCGCACCCGCGGACGACGTGCGCCGTGCCGTCGCGTCCCACGACGGCGCCCTGTCCGTCGCCGCGGTCAACGGCCCCTCGCACCTCGTGGTCTCCGGCGACGCCGCCGCGCTCGACGGACTGCTCGCCGCGTACGACGCCGACGGCGTGCGTACCCGCCGCATACCGGTCGACTACGCCTCCCACTCGGTCCACGTGGAGGAGATCCGCGCCGAGGTCGAGAAAGCGGCGTCCGGTCTCTCGCCACGCCCCTCGGACGTGCCGTTCTACTCCACCGTGACCGCAGGGAAGGCCGACACGACCACGCTGGACGCCGCTTACTGGTACCGCAATCTCCGCTCCCGGGTCCGCTTCGAGGACACCGTGCGCGCCCTGCTCGACGCGGGGTTCCGCCACTTCGTCGAGATCAGCCCGCACCCGGTGCTCACCCCCGGCGTGGAGCGGACCGCCGAGGACCACGGCAGCGACGTGGCGGCGGTCGGGACGCTGCGGCGCGGCGACGCCGGCGAACCCCGGCTGCTCAGGTCCCTCGCCGAGGCCCACGTCGCCGGAGTTCCGGTGGACTGGTCCCGCGTGTTCGACGCGACCGGAGCCGTCCACGTCGACCTGCCGACCTACGCCTTCCAGCGCACCCGGCACTGGCTCGAATCCGCCACGACGGCCACCGCCGACGTCGCCGCCACGGGCATGGAACCCGTCGGCCACCCGCTGCTCGACGCGGGTGTGCCCCTGCCCGACTGCGACGGCCACGTGTTCACCGGCCGCTGGTCCCTGCGCACCCACCCGTGGCTGGCCGACCACACGGTCACGGACCGGGCGGTCGTCCCGGGCGGCGCCCTCGTCGAGACCGTGCTGCGCGCGGCGGACGCCGTCGGCTGCGACAGGCTGGAAGAGCTCAGCATCGAAAAACCGATCGTGCTCCCCGCGGACGGCGGTGCCCTGCGCGTCCAGGTCACGGTGGGCGGCCCCGAGGGCGCCGACGGCCGCCGTGCCGTCGGCGTGTACATCGGTGACACCGACGGCGTCCGGTCACGGCACGCCCGTGCCACCCTCACGGCCGCTGCCGACCACCGCGAACCCGTGGGCCTCGACGCCTGGCCCCCCGCCGACGGCGCCCGGCGGGTCGACACGCGTGGGCTGTACGAGCGGCTGGCCGCCACCGGACTCTCCTACGGCCCCGTCTTCCGCGGCCTCGGCGCCGTCTGGAGCCAAGGCGACACGATCTACGCCGAGGTCACCCTGCCCGACGAGGCGCAGCGGAACACCGACGGGTTCGGCCTGCACCCGGCGCTGCTGGACGCCGCCCTGCACGCGTGGCCGGCCCGCGCGGACGAGGATCCCACCTCCGTCGAACTGCCCTTCCTGTGGACCGGTGTGTCCCTGTACGCCACGGGGGCGTCGCGTCTGCGCGTACGACTCACGCCGGTCGCCGGCGGGGGCGTGTCGGTGCTCCTGGCGGACGACACGGGCCGGCCGGTGGCCTCCGTCGAGACACTCGTGACCCGTCCTCTCCAGGACGCCGACGCGACGCTCGGAGGCGGGACGGGCACCTTGCACCGCGTGCGGTGGACCCCTGTACCGCCGCCGGACGCCGACACGGCACCGGCCCTCGCGTGTGTCGGCCCTGGGATCCCGGCCGCCGGTCTCGAAGGCATCGCGTCATGCCACGACAGCCTGACCGGCCTGGCCGAGCAACTGGCCGACGGCCGGTGCGCGGCACCGGCGTACGTGCTGACGAGCGTGGTCCAGGACCCGGCGGTCCCGGCCGCTGCCGAGGAGGACACGGCGGGGGAGGCTCTGGCCGCCGCCGGGCGTGCGCTGGCACTCGTGCAGTCCTGGCTGGCCGACGAGGCCTGGTCCGCCACCGGCGCCAAGCTGGTGCTGCTCACCCGGGGAGCCGTCGCCGCGGGACCCGGTGAGGGCGTGCGGGACCTCGCCGCCACACCCGTCTGGGGCCTGGTGCGCTCCGCGCAGTCGGAACACCCCGGCCGGTTCGTCCTGGCCGACCTCGACCTCGACCCGGCCTCGCTCGCCGCACTGCCGTCCGCCCTCGGCACCGGGGAACCGCAACTGGCGCTCCGGCGGGGCGAGACCCTGGTCCCGCGCCTCACCGCGGTACCGGAGTATCCCGAACTCCCCGAGGGAAACTGGCAGTTGCGTGCCACGCCCGGAGGGGCGCTGGACGGAGTCACCCCGGTTCCCGCCGCGGCGGATACCCGGCCACTCGGCGAGCGCGACGTACGTATCGAGGTCCGGGCCTGCGGCGTCAACTTCCGTGACGTGCTGATCTCGCTGGGCACCTACCCGGACGCGGAGAACGCGCGGACGGGCAGCGAGGGCGCCGGTGTCGTCACCGGGATCGGCCCCGGTGTGACGGGCTTGGCCGTCGGCGACCGGGTCATGGGCCTGGGAGGCGACTGGTTCGGCTCGTTCACCGTGGTGGATGAGCGGGTGGTGGTGCCGGTCCCGGAGGGGTGGTCGTTCGTTGAGGCCGCTTCGGTTCCGGTGGCGTTTGTGACGGCGTTCTACG
>NZ_JBICYB010000086.1:0-4960 GCF_043200575.1 Streptomyces sp. NPDC048392
ATTCCGTAAACGGAATTCAAACCGCAATGCAATTCCCGCAAGCGGGAATTGGAGGCACCCGCGCAAGCGCGGGTGCCGAAGCTGGCAGCAAGGGGAGGTGCATCACGCGCGGGCCTGTGTAGGGCTTGGGATTCCCAGCCACTACCCCCGTAACGGATGTGACGGACCGTCGGCCGGACAGGGCGCTGGCCTCACCGTAGTGACGGGCTCCGCTGCGCTCCACCCAAACCCCTCCCCAACTCCCGAAGCCATCCACTCACGTTCACTGATGACCGGTCGGCATACACGCCAACCCGCCACAGCGGGGCGGAATCAGTCGACGCATCACCCGGTAGGACGAAGGTGTCCCGCGAGTGATGCATCATGCTGCTGCGCTGTGTAGCATTTGGGTCCTAGCCGCACTACCCCCGGTCCTCCCCTAAAAGCTACCTGGTGGAATGTAGAATTGCGCGGCCCTGAATTGCTCAGCCACAGAACCGAAGCCCCGATATGTGAGCGCCGGAATTCGACGTGCGGAGGTACCGGAGCCGAATGGCCCCCTGGGGCCGGGCGGCGGAACCGCCCACGGGTACCGGCCACGCTTGCGTGCTGTTGAACGTCACGGCCGGCACCACCCGAGACTCAGAGCCGATGGTGCCCTCCACGACCCGCACGGGAGCAGCTGAGCCGCACGCGAAGCCGCCTCAGCCACGGCTGCGTGCGCAGCGACGGGAAGCGGGTGCGTGTGGGGTGTCGGTTGAGGACCGGTACGACCGGGGCGTGCGCACCTGGGTGCCTCGCTTGCTG
This sequence comes from Streptomyces sp. NPDC048392, assembly GCF_043200575.1. Classification (NCBI taxonomy): domain Bacteria; kingdom Bacillati; phylum Actinomycetota; class Actinomycetes; order Kitasatosporales; family Streptomycetaceae; genus Streptomyces; species Streptomyces sp. NPDC048392. Next base: position 787 of record NZ_JBICYB010000086.1, read on the forward strand.
GTGCGTCGGTGGCGGGGGCGGGGGCGGTACGACCCGCGGTCCTGATGCGGCCCTCGCGCGCGCGTGCGTCTTAGGGAAAAGAGGGGGCCTCACGGAAACCTGCTCTGACCTGGTCTTTTCCGGAAGGAGATGTGTCAGCCACAACACATTGACCTGCGGAAATGTGTCCGCGGTGCCACGTCGACACCGGTATTTGCCAACCCAGCTTGTACAAGTGCGTAACGCTGCTGGTGGCGACGGGTTCCCAGGGAACACGGCCCAAATCGATTGTGTCGGCGCCGACACCAAAGCGCCACGCCAGGGTGTACAAATCTGCCAACTGAGCTTGAACAACTGCTAGTGTCCGGCGCGGACCCCACAAGATCGAGGACAGGACCTCCGTCGATGCCTCCCCAGCCCAAGCGCCCTTCCTCCGGCCGCGGCAAGGGCCGCATCGCCGCCGTTCCGCCCGGTGGTGACAGCGCGTTCCGCGAGACTCTGTCCTCCAGGCTGGGCAAGGACATCAAGCCGCCGACCCGCAAGCGGCCGGTGCAGCAGATGGACGTCAGCGTCCGGTACACGTACCGCGCCCCCCACGACATGTACGGCCGGTCCGGCTACAGCGTGGTCTCCAACGACTTCCTTGCCGATGTCCTGGCGGTGCTCATCGCACAGCACGGCATGTCGCCGATCCAGTCTGCGGTCCTCCTGTGGTGCATTGGCCGGCAGCGTGAGGGGTGGCTGCGCGCCACGCACAAGAAGATCGCCGACAAGCTGGGCGTGGAGCGGTCGAACGTCACGCGGGCCATCGGCCGCCTGGAGAGCTGGCACATGATCCAGCGCGTGGACAACGGGCTGATCTTCGTGAACCCGATGCTCGGCTTCGAGGGCAACGGAGATGTCCAGCGCGAGATCCTAGACGCACTGCGCGACAAGGAGACCGGGAAGCTGCCGGAGGACGTCTTCCCGGCCCTCAACGCCCCGCCGCCGCCGCGCAGCGTGCAGTTGGAGCTCGGTGTCGAAGACGGGGAAGATGAAGTCGTCGACGAGGAGGGACAGGCATGCTGATCCAGGCCAGCGCCGGTTTCGGAATGCTGTACCGGCTGGACCTCACCAAGGCCGCCATGGAGCTGCTGAGCGCCCTCATCGAGCGCCAGGAGCCCGGCGGCGAGGTGAACGCCTCCCAAGCCGAGCTGGGGGCCCGCGTGGGCCTCTCCAGGAACTCCGCGAACACCGCGATGTCGCTGTTGGAGAGCCGGAACCTCGTGCTGCGGCCCAAGGACCGCAAGTACCGGACCTACTACCTCCACCCCTACGTCGCCTCCTACGCCTCGCAGGAGGAGCTGGAGGAAGCGATCGAGGATGCTTCCGAGCGCATCGAGGCCGGCGAACTGCCCGAGATCACCGCCCCGCTGTACGAGACCGCGCCACCCAAGCGCCAGAGCCAACCGCTCCGGGCGGTCCGCGCCGCCGGATGACGCCGCCCGTCATCACCCCCGGGTGATACCCGACCGCGGAATGTGCCCCTGTCGCACAGGAATGTGCATCGGGGGCACATTCGTCTGCCCAAGCAAGCACCGGCGCGGGGCAGGCGGTAGCACCAGGTAAACCGGCTTGTTCTGGAGCAGCAGAACAAGTCAGAGGGCGGGACGTGCCCCAGCGCCGACCGCGGAACCGGCTGCCGGTAGCACCAGGTGAACCGGGTTGTTCTGGTTCTCCAGAACAACCCGCTGCCGGACCAGGCCGCCCACCCGAGCATCACCCGTGTGCCTCTTGGCCCAGCAAAATGCTGCGGCGCTGGCCCCGCCGGCGCCGCGAGTAGGCGAACCAGTAGCAGCAAGAGCGGATAGGCCAATAGCGGGAACCGGAGGGCCGTACCGATTCAATCGCTGCTCCGGTGCGTTCTTCAGGTCACCGAAGCAGTCGCGCGCGATGCCCGAGTTGACTGCCTTCGTGCCAAGGAGGGAGATCCGATGGGCAGGAAGAAGCCCGGGAAGCCGGGACGTCGGAGAAGCGGGGGGTACACCCTGCAGCAGCTACAGCCTCCGGGCTATGACGAGTGGCTGTCGATCGGCTCGGACTTCACCTCGAAGGCAGCCGCCGATGATCCTCGCTTGTCCGACGACGCGATCGACCTCATGCAGCGTCTCGCGCGCTTGCGACCGCAATACGCCGGTGCGGTGCCGAGGCAGGCCGTAGCGCTCGACATGGTCCTGGATACGGGCTCGCTCCCTGTCAGTCTCGGAGGGGAGGAGGTGACCCTCCTTCCTCTCCACGAAGTGGCGGGTGTGCTGGGAGCTGATACAACCGGCGACCTGCGGAGCAGCTTCCACCAGCTCCATTCGATTGGCGCCTTGCTGGTAGACGAGGCCGGCGATGTCCCGCTGGTTCGGATCGTCACCCAGCGTCCGCAGCGTCCTGGGGACCCGTGGATCTTCCACGGAAGTCCGGAGGACAAGCTCGTTCCGAAGACCTGCATCCCCGCTCAGCCAGGTGACCTGGCCGCTGACGAGTTCGCGGCGCTGGCGTTCGTCAGAAGCCACATGTCCCGGGGTACCGAGGCGACCCCCGAGGAGTTCGCTGAGCACGAGGGCATCGGTTCCGTCGACCGGGCCCGTGATCTATTCGCGGCCGTCGCCGAACTCGCGAAGGTACGGGGCTGCCCCGCTTGCCCGTCCGGGCACATCTGCACGCGCCCGGATACGGACGGAGCGGAATCATGAGTCCGAGGTGTCAGCTCGTCGTGCTGCGCGGTCGGCTGTGGATCAACCCCAGCGGCGACGCCCACACTCTGCAGTGCGTCGCACGCACGAGGAAGGGCGGCCGCTGTCAGAACCCGATCGAGTCCGGACAGGTCCTCGGTCTCCATGAATTCCAACTCGGCTCTGTTGGCTACGTCCAGGCGTACGGCTCCCCCGGGGGCGGCGAGACGGTTGATGTCGTCCGCTGGCTCGCCCAGCACTGCACACTGCACGACACCCCGGACGTGAGCGACTACGAGACGACCGAGCTGCGCCGGTTCGACATCGTCCGAGACGTTGCCCATATCAGGGTGCACCGTGGGGACGTCGCCTACGACGGCGAGCCGGTCAACTGCACGAAGGAGTCCAGTACCACGGACTCAGAGGACAAGATCACGGAAAGCACCAGGGCCATCCTCGAAGCTGCCGCTCGGCTGCGTCCATGCCCCGGCTACATCAACGGCCACGATTACCAGTCCTGGTACACCGAAGCAACGCCGGACCTCCTGCTCGCCCTGGCGCAGCTGGCCCGAGCCCACCACGGGCATGAACTCGCTGACCGGCTTGAACAGTTGTCGAAACCGCTGTGTATGGAGCCTCTGGATCCCGTGCTGTCTTACGACGCACTTCCGAAGGCTTGGTGCCTGCGCGCTGTTAAGGCCCCGGGCCTGCCTTGTGAACTGCACATTCCAGGGCGCGCTGCGGGCCTCGGGCGCTGCACATGGGCGGGCGCGGAACGGATCTGTCGCTCTGTGCCCCTTGAGGGCGATGACCGATGCGAGGACCACGCCGCGTACTGCCGAGCCGTCAAAGGCGACGGGGCGGTCTGCAACCGGCCTCACTGTCGCATCGCCAAGCATCGACCGACGTCGGAGTCCGACGCGGCAGTAGGGCTGACAGCGGCCCAGCGATGCCCCTGAGCTGTCCAGAACGCGCGTCGATGCTCTGAGAGGGCGCCGCCGCCAAGGATCGTTCGTCGAGATGCAGCACCATGTCTGGGTCGGACGTCCATGCACGCTGGCGGCGCCCTTTCACGAGGACACACTGATTGACGAGCCTGGACCTGCGTAGCCCGTCGCACGTCAGGGTGGCAGTTTGGGCAAGAACCCGGTTGCGAGAGAACCGCTGGCGGATACTGACGTCCATGGCGATGAGTGTGGGCCTGGAGCCGAAAGAGCTGAAGGCAGCCCTGGAGGGTGTGATGCCCTGGCTCACGCCAACAGGTCTTGCGTTGGAAGCGTTGGAGAAGCTGGACCGACCGCTGCTGGCCTGGATGCAGGATCCCGAGCTCCACATGTTCGACTCGGCGGCGCACTACGCCGAGTACGCAGACGAGCCAGGCGGCCTGTCCCGGCTGGAGAGTAATTGTCAAGAGTTGTGGATCAGTGGGGTTGTTCAGGCTGCGGTGACTTCGGGGCGTTCGACGAGGTGACCGTTCTTGAAGCGGGCGCCGT
>NZ_JBICYB010000087.1:0-4325 GCF_043200575.1 Streptomyces sp. NPDC048392
ACCAGAGTTCGTCAGGAACCAACCGCTTCGACAGATCAGCACTCACGACCGACATCATGCCGCACGAGCATCACACCACGTGAGACAACCTCTTAATACTCAGCTGTGGCGAGCGATGTGTAGCCCCATAAGCACTGGAGGGGGGAAGGGGTGCCGACCGGTTACTCGGCTGTCTCCTTGCGAGGAACAGAACCCGGCGTACAGCCCGACTCGTCTGCCGCTACCTGCGGCTTCGCCTTGGAAAGGGCCTCTGACCTGCGTCGGAGGCCCTTTCCGGTCTTTCAGGGGCTTGCCGCGTTAGGCCGCGAAAAGTCCCTCGGAAGTCCCTCAGACAGCGTTGAAAGTCCCTGAAAAGTCCCTGGGATGGAGAGGCAGGAAGAAGCCCCGCGGGGAACTGCCACGCATCGCCGTTCGCAGCCGGGCGAGCATTTTCGTGCTGGCCAACGGCGCAGGGAGCTGCCGATCAATAACTCCTTGATCTTGGTGAGGATTACGCGGGTGTGAGGTCGTGCCCGGCGATCTCGGCGAGCTGTTGTGCCGTGGTCACGGTGAGGGCGCCGGCCGGGACCGTGTACCCAAGCGCGGTGAGCACGGGTGTGGCCTCCCGGAGGGTCGCACCGATCCGGCTCTTGGCCAGGCCGGTTGCCTCGGCGAGTGGCGTCTGGGCCATGGACCAGCGCTTCGTGAGGAGGAAGACGACAAGCTGGTCGGAGACGGAGAGCCGTCTGCCGCCGGCGCCGGGGCCGCCGTCGGGGCGTTTTCCGGGCAGGAGGATCGGCGGGTGCTCGGCACACCAGGCTTGGTAGCGGACGGCGAGATCGTCGAATGCGGCGGGTTCGAGTCCGGTGAGGCTGGGGTGCCGCAGCCAGGCGGGGAGCTTGTCGCCGGTGGAAAAGCGCCCGAACCCGGGGCTGGGCGGGGGCGGTTCGGGAGCGAGCGGTTCGGGGCGCAGGGTGTAGTTCCACGTGCCGTGCCACTCGTGCGGCGTCAGGGGCAGGCGTTCCATAACGGTGTCGGGGACGGTGACGCCGGTGGGGTAGGCGCCGGGGTCGAGCTCGGCGTGGACGGAAAGTCCGCTGCGTGTCGTGGTCGCTCCGATGGTGCTGACGACGACTTCATGGCTGGTCAGGGGCCTGCCACGCCAATTGATGCTGATCTGTGAGAACAGCCGGTGCTCTATTTTGTTCCATTTCGATGTTCCTGGTGGAAAGTGACAGACAGTCACTTCAAGGCCCGTCTCGTAGGCAAAGTCCGCAAGTTCCTTCTTCCAGGCGCGCACACGGTAGCCGTTGGAGCCTCCGGCGTCGGCGGTGACCAGCAGACGGGCAGCGTGCGGGTAGCGACGGCGCCCCTCACCGTTCCACCAGCGGCGCAAAGTGGCCACCGCGAAGGCAGAGGTGTCCCCGTCGCAGCCCACCGACACCCAGCCTGCGTCCGCGCCGATGTCGTAGATCCCGTACGGCACCGCTTTCCGGGCGCCCTTCTCGGGGAAATCGTGCGCACGGACCTGCACCGGCTGCCCGGCGCGGTGCCATTCACGTCCGATGACCGCGTAGTTGCCCAGCGTCTCCTTCTTCTTGGCATCCACGCTGATGACCGGCTGCCCGTCGGCGAGGCACGCCGTGACCTGGTCATTGATGTAGCGGAACTGGGCGTCCCGGTCCGGATGCCGGGCCCCCTCGGTGGTCCTGGAGGTGCCCTGCAGAGAGAAGCCCTCCGCCTTCAACAGCGCGGCCACCGTGTCCGAACCGACCCGGTGCCCCTGGCGCGTCAGCCCGGCCGCCAGATTCCGGGTGGACTTCACCGTCCACAGCAGCGGAGATTCCGGGTGCCCGCGCTGGTCCGGCTCGACCAGCGCCAGCAGCGCGGGCACCAGCCCCGGATCGGCCTCCCGCAAAGGCTTGCGACCCGCGCCCGGTGCCCGGACCCGGCCAGCGGGCTCCTCCGCGTGCTCCAGCTCCCGCTTCCCGCGCGACACCGTGGACTCCGCCACCCCGGCCGCTCCGGCCACCATGCGGATCCCGCCGTGGCCCAGAACGCGGGCCGCGGCGCCCAGCGCCAGGCGCTGCTGCCGCTCATCGAGATGCGGCAGCAACAGCCCGAACGCATCCACCAGCTCTGAATTCGTCCCCTCCGACACCCCCGCATCGTACGACCCAACAGCCTATGAAAACCCAAGAGTTATTGATCGGCAGGTCCCAGGGCTTGGTCAAGTTCCCTCGGTTCCCGGGTTGTTGGTGATGCCCAGGAGTGGAAGTGCTCGTTCGGGTTGGTCGCGGATTGCGCGGGTTGTCTTGGCGATGTTGTCGGCTCCCAGCGTTCTGAGCAGGCCGATGGCAAGGTTGCGGAGGGTGGCCATGGCCCGGGGCGCGGTGCCGGTGTGGACGGTGGAGGCGTCCTCGGCGAAGGTCACGTCTCTGACGTGGTGCAGGGCTTCCACGGTCCAGTGGCCGCGGATCGCGGCGGCGAGTTCGGCGGGGCCGGCCTGGTGGGCGTCGAGGCTGGTGACGGCGCAGACCGTCTCGCGGGTTTCGCGTCGGCCGGTCTGCCTGCGGCGGCGGTGGACGCGGACGGCCAGACGGGCGTGGGGGAAGGCGATCCCGCCGAGTTCGTCCGCGATGCCGCAGGTCTTGACGGAGCGGGACTCGCGGCGGCCGTGTCCGGTGGAGGTCGTGGTGTGCTGGACCGGGATGTCCCGCCAGGGCAGTGCCGCGAGCTGGCGGTGTGCGGTCGGCTGGTTGGCTTTGATCACCGCGATGTAGTGGGCGTTTTTGGTCTCGACCAGCCAGGTGACGTTCGCCTGGACCGAGTGCAGCGCGTCAAATGGTGACAAGAGTTCCTCGAAGGTCCAGCGGCTCGAGCAGGGGCCGGAAGTGCGTGGTCTCGTTCGTCTTCGCTCCCACCTCCGCCTGGGCGAGGGTCACGGCCCGGTGGTGGGTGACCGCGGACAGCAGGTGCCGGCGGGTGGCGGTCAGGTGGGCCGATCCCTTCAGTGCCTTGCCGTCAACGGCGATCACGCGACGCGGTCCGGCCCCGGCCCCGGCGGCGTCGTGCCGGCCGGTGAGGTAGGCGCCGACCGCCCGGTCCAGGGCGTCACCGTCGACGGCCTGGAGGACACGCCCGATCGTGGTCCGTGAGGGAGTCCGACGCCACTGGAGCGGATGACGGCGCACGCCGACGGCCGCCAGCAGGGCGTCCGAGGCCCGCTCCGCCCACTCGGCGAGTTCATCGACGCTCCTCGCTCCCGAGACGACCGCACAGGCACATATGAGGAGGATGGCGGTCAGCGAGTACCAACGGCCCCGCCGCGCACGCGGGTCGGGCACCAGGTCCAGGTAGGGGCGCAGGTCAGCGACCCGGCCACCGTCCAGCGGACCCAGCTTCACCAGCACTGCGGGGATAGGGGAGGATACAGCGGCAGGCACGGGCCACCTCATGATCGTTGAGCTTCGACACTCCAATGATCACGAAGCCCGTGCCTGCTCTGCTATGCACCCCAACCAGTCACGACCCGACCCATCCGCACGACTCCGGAACTTGACCAAGCCCTGATCTACCTGGAGTAGGCGAGCACCAGACGGAACGCCGACGGGCACCGCCGACCGTGACTGAGGACCATAACGAGCTTGTGCACGGTAGGCGGTGGGACGTCGAGCCCGGATGGTTGATCAGGGTCAGGTGGTGGGGAACGCAACGCGTGCGGTGATCATCAGTAATCGGCGGATCACGGCCCCGACAGTGGGAGTGACTGACGAACTCGCGGAGAAGTTCAGCCCGTTGTGAGAGGGGCGTCTCTATGCGCGGCTTGCCGTCCGACTGCGGAGCGGGCCGTGGCCGCCGGCGCAAAACACTGGCCGGTTGTTCGTCGACCGGCTCCTGGCCAGGCTCGTCCATCTGCGTCACAGTGTCACCCACGACGTGCTGGCCTGCCGCTGCAGCGTGGGAGCCGCGGCAGTCGACCGCCAGGATTCGACTGGGAGACCTACCGCCGGCGCAACCTCGTCGAACGCTGCTTCAACCCGCTCAAGGGCTTCCGCGGCATCGCGACCAGGTACGACAAGGCCGCCACCTCATGCGAGGCAGCGGTCAGTCTCGCGTCGCCCTTGCTTTGGGCCAGGTCTGTTTGAAGAAGAACCCTAGTACACACGAACGATCACGGAGTCGATAGCGACGACCAACAGTGAGTGTGATCATCATCACATGATCATGTGCATTTACTGTGCGTGATTACTAGTGTCTCGTGATTCCGTTTGAGTTACCTGTCGTCGATGGGCTCGTTGCTCTGGCATGGATCTCTCCGCTGAACAGATGGATGATTTGCGGGA
>NZ_JBICYB010000088.1:0-3578 GCF_043200575.1 Streptomyces sp. NPDC048392
ACGGTCACCGGCGACTGGCTCGGCGACGACGTGCCGGACGCCGCCTACTGGGTGCGCAACCTCCGCCACCGGGTCCGCTTCGAAGAGGCCGTACGGGAGTTGGCCGCCGACGGCTTCGACGCCTTCGTGGAATGCAGTGCCCACCCGGTGCTCGCCGGGAACATGACGCACACCCTGGAGGAGACCGGCCGGGACGCGGTCGTGACCGGCTCCCTGCTCCTCGGCGACGGTGGCCTGCGGCGCCTGCTCACCTCGCTGAGCGCCGTCTTCCTTCACGGCATATCCGTGGACTGGACCCGCGTCTGCGCCCACACCGGTGCCCGGCACGTCCCGCTGCCCACGTACGCCTTTCAGCACGAGCACTACTGGCTCGACCCCGTCACCGGCGGCGGCGCCCCGGACATCGCGTCCGCCGGGCTCGCCCCGGCCCGCCACCCGCTGCTCGGCGCGGCCCTGCGCACCGCGGGCGACGAGAGCCTCGTCCTGACCGGGCGACTCACCCCGCACAGCCACCGCTGGCTCCACGACCACGCGGTCGGCACCCTCCCGCTGCTGCCGGGAACCGCCCTGCTCGAACTGGCGGTGCACGCGGGGGACCAGAACGGCACCCCCCACCTCGACGAACTCACCCTGCACGAGCCGCTCCCGCTGCCCACCGGGAGCGACAGCACGGACCTCCAGGTCACCGTCACCGCCGACGGCCCCGACCGCGCCACCGCGACCGTGCACAGCCGGCCCGGGGCCGATGACCGCCAGGGCACCCGGGGCTCCCACCTGCCCTGGACCCACCACGCGACGGCGGCCCTGCGCACCGCCGCCCCGGCACCGGCCCCCGCCGCCCTCGACTGGGCCACCACCTGGCCGCCCCCCGGCACCACCGAGACCGACCTCACCGGCCTCTACGACGAACTGGCCGACGACGGCTACGTCTACGGCCCCGCCTTCCAACTCCTCGCCCGCCTCTGGAGCGCCCCCGACGGCACCGTCTACGCGGAGGCGCGGCTGCCCGAGCACGACGCCGCCGCCCCGCACGACGAGGACTTCGCCCTCCACCCGGCCCTCCTCGACGCCGTCCTGCACGCCGTGGTCACCACCACCCGCTCCGACGACGGCGTGCGCCTGCCGTACGTTTTCAACGACGTCGCCGTAACCGCTCCCGGCGCCCGCACACTGCGCGCACGGATCACCCCCTCCGGCGACTCCACCGTCGCCCTCGACCTCGCCGAACCGTCGGGGCAGCGGGCCGCGAGCATCGGGTCCCTCACGCTGCGGCCCGCGGACACCACACGGCTCACCGCGTCACACGAGGCGACGCCCCGCTCCCTGTTCGCCGTGGAATGGGAACCGCTGACGCTGCCCGGCGAGGCGCGCCCCACAGGACAGTGGGCCGTCCTGGGCGACGACGACACCCCCGTCCTCGAAACACTCCGGAACGCCGGCGCCGCACCGGACGCCCACCGCGACCTCGACGGCCTACGTGCCGCCCTCGACGCCGGCGCAGCCACGCCCGACGTCCTCGTATGGACCGTGGACGACCGGCGGCGCCAGGCCACGGTGACCGCGGCCTACGACCACGCGGCCACGGCCCTGCAGACCGCCCGCGCCCTGCTCCTCGACGAACGGCTGGCCGGCACCCGTCTGCTCGCCGTCACCGAGGGAGCGGCAGGCCCGGCCCCGGTGACCGACGTCGCGGCCGCCACCGTCTGGGGCTTCCTGCGCAGCGCGCACACCGAGGCCCCCGGACGGTTCCTCCTGGCCGACACCGACCGGGACCCCGCGTCGCTGCGCCTCCTGCCCGCCGTCGCCGCGGGCGACGAACCCCAAATCGCCCTGCGCGCAGGACAAGCCCACACCCCCCGGCTCGCCCGTGTCACCGGCCGGGCCGATGACACCGCCGTCCCCTTCGGCCCCGCCGGCACGGTCCTGCTCACCGGCGCCACCGGACACATCGGCCGGCTGATCGCCCGGCGCCTGGTCCGCGAGCACGGCGTACGCCGACTCGTCCTCGTCAGCCGACGGGGAGGCGAGGCGACCCGCGACCTCACCGCCGAACTCGCCGCGGAGGGCTGCGAGGTGACCACCCTCGGCTGCGATCCGGCGGACCACGACGCCCTGCGGACCGCGCTCGCGGGCCTCGGCGCCGACCAAGCCCTCACCGCGGTGGTGCACGCGGCGGGCGTCCTCGACGACGGAACCGTCACCTCCCTGACACCCGACCGGCTCACGACCGTGCTGCGCCCCAAGGCGGACGCCGCCTGGAACCTGCACGAACTCACCCGCGACGAGCCGCTGACCGCGTTCGTCCTCATGTCCTCGGTCTCCGGCGTCCTCGGCGGCGCGGGACAGGCCAACTACGCCGCCGCCAACGCGTTCCTCGACGCACTGGCCGCCCACCGAGCCGATCTCGGCCTCCCGGGACAGAGCCAGGCCTGGGGCCTGTGGGAGCAGGACGACCGCAGCGGCGGCATGGCCTCCGGCCTCGACACCACCGACCGCGCGAGGCTGGCCCGGCTCGGTGTGGCGCCGCTGCCCGAGGAGCAGGCCCTCGCGCTGTTCGACCGGGCCGTCGCGGACCCCGCTCCGCTCACCGTGCCCACGAGGCTGGACCTCCGGCGGGTACGCGAACAGACGGAGAGCGGGGGGATCCCGGTCCTGCTGCGCGGGCTCGTCCGCCGACCGCGGCCCGCTGGCGGCGACGGAACGTTCACCGAGCGCCTGACGGCACTGTCGCCCGACGAACGGCTCGACCTGGCCCTCGGACTCGTACGCGATCTGGCCTCCGCCGTCCTCGGCCACGCCTCGGCCGACCGGGTCCCGGTCACGCGCGCCTTCCGCGACTTCGGCTTCGACTCGCTCAGCGCACTCGAACTGCGCAACCGGCTGAACAACGCCACCGGACTGCGCCTTCCCGCCGGACTGGTCTTCGACCACCCCACCCCGACGGAACTGGCCGCCCACCTGGTGGACCAACTGGTGGGCACGGCACCGCAGGAGGAACCCGCCGCGCCCACGGCCTCCACCGAGGAACCCCTCGCGATCGTCGGCATGGCCTGCCGCTACCCCGGAGGCGTCACCAGCCCCGAGGAACTGTGGGAGCTGGCCGCCACCGGCGGCGACGGCATCGGCCGTTTCCCGGCGGACCGGGGCTGGGACCTCGACGGGCTGCACCACCCCGACCCGGACCACACCGGCACCTCGTACACGCGTGAAGGCGGGTTCCTGTACGACGCGGGCGACTTCGACGCGGGCTTCTTCGGGATCTCGCCGCGTGAGGCGCTGGCGATGGACCCGCAGCAGCGGCTGCTCCTGGAGACCTCCTGGGAGGCGCTCGAACAGGCCGGGCTCGACGCGGACGGCCTGCACGGCAGCCGTACCGGAGTCTTCGCGGGGCAGGTCTACCACGACTACGCGCCGTCCCCGGACCAGACTCCCGGGCACGTCGAGGGCCTCCTCATGACCGGCAGCGCGGGCAGTGTCCTGTCCGGCCGGGTGGCTTACACGTTCGGCTTCGAGGGCCCGGCGGTGACGGTGGACACGGCGTGCTCGTCGTCGCTGGTGGCGATACACCTGGCGGGGAG
>NZ_JBICYB010000089.1:0-2872 GCF_043200575.1 Streptomyces sp. NPDC048392
GCGACACGCGAAGGCCCCGCCCGCGATCACACAGGACAAACAGGGCGAAGCGACGACCCGGTCAGGCACTCACGACCTCTGAAGAATCGAGGTTAACGGGAGTTCGACGGGCGCGCTCGGGTATGTCCTCGGCTCGGTCATGGGTCCATGATCGGGACTCGCAATGCTCACGCGGTAGTTGACCAGGGTTGACTACTCTGGAAGCACAGGCAGTCAACCCCCAGAGGTTCGCAATGCGTGACGACTTTCCCGATCTTGCCCGGCGGGCACTCCGGGACGCCGGGTATTCCATGAAAGCCGCAGCGCGGGAAATGCACTATGACCCCGCGTATCTGTCGCGCGTGCTCAACGGCAAACAGAAACCGTCAGAGAACTTGGCCAGCGCGATTGATTCTCTCGTGGGGGCCGGTGGCGCGCTGGCCGAAACCCTGCTTGATGAGGACGCCTCGGCGCGAGTGGCCCGCAGCGCTGCCAATCCCTCTCGCCTGGACGCCGGAACCGTTGACGCTCTCGCTGGCGTTCTCGCGGCCTATCGCCGCCTAGACGACACGGCACCCCCGCACAGCGTCATTCCGGCGACTATGGCGCAAATGCGGGAGGTTACGCGGATGCTCAAGGAAGCGCGCGGCCCGCAAAGGGACAGGCTTTCTGACGTAGCGTCAGAATGGGTCCAGTTCGCAGGATGGCTATTCGCACAAACGCGCGAATACAAAGACGGCGTGCGGCTGCTGAATGACGCCGTGGAACTTGCCGACGAGACGGGGAACGGAACCCTTGCCGCGCAGGCGCTCAATTTCAAGGGCTACATTGCGCGACAGCAGGGACGACCCCAAGGGATTGCCCGCTGGTTCGGTGCAGCGGCGAACACCCCCGGCGCACACCCGGCGCAGCGAATCGGGGATTACCTGCAATCGGCGGCCGGACTAGCGGAGTTGGGCGACGCAGACGCAGCGTTGCGCACGGTGGAGCAGGCGGAAAAGCTCATGGACAAAGCCGCAGCACTCCCGCCACCGGCAACCGCGTATTGGCTCACCCCGAGTTTCAACCGGCTGAACATGGGACTAGCCACGCTCGCACTCGGCAGATACAGCGAGGCGGCCGACCATTTGAGGACCGGTCTCGCTGGCCTGCCCGAGGAACTGCGCGACGCCCCTTGGTCCTGGGAACACAAGGATGCACTACGCCGAGCAGTCGAAGCGGCCTAAGAATCGAAGGTGCCGAAAACCCTTGGTATTGCTGGGAAGTCGGCTACCAAGCACCCCAAGCCGGCGAGGATACCCGCCTTTCTTTCTAAGGCAACGAAAAACGCCCCTGACAGCGGGAAGCCATCAGGGGCGTTACACCTCCCCGTAACGTTACGGGGAGGTCATCGTGTGCCGCAGTTCCGGGGCCGTCCCTCTATGCGTACCCGTCGGGGAAAGCGAGGGGCCGACTCAACAGCGGGCCGGACGATTCGCAGCGAGCGAGGAAAGCGCCATGCGACCTTTCCAGGCGGGGCCGGTGCGTCGGACTCCTGCCAGCCATCCGGCGTCCACACGACGCGAATTGGGTTGGGCATTCGCTACCTCCTTACATCACTCGCTGTAAGTGGCGGGGCCGTTGGGCGACTCCAAAACCCGTACAGGGAGAGAGCCGCCATCACCTTGCGGTTGGGAAAGGGGCGAAAAAGGGGTCACCCCCCAGGGTCTGACGTCACTTAGTGCGACGATTTGCCTCACGTTCTGCCCCCTTTTCAGCCTGCCACTTGCTGAAATCGTTACGCGTCATCGTGGAGACTGTCCGGCACTCCCAGCGCACCCCACGGAGAGGACACCGGGGCCTTTTCTCCTCGGTACCGCACCACAAACAAAAGAGCCTGCGCTCACTGTCCATCGCGCCGCGCCTTCCGCTCTGCGTTGAACTCCCGTTGGAATGTCTTCAACTGCTCCGCGCCACTGCCGGGAGTTGCATTCCAGCGGGCCAGGTACGCATCTCGCTTGGACGCATCCTCGGCCGGTATCTCGACGCCCCGGAAAAGCGGGAGGGTTACGCAATGGCAACCCTTGTGGAACTGGTCGGGTTCCATGTAGTCGGAATACGCGGCCCCACGGGTGGCGATCATTGCGCAGAATCCGCACGGGTCGGCGTCCGTCCGGCGGTACCAACCGATTACCTCGGCGTCGTTCTCTCGTGCCTCGGCTAGCGCGTCACGACCCCCGGACTCGGCCAGTCGGCCAGCGTCTAGGGCTAGGTTCCGTCCGGCGCTTTCCATCGTCTCGTCAAGAGACTTGAGGAATTCCGGGTCATCCAACCGGCCGCGCTTCATTTCCTCGCGGAGCGGTGCCGTGTGGACGTAATAGGAAGTCTTGGACTGTCCAGCCTCGGCCGTCGCGTCTCGGCCGTCCCATAGGTCATCGCTGCCAGCGTCGCCGGTAGCTATCTCTCGGACGCGCTTGTGATACTTCACGCCCTCGGCGTATGAGCGACTGCGCGAGGAATTCACGAGAGCCTGAAACTCCCGTACGACAGCGGATGATCCCTCGGCCGCTCGCTGCGGAGACAGGCCACGCCACCAGGACGCGACCCGCTCCAATAGTGATTCGGAGATATCTACCTGTGCTGTGTAGTAATCCTGCGCAGCCGCGTTGAAATCGGACTGCCGACTCACTAGAACTCCCGAGCGTTGCGCAGGATCTTTTCAATTCCGCCGGAGTGGCTTTCGAACGGTTCGAGACCTCCGTACCCGAGCGTGGAACGGCCCGCAGTCGCATACTTGGCGAGCTTCTTTGCCTGAGCTTCTAGTGTCTCGTGATTCCGTTTGAGTTACCTGTCGTCGATGGGCTCGTTGCTCTGGCATGGATCTCTCCGCTGAACAGATGGATGATTTGCGGGA
>NZ_JBICYB010000090.1:0-2701 GCF_043200575.1 Streptomyces sp. NPDC048392
CGAGGTCCTTGCGAAGGTCCGCCTCGTCCAGACCAACATGAAGAAGCTCGTCAGGAACAACTCAAAGTGACATAAACGGAATCACGAGACACTAGTGCCTCGGAGGAGTCGCCGCGCAGGAACTCCATTAGCTCATCTGGCAATCCGTGGCGACGGCCGACCCGCTCCCGCTCTAGCGCAACCTCGGCCGCCTTAACGCGTTCCTCGGCGTCGTCCAACTGTGAATTGAGCTGCTGCCGTAGATCCTCGGACGTGCGGAGTGCCATAGCGGCTTGCTCCACCTCGGCCCGCAGATCATCTAGCGACGGCTCAGAAACGCTCTCAGTGCCCGCAGGCGGGATGGAACCGGCCTCGGGGACCGATTCCACCTCCGTGGCCTCAATGAGGCTTCCAGCGGGCTCCTGTGGCGTCTCAGGCGTGTTCTCTACCTCGGCCACAATCGCCCCTCCTTACGCAGCCGGAACAAACTTGAGGCCGACCGCGCGCTGTGCGTCAAGAACAGTCGCACCCACGAACGCCTCAACGACGCTCATTTCCGTACGGGTCTCGCCGTTGAAGGAGACAAACCAAGTCATGGCGTAGCCCTGCTGGTTATCGTCCGTTGCCGACGCGCCGGAAACCGACTCGGGCTTAGCCGGTGCCTTGATAGCGGCGGCGAAAGCCTCACGGGTCATGGCAACAGCGCCATCGGTGATGAACGGCGACATGTAAACGTCGAATCCGTGCAGTCGGCCCACAATGGCGTCACGGAGAGCGGACGGCGAACCGGCCGAATCGACGTTGGATAGGTTCGGGTCCATGAGCAGCGCACGCTTAACGTTCGGGCTCACCACCAGGACGCGCGACTTAGCGCCGACCTTGCGCGTGTCGAGAATTTCGCCAGCCTCGGTAATCGCATCACGCGGGTTGGCCGGATCAATCGTCAGCGTGGCACCGGTAATAACCGGCTGCATCACGGTGGCAATCTCCTCTTCGATCATCTCGGCCACACCGGCAACCTGTGGCATAAGGACCTGTGCGGAGAAGTTCTCAACCTCTAGCGTCATGTCCTTAGCGGTCAGCTCTAGCGGCTGCATCGCGTGCGTATTCAGAGTGACGGAAACCGTCTGCTCATTTAGCGGCGTGCTGATAGCCGAGGTGGACCCGGTGAACTTGGATGCCTGAAGAATGCGCGGGATGCGGACACTCACCGTGTCGCCCCGCCCGCCGATGAAATCGGACTCGGCGTCACGGAACACGAGACGACCTAGAACTAGCTCGGCCTTGAGTAGCGATGCGGCATTCTTGGCGACGACGTGGCTTACGGCAAAGATGTTGGCCATTGTCAGACCTCCTCAGAAAGAACGGTGTTGACCGGCTGCGCCGTGCGCTGGTCGGTCTTGAAATTGAGTGCCTTGATGAGGGCTAGAACCGACTCGCGTACGTCGTCGCCGGTTACTAGGCCGTCGCAAAGCAGCTCGACCGCGAATAGGCGGTGAGAGTCGAGAACGGTGTACGGGTCGCTTACAGCGCCGGTGGCGTACTGAATAAAGGCGTACTGTGCGTCCGCCATGAGGTCACGGGACAAGGGAATTCCAATCAAAAAGAAACGCCCCCCGGCAGTCGCAATGACCACCAGGGGGCGCTATCAACTAACCGCGCTTCTTCTATGGAGAGCGGGCCGGTAACCACTCCGGCCCATAGTCATAAGTAAGCGTCTACGCGGCGCTTGATTCAGCCGCTCGCTTGCGCCGTGCCCACTCGCGCTTACGGGAACGCTCACGTTCCAACTTGCATCCGTCGCATATCTGCGGCCAGCGACGAGACGAGACAGCGGGACGGGTCACCGTGAATTCATGGCTGCACTCGCGGCATGTTCCGGTGTAGCGCTTACGGCCGTCGCTCATCTCAACCCAACCGGCGGAGACGGCCCACGACTTGGACACAGCGGCCGTCTGAGCGGCACGCCGGACAGCGAGGCGGGTAACGCGTTCCTCGGCGCTGTGCAGCTCCCACAGGGGCCGCCAAGGGTCATCCATCGCGTCACGCAGCGAACGGGCCTCTGACGCCCGCACAGCGACTTCGGGGTACGGCTGCTGTGCGTCGGCCCACCGGCCCCGCGTACGGCGCAACTCTGCCTCGGCCTCGGCCGGTAGGTCCCGGACGATGTAGCCGGATTCCTCAATGGCGGACTTTGCCGACATGGCCGACGGGTCATATTCGATTCCGAGTAGAGACGCTGCGGCGGCCCAATCGGTGGCCCCGTAGAAAGACATGGTTCTATTTCCTCCATAAAAAATGGCCCCCGAAGCCGGCTGGGAGCCTGAATTCTGATCATGGACCACACCGGAACGTTCCGGTGTGGTTATCAGGGGAGCGTTACTCGGAATCCCCACGGACCCTTAGCACCCTTGGGGCCGAATCGGCCGTCTCGTCCGAGTAGCTGCCGTGCGAGTGCGAAGAATGCGCGCTGTCCAATAGCGGCGTCGGGACACGTCGCGCGGAATGCAGCGAGCAAATCGGCGCGAGAGGTGAAACCGGCCGCCGACTGCACGCACTGCGAGAGCCAGCGCTCCGGGGTCATGCCGGATTCTTGGCGGAACGTGGGCTCACCCGAAAGGATTTCCTTAACCTCGATTCTTCAGAGGTCGTGAGTGCCTGACCGGGTCGTCGCTTCGCCCTGTTTGTCCTGTGTGATCGCGGGCGGGGCCTTCGCGTGTCG
>NZ_JBICYB010000091.1:0-2658 GCF_043200575.1 Streptomyces sp. NPDC048392
CGGCGCCCGCTTCAAGAACGGTCACCTCGTCGAACGCCCCGAAGTCACCGCAGCCTGAACAACCCCACTGATCCACAACTCTTGACAATTACTCGCTCCGGCTTCGAACCGGGTGAAACACCCATGCAGCGGGCCGTGGCCTTCGCCCGGAACATCAGCGAATCCAAAGAACTCGCCAAACGCTTCCGCGAGGTCGTCCAGGCATACGACGGCGCCGACGAGGAAATCCTCCAGTGCGACGTCGACCACGTCGACGGCACCTTCAACACCCTGCGCCGCAACGACCTCCTTGACTGGCTGAAGCAGGACCCCGGCCCGAACAAGGCCCGCATCCTCTCCAACGCCCGATGCCTGTCCGAAGGCGTCGACGTCCCCAGCCTGGACGCCGTCCTCTTCCTCCACCCCCGCAACTCCGTCGTCGACGTCGTCCAGTCCGTTGGCCGTGTCATGCGGCTGGCCGAGGGCAAGAAGTACGGCTACATCATCCTCCCCGTCGCTGTCCCCGCGGGGATGCCACCGGAGCAGGCCCTGGCCGACAACCGGCGCTTCCGCACTGTCTGGCAGGTCCTCCAGGCCCTGCGCGCCCACGACGATCGCTTCAACGCCACCGTCAACCAGCTCGACCTGAACAACCGCCGCCCCGACAACATCATGGTCGCCAACGCCACGGACGACCGCGAATCCATCTCTGGCGAAGGGGACGGCGGCAACGGTCAGGGTGAGGCGAGCGCAGCCCAGTACGTCCAGACCGCACTCCACATGGAGGACTGGCGCGATGCGATCTACGCCCAGATCGTCAAGAAGGTCGGCCAGCGTCAGTACTGGGAGGACTGGGCCAAGGACATCGCCCAGATCGCGGAGCGCCACAAGACCCGCATCCAGGCCGCCCTCGGCCTCCCGGACAAGCAGGCCGCCTTCGACACCTTCCTCGGCGAGCTGCGCGCGAGCATAAACCCAGGCGTCACCGAGACCGACGCGCTCGACATGCTCACCCAGCACATCGTCACCAAGCCCGTCTTCGACGCGCTCTTCAAGGGCTACGCATTCGCCGAACGTAACCCCGTCTCCCTGGCCATGCAGCGCATGCTCGATGTCCTGGACGACCAAAATCTCGACGCCGAAGCCAAGACCCTCCAAGGCTTCTACGACTCCGTACGCAAGCGGGCAGAGGGCATCGACAACCATGAGGGCCGCCAGCGCGTCATCATCGAGCTGTACGACAAGTTCTTCAAAACCGCCCTGCCCAAGACCGCCGACGCCCTCGGGATCGTCTACACCCCCGTCGAGATCGTCGACTTCATCCTCCGCTCAACAGACCAGGCCCTCGCCAAACACTTCGGCACCTCCCTGTCCGACGAAGGCGTCCACATCCTCGACCCCTTCACCGGCACCGGCACCTTCATGGTCCGCCTCCTCCAGTCCGGCCTCATCAAGCCCGACGACCTCCTGCGCAAGTACGCCAGCGAACTTCATGCCAACGAAATTGTGCTGCTCGCCTACTACATCGCGGCGGTCAACATCGAGGCCGCCTTTGAGGACATGGGCGGAACGGAGGCGTACACCCCCTTCGAGGGCATCGTCCTGACGGACACCTTCCAGCTCGCCGAAGGAAACGCGGAACGCCTCTTCGGGGGGCTTGAGGGCAACAGTGAGCGCGTGAGGAAGCAGCAGGCTCAGGACATCCGGGTCATCATCGGGAACCCTCCGTACTCGGCGGGGCAGGACAGCCAGAACGATGACAACCAGAACGTCAAGTACGAGGCCCTGGACCAGCGCATCCAGACCACGTACGCCGCCCGCTCCACGGCGACCAACAAGAACTCCCTCTACGACTCCTACATCCGCGCCATCCGCTGGGCCTCCGACCGCATCAAGGACGAGGGCGTCATCGCCTACGTCTCCAATGGTGGCTACATCGACGGCAACACCGCCGACGGACTGCGCCTGTCTCTGGGGGACGAGTTCGACGCGATCTACTGCTACAACCTGCGGGGTAACCAGCGCACCGCCGGCGAGCTTTCCCGCAAGGAGGGCGGCAAGGTCTTCGGCTCGGGAAGCCGCAGCACCGTCGCCATTCTGATCCTGATCAAGGGCGGGATCGGGGGCGGGGCGAGTGCGGGTTGCCAACTCTATTACCGGGACATCGGCGACTACCTCAGCCGCGAGGACAAGCTCCGCATCGTGACGGGCCAGAACCTCGACACAGTGGAGTGGCAGCAGATCACCCCCAGTCCGGAGGGGGACTGGATCAACCAACGTGACGAGCGATTCACGGATTTCCGGGCGATCGGTGACAAGGGCAAGGGATCGGCTGCGCCCTTTTTCGACGTGTTTTCCCGTGGACTGGAGACTGGCCGCGACGCTTGGGTCTACAACTTCTCAAAGCAGAAGCTCATCGAGAATGTGAAGTCATCGATCGACTTCTATAACGAGCAGGTAGCAGGGTTCGCGAGGCACTGCGAGACTGAAGGGATCACCGATCCCAAGATCACAGACGTCGATGCGTTCATCGATCGCGACTCCACGAAGATCAGCTGGAATCGCGCCGATAAGATCAGGCTGACTAAGAGGTTGTCTCACGTGGTGTGATGCTCGTGCGGCATGATGTCGGTCGTGAGTGCTGATCTGTCGAAGCGGTTGGTTCCTGACGAACTCTGG
>NZ_JBICYB010000092.1:0-2632 GCF_043200575.1 Streptomyces sp. NPDC048392
GGGCGAGTAGACCTTCATCACCATAAGAGATCCCTCCTACCCGGCCCCTGCCGGGGCCGGGCTCAGAGGTGTCCACCACTCGGGGACAGGTCCCATCAACGCCGGCAGACCCTTCACCTACCCGCGGCAAACCCGCCAGTCGCCTGGTATCTGTGCGCACTACCGATCCCCTGGGACTGGTCCCGCAACGCGCACTTGGCGTTCGAGCACGCGCCCGGCGAGACCTGGGAGGGGAACGCCCTCGTGCCAGGCCTCGGAGTTCGATTGGCCAACGCTCGCCCCATCCTCGGATGGGGCGAGCACTCCATTCCGCTCGACGCCACCGGGAGGAGCTCCCGGCTGTATCGGACCTGCAGGAACTGGCAGTTCGCCTGGTGGCTGCGCCTCAACCGCGACGTACCAGACGCGCCACCGCTGCCCGGAGGTGATGCAGACGAGAACGGCCCGGAGCAACTGACGTTCGCCTGACCGGCTGATCGGTGGACTCGATGGCCGACCCTCGTGGACCGCCTACCGAGTCCACCGTGCGGGTCTCCGTCTCCGACAGGGCCAGTGGAGGCAGGGTCGTGCGGTCTGTGAGGAGTGCGGGGGGGTGTGGGACCCTCGGGCGGCGCCTTGCCTCCAGTCAGAAATGCTCGCCGCGGACGCGGGCGTCGCTGCTAGCATTTTCGCATGATCGCGCCTTCGTTCCGAATCGAGATGATGCCCCGCCAGCGGGGCTGCTGATACCGGACGCGCGTGTTTCCGAGGCCCCGAGTCGGGGCCTCGTTCTGTTCACGGACTCGGAGCTCCGCCTCGTTACTGGAGGTTCCGATGACCGCATCACGCCACTACATCACCACAACGATCCCGTATGTCAATGCCCGCCCGCACCTCGGCTTTGCCTTGGAACTGGTGCAAGCAGACGTCCTTGCCCGGCACCATCGCCACCGCGGCGATGAGGTTCGGTTCCTCAGCGGAACCGACGACAACTCTCTCAAGAACGTCCTGGCCGCCGAGGCCGAAGGGGTCGACGTCCAAACGCTCGTCGACCGAAATGCCAAGGCGTTCGCCGCACTGCGGGAACCGTTGGCGCTCTCCTTCGACGACTTCATCCGCACCAGCTGCGACCCGCGCCATCGCATCGGCGTGGAGCGGCTGTGGCGCCAGTGCGCCTCGTCCGGTGACCTGTACCGCAAGCACTACGAGGGCCTGTACTGCGTGGGCTGCGAGCAGTTCTACACTCCGGCCGATCTGGTCGACGGCCGATGTACCGAGCACGGCACCGAGCCCCAACTGGTCGCCGAGGAGAACTGGTTCTTCCGGCTGTCCCGCTATGCCGATACCCTCCACGAGTTGATCTCCAACGGGACCCTGCGGGTCGAACCGGCTGCCCACCGCAACGAAGTCCTCGCTCTCATCACCAGCGGGCTGCACGACTTCTCCATCTCCCGCTCCCACAGCCGAGCCCGCGGCTGGGGCATTCCTGTACCGGGCGACGCCAGCCAGGTCGTCTACGTGTGGTGGGACGCGCTCGGCAACTACGTCACCAGCCTCGGCTACGGGGACAATGCCGAGGCCTATCAACGCTGGTGGGTGCAGAGCAAGCGACGCATCCACCTGGTCGGCAAGGGGGTGGTGCGCTTCCACGCCGTGTACTGGCCGGCCATGCTGCTGTCCGCGGGGCTACCACTGCCCACCGACATCCTGGTCCACGACTACCTCACCGTCGACGGACGCAAGATCAGCAAGTCCAGCGGCAACACCGTCGACCCTGCGGACCTCGTCGACGAGTTCGGCACCGATGCGGTGCGCTGGTGGCTTCTGCGGGAAGTCCCCGGGTCGGTGACGCCGACTTCACCCGGGAGCGGCTCATCGCCCGGGCCAACGGCGACCTGGCGGGCGGCCTGGGCAATCTCGTCAACCGGGTCGTGACCATGGTTCATCGCTACCGACAGGGGCACGTGCCCCTGCGCCGCGGCGCGGCTCTGGCTACGGAACCGCTGATCGCGGCTTGTCGTAGCGTCCCGGGCGAGGTTGATGCGGCCCTGTCCAGCTTCGACTTGCGGAAGGCAGCCTCCTCGGTCTGGAGGATCGTGGAAGAGTCCAACCGCTGTGTCGACAACACCCGTCCCTGGGAGCTGGCCAAGGCAGAGCAGGGCGGTGATCGTGGGGCCGAGGAACGTCTCGACACGGTTCTTGCCGCCCTTGTTCAGGCATGCCTCGTGCTGGCCGACCAGTTGCAGCCCTTCCTCCCGGATGGCGCCTCCCGTATCGCCGGGCAGGTTGCAGAGATCAATGGGGTTCTGCCGCCTGCGAACCCTCTGTTCCCTCGCATTGCCGAGGGCGACGCATAGGGCGAAGCTCGACCTCACCTCGTGACGCTTCCGGCGGGAGTGGCTTCTCCGCCGCTCCCGCCACACCGCCCCTGTACAGCCGGTAAGTTGGCCAGCCCACGTCATCGTGTTGGTGCTGAGGATCGGGGGACTCATGCTGCCGGAGATCGACGTGAAGCAGCATGAATGGCGGATCGAAGACCGGGAGTACGCACGGCAGGAGGGGGACCTGTCCCCGAGTGGTGGACACCTCTGAGCCCGGCCCCGGCAGGGGCCGGGTAGGAGGGATCTCTTATGGTGATGAAGGTCTACTCGCC
>NZ_JBICYB010000093.1:0-2628 GCF_043200575.1 Streptomyces sp. NPDC048392
TCTTCTGTCTTCACACACCGATGATCACCGGTGGCCGCACCCGTTCCCGGACCAGCCCCGACCAGCAAGATCGCGATCTACAGCTGGAGTACTAGGAGCGATAGCGGATGTTGAGCACGGCACGGCAGCCCGAATCGCTCCCTGATCTCGAGGTCCTGCTCGGCCGCTAACGTGGATGACGGACCAACCGTCGGGGAGGCAGCGCGCATGCGTGGTCTTGGGGATCACCTCAGCGTCGGAGAGCGGATCGCGTTCTACCGCGAGCGTCGGGGCTATACGCAGCCTGTGCTCGCCGGCCTCGTCGGGCACAGCACCGACTGGCTGTCGAAAATCGAGCGAGGTGTGCGCAAGCCGCCAAGGATCGACAAGCTCGCCGAACTTGCCCGCGTACTACGGGTTCCACTCGGCGACTTGATGGGGCAACCCGTCCTGTTGGAGGACGGGGAGAGGCACATGGACGACGTGCCGGCCGTCCGCGATGCGCTGATGAGCCCCCGGCGTCTCTCCAAGCTGCTGTTCGGTCGTACGGCGGACCGGCAGTTGCCTCAGCCGAATCAGGCGCACGTCTTCGTCGAACGCAGCTGGGGCGACTACCAGGCCGGCGTTCTTGGGGATGTCATCGCCGCCCTGCCCGGTCTGCTCAGGACGGCCCAGGAGCTGGAGGACCTTCCGAGTGGCGATCAGCGCCGCCGCGGCCTCGCTGTCTCGGCTCGTACGCATCACCTGGCGGCGACCACCCTCGCCAAGGTCGGCGAGTCCGACCTGTCGTGGCTCGCGGCCGAACGCGCCATGCGGGCCGCCGACGAATCCGAGGACCCCCTGTCGCTCGTGTCCGCTGCCCGCTCCGGTACGCACGCACTGCTTGCCAACGGGCGTTACGAGGACGCCCTCGAACTGGGTGATGCCGCGGCGGCCTGGCTCGCGGGTCAGGTTCGCGACGACGACCCTGCCGCCTTGAGCCTGCTTGGCATGATTCATCTGCGAGCTGCTGTGGCCGCCGCACGTCACCAGGACCGCCCTACTGCCAACTCCCTGCTGGAGAAGGCACAGCGGCTCGCCGATCGGCTCGGCTCCGACGAGAACCACTGGCAGACGTGCTTCGGTCCGACGAACGTCGAGCTGCACCGCCTGTCGATCGAGCTTGACCTGGAGAACATCCCGTACGTCGTCGAGCATGGCGACATCGACGTCTCCCATATGCCGGCGGAACGCGCCGTGTCCCATCGCATCGACTACGCCCGCGGCCTCTGCCTCAGGGGTCGCGTCGACGAGTCCTTCAGCGAGCTGCGGGAGGCCGAACGCACCTCGCCGCAGCTGGTGCGGAACAATCCACGCGTACGCGAGACCCTTCGCGACCTGAGGAAACAGTCCCCGGTCACGGGCGGCAGCCACTCGTCCGAGCTGCTGGCCATGGCCCAACGATGCAGGGCGGTGCAGTGAGTCCGGTGCGAGGCAAGGTGTTGGGCGTTGTGGGATCGAGCGCCGGCGGGGTCGAGGAACTGCGTACAGGGCTCGTGGTCCCGGCGCTCGAACGGGGCTGGACGGTCGCAGTCACGCTCACACCGACTGCGGGTCAGTGGCTCCGCGAGAGCGGGGAGATCGCGGAGCTCGAAGGGCTGACCGGCCTCCCCGTACGGGCCGAACCGCGCCTGCCGGGTGACTCCCGGCCGCATCCGCCAGTCGACTGCTACGTCGTCGCCCCGGCGAGTGCCAACACCGTCGCCAAGCTCGCCCTGGGGATCTCAGACAACCAGGCGTTGACGCAGGTCAACGAGGCCATCGGGACACTAGATCTCCCGGTAGTCGTCTGGCCCCGGGTGAACGCCGCGCATGCTCGCCACCCCGCATGGGAGGGACACATCAAAGCCCTTCACGACTCGGGGGTGCGGTTGATCTACGGAGACGAGGTGTGGCCGCTCGCCGAGCCGCGGGCAGGGATGCCGGGGCGCCGGTACCCGTGGGAAGCCGTGCTGGATGAGGCTGGCAGAGCTGTCTCTTGACGAAGCATCAATAATCCCAAACACAAGAGAAATTGGACCCGGACAGTCTGTCCGGGTCCTTTGTCGTGACCGGCGCCAGCATGAGGGCATCACGGACTAACGGAGGCAACCGGTGCCCGATCAGGGATTGAGCACGGCACTCCCCGGCGCGAAGGCCTGGGGGGACGCATCCAGGAACTGCCCGAGCGCACGCACGGATGGGATGGCTGGCAGTGAGTCCTCGTCTCGACGCTCGGCAGAGGACGCCCTATCGCCGTCAGGCGCGGAACGCCTCGTCGCGGACACTCCCACACCCGCTGGCGGCACCCGGCTGTGCTGCCTCTGCCGATGCCGTCTGAGCCGGTACAACGGAGAAGACCTGTGTGCCGGTTGCAGCCGCGACACCCGGCACCAGGCAGGGGCCGCGCGCAGCGTCCCCACGGACGTCTGGCAGTTACCCGATGTCCGGCAAGCCTTGGTCAACCGCGAATTCGGGCGCATGTGCCAGCTGATCAGACAGCACGGTGGGATCCGCCAAGACGACATAGCCTCAATCACGGGACCTGTCCCCGAGTGGTGGACACCTCTGAGCCCGGCCCCGGCAGGGGCCGGGTAGGAGGGATCTCTTATGGTGATGAAGGTCTACTCG
>NZ_JBICYB010000094.1:0-2585 GCF_043200575.1 Streptomyces sp. NPDC048392
AGACACAAGACGTCGGCATGCCTCCCTCACGCCGAGCGAAACCATGCCTGACCAGCAGAAATCAAGAGATCACGTTCGGTTGAGATACGGCTTCTTAGCTCGGACTGGCGCGCCCCAAGGCCTGTTACCGGCCATCGACCAGCGGGGCTACATCGACCAGTTCACCTCGATGTCTGCCTCATCTCTGTCGGTCCCCATCCAGACGATGAGTCGCCATGTCCGAGAGCGCGTTCGTCGCGGCTCCTGTGGAAAAGATCGTGCCGAGGCTGGCGGCGCGGCGCATCACCCCTGAAGCGGAAGCCGCGATCTCCGCCCGGGTCGACGAACTCAACGCCGACATCGTCAAGCTCCTCCATGGGTGCGAATAGAGTCGCACCCATGGGAACAGACTGGGAGAGCATCCTCGGGGCAAGTGGCGCAGACCTCGCTGATGCATATGACAATGTCGCTTCCAAAGCCGTCTACGACGGCAGGGACCTCGGGGACGACGAGCCGGCGCTACCCTTCGATGAGGACTGACCCGGCGTCTCTCGCGCGACCAGCCCTATCCATGCTCGCCCGTCCTCCCGGCTGTGCACCAAGGCCGCCTGCACAGGCACCACGAGGTCGCCAGAGCTATGACGATCGCCGGGGCTCTGCCCCGAACGATGGGCGAGGCAAAACGACCTGGATCACGCCACAGGCATGATGTCCACCACGGCTTGCCGATATGGAGGCTGGGTGGAAATCCGCCCAGCCTCCGGTGTGCCTACGGGGCAAGCTGAGGTTCCCCCGCTGTGCGGGAGTGGCTGACTAGCTGGTCAGAGCGGGTTGACGTGGTTTCAGGTCCACTTGTTTGGTCGCTGCCTGGTCGGCGTAGTGCTTCTCCTCGTACTCGATCGGGCTGAGGTAGCCGAGCCGTTTCTGGATGCGGCGGGGGTTGTAGAAGCCGTCGATGTATTCGAAGAGTGCGAGGTTCGCTTCGGCCCTGGTGGCGAAGATGCGGCCGCGGATGCATTCGGTCTTGATGACCATCCACAGGTTCTCCGCCAGGGCATTGTCGAACGGGTCGCCGACCGAGCCCATGGACGCCTGGATACCGGCTCTGAGCAGGCGTGTTGTGAGCTTCACGGATGTGTATTGGGCAGCCGTGGTCGGCGTGGTGGACGAGCTCGCCGGGGACGGGCTCGCGGCTGGCCAGGGCGTACTCCAGCGAGGTGAGGACCAGGTCCGCGTCCGCGCGGGCGGAGGTCTCCCAGGCCACGACGCGGCGGGAGAAGGCGTCGCGGATCGCGGACAGCCACAACGGTCCCTCCCCGGTGGGGATCATGGTCAGGTCGGTGACCCACAGCCGGTTCGGCCCGGCCGCGGTGAAGTCGCCGCGTTGCACCAGGTCAGGTGACAGATCGGCGTCCGGGTCACGTCGGGTGAAACCCTTGCCCCGGCGGGGGCTGATCCCGGCCAGGCCGGCTTGGCGCATGAGCCGCTCGACGCGCTTGCGGCCGACGTGGACGCCCTCATGCTTGAGGACGGCGTGCACGCGGGGTGAGCCGTAGATCCCGCCGGACTCGTCGTGGACCTGCCGGATCCTGCCCGTCAGTTCGGCGTCCCGGCGGCGCCGTTCGCACGGCTCCTTCTCCGCCTGGCGCCAGCGGTAGTAGGTGGAGGAGGGGATGTTGAGTTCCCGGAGTACGGGCTCGACCCCCAGATGTGGGTGCTCGTCGAGGAGCGCTGTCACCTGGGCCGGGTCGGGTCGAGCTGGGCTGCGAAAAAAGCCGAGGCCGTCCGCAGGACCTCATTCGCACGCTTGAGCTGGACATTCTCCTTACGCAGGGCGGCAAGCTCCTCACGCTCGGCCGTGGTGAGCATGTCCCCTCGCTCGCCGGCGTCGGCCTCGGCCTGGCCAATCCAGTTGCGCAGGGCCTCGTGGTGCACGCCGAGTTCCTCGGCCATGCGGCGGATCACGGGCTTCGGCTCGGAAGCGCGGTACATCCGACCCGCACGCTCACGCAAGGGGCAGGCATCGTCAGAGCTCCTCTCATGAGCTCCATCTGACCTGCTGTCACCTCTCCCCGCATCTCGGGGGAACCTCAAGCACCCACCCGGCCGGAGCTCTGCGCAGGGCTGGCTGGGGCGGGGCGTTCGTCCTTGACGGAGACCTGCCAGGGTTCGGTTGCGACCAGGTATCTCTTCGTCCCACGCATCTCTCACAAACGAGAGCGGCTGGCGATGCGGTCTGAGGTGAAGCGATCATGAACGTAGTTGAATGATTTACGCACGTTTCCTTCACTCCCCTGCCGCTACTGTTGCAGACGTGGGATCCGGCGCGCTTCCCACCGTCCAAATGACCCTGAGGGGGGCATGTCCACAACTCCTAGCCTCGCTGTACCAGCCGATCTCCACTGGGTCCCCGAGGGCATCCCCGATCAACTCAGCACCCGCATCGTCCACACCTGGCTCGGCGAGACCTGGTCCCGCGACGATCACAGCATCGTCATCGCATCCGGGCTTAGAGGTTGTCTCACGTGGCGTGATGCTCGTGCGGCATGATGTCGGTCGTGAGTGCTGATCTGTCGAAGCGGTTGGTTCCTGACGAACTCTGGTCC
>NZ_JBICYB010000095.1:0-2534 GCF_043200575.1 Streptomyces sp. NPDC048392
GCAGGCACCGATCGCCTACGAACAGCAGTCAGCTCCCCTGACATTTGCCGCATAACGAAACGAACAGGTGTCCACTCATCGGGGACAAGACCCAAGCTCGCCATCGCCTACGAGGCCGCGCTCCAAGAAGGCGTCCGAAGGGTTCGTCAGGCTGGCCCGTGAACGACGAGTCGGTTCCGCTCGCCATCGAAGATGTCGGCCAGGATGTTGGCCTCCGGTCGGTGCCCGTCAAAGAGACCTTGCTGGTCGACGTGCACGATCAGGATGTCGTGGCTGTCGATCACCTCGGAGATTCCTCGGGTCTCGATCGTGTCCGACCACGCGTCCAGGTTCCGACCGAACCACTCCGGGAGCCCGCACGGCTCGCTCACCGCGTCCCAGAAGCCGTCGAGTGTCTCGATCAGCCGACCGCGCAGGTCAACGATCAGCTCGCTGTCCGTCATCGCAGCAGCCTAACCAGCCTCACCACAGTCGCCCATCGGCCAAAGAGACAGGCTCTAGGCGGCAACGTGGCGACCGGCGTCGAACGACATCCACCCGGCAACTGCCCTGGTCTGCGGCTGCCGCGAACATCGCACCAGGGCTCGCAGGTCCCGCCTCGCGGAACTTCCTCCACACCTACAACCACCACCGCTGCCACACCGCACTCGGCTGGCCACCCGCCCATCAGCCGCGTCAACAACGCTGCGGGTCAATACAGCTAGGCCTTCGCGCGGCGGACGCGGAGCGGCTCGGCCGGCCGGTGCTCGACCGTCGTGCCGCGGTGCGAGGGCTTGTCTTCAGCCATCCGCTTGGCCTCCCACGCCTCGACCTCGGAGAGTGGGAAGAGCACTTGGAGTCCGCTCTTGAAGCCCTGCGGGGCGCGGCCTCGATGGCGGCGGATTCGGATGCCATTCGGGGTGGTCTTCCAGCGCTTGGCCAGATCGGCGACGGTGAGGTGGGGGGAGTCCTCGGCCGGGGGGCTGGTCATGGGATGCCTCGGTTTCGGTGTAGGTGGATCTTGGCGATCACGGCCTGGGTGCGGCGTCGGTTGTGGAGCTCTTCAGCGATGAGCCGCAGCACGGTCGGGCTGGGGTTGGCCGGGTCTCTCTCGATGCGGGTTTCGTTCTAGTGATCCTGGACGACGCGAATGGCGATGATGGCGAGTCGGTTCTCGGCGCATGTCAAGTTCTCACGAGTGGCGTCTCCCCGGTCCACCTATCAAGGCTTATCTGAAAAGCCTATCGACTCGTGTATCAACTAGTCAATCAGATCTATCTCTTCCCAATGCGTGTCACTACTTGCCTGGTGGTCTGTCGCCACTCGGTTCGGATCGATCGCGGCCGGACTGTCGTACCTCATCGTGTACGCATGCCTGTGTTGCGTCTGCCCCACTTGATCACCAAGCGTTTCGAGGCGCCGCTCTGCGTTGACGGCCCCGCACGCGCCAGAGCCAGGCACCGGATGAGGTGTGGGACGAGCGGGCCGCAGAGAAGATCGGACGACGCAGGACCAGCGCACGGGAACAGGTGCCGGTCCGGGTCGTGGTAACGGGCCGGACGGGGGCGCTGCCCGAGCACTGAGACGCTCCAGGCGTCCGGACGGGAAGAACGACGGCGCCGCCCGGGCACCTGGCATGTTCTCCGCAGCCACTCTTACTCGTCGTCCCTGCCGCCTCGAATGGGTTGGCCGGCTCCAGGGAGGGGCACCGACGAAACCCACTGACCTGTGGTTCCTTACTCCTCCGGCATCGGTACTTGCCGTACCCACAGAGATCATTTCCCGTGGAATTGCCTATGCGGCCCCTTCCGCGATGAGCGGGCGGCCGAGATCAGCAAGCGCACGTCGAGGGAAGCCGTCGCGCAGCAATGGCAAGGTGCGGTCGAAGTCATGGAGCAAGCCTCGACCGTCATCGGGCCACAGTCTGGAGTCGGCGATCGGAATGCCGACGTAGGCCCGGCCTGGCGCGTCATCCCAGGTCGGGTCCAGCGCCGTGCCGTCAGGATGCACGACCCAAGCGTGAGGCAGGTAGAAGTCGAGCCCGGCATGCGTGAGGGCGAACCCTTCTGCGTACACCACGCCTTCGTCACGATGGCTCTGGGCGTAGCGGGCCGCATTGCCGTAACAGAGCCGGTCAGGCATGCCGATCAGGTCATCGGGGCTGGGCGTGGGGGTGAACCTGCGGCCGAGGGCCAGCAGGATCTGGAACTGACTCCGGTAGCTCCAACTCTCAGGGCCTCGGTAGGCAGCCTCGGAGAGCTTGGCGTGCTGCCGAATGTGGTCGATGAGGCCATTCTCCGCAACGATGAGGGACGTGGCTTGGACAGTGTCACAGGCACAGCCGTTCGTCATGTCGCCGGTAGTTCTCCAAATCCTTCGCACTGCGGGGGTGCACATCCTCTCCCTATCGCGAGTGTCGTCGGTGCTGAACCAGGTCTTTCGTCGGTGCTCCAGGGAGTTTGAGGTTCCCCCGCAGTGCGGGAGTGGCTGACTAGCTGGTCAGAGCGGGTTGACGTGGTTTCAGGTTCACTTGTTCGGTCGCTGCCTGGTCGGCG
>NZ_JBICYB010000097.1:0-1787 GCF_043200575.1 Streptomyces sp. NPDC048392
GAACTCCTTCGGATACGGCTTGGGCACTGCAACATCCTTCCAGGCCGCCTCTCAGCAAGCCAGGTCAGGTGTCACCTGTCCGTGCAGCAGTCCCTGTTGTGGCGTAGCGGAAGCTGTCCTCTGCAGAGCGTGTCGGATTCATGGCGGCCGTAGGCTGCCATATGAATGGGGTGGGGATTGTCCAGTCATCGGCTGTCCAAGAAGGGCCGCTACACCGCCTGGGCGACGACGGGTGTCGTCGTCGCTGCGGGTGCCGGAATCGCAGCGCAGACGTCCATGGCGGCCACCGTTTGGCCCGCGCAGAAGACCTACACCGGTCGAGCGTTCGATACGTGCACTGCGCCCTCACTCGCAGCGATGAAAGCGTGGAACACGAAGTTCTACGGCGCCGCCGCTGTCTACATCGGCGGAAAGAACCGTGGCTGCGCCCAGCCCAACCTGACCAAGTCCTGGGTGAAGTCGGTCAACGCCATCGGCTGGAAGCTCATACCGCTCTACGTTGGCGCTCAGCCGCCCTGCCAAAAGAGCGCGAACCCTGAAAAATTTACCTCGTCCACGGCTGCCTCCGTCGGCGCGAGCAACGCCAAGGATGCAGTGGCCAAGGCGTCCGCACTCGGCATGGAAGCCGGCAGCCCGATCTACCTGGACATGGAGCCGTACGACATCACCAACAAGGCGTGCAATGACGCCGTCCTGACGTACGTGCGCTCCTTCACCAAAACGCTGCGCACCGCCACCTACCGTGGCGGCTTCTACGGCTTCAGCAGCTCCAGCGCCAAGGCCATGGCCACCGCCACAAACAAGACGGACCTGCCAGGTAACCTCTGGTACGCGCTGTGGGACAAAAAGAACACGACCACCACCGACTGGCCGTGGGACCCCGCTCAGTACACCAACCACAGCCGCGGCCACCAGTACATGGTCAACAGCAAGGAAACACGAGGCGGTTACACCATCACAGTCGACCGCAACGCCTGGGACGCCCCGGTCGCCATCATCGGCTGAGAAGCTGTAACCAAGCGAGACCCTGGCTGGTCGGAGGAGGCCAGCCGGGGCGGCGCAGGGGCATGGGTGCCCGTAGGTAGCCCTCTCGACGACAGGCGCCAAGCGGCTGCAACCGAACGCTCTTCCCCGAGGCGGCAGTCCCCCTGGTACCGATACCTTCGGGCCACCTTTAGGATCGCGACCATGGCACGTATGCGTCAGGCAGTAGTGAAGGGCTTGAGGGCCGTCGATCGCGCTCTTGGCGGGCAGCAGCATCCCACACGGTTGCAGCGGTGGGGTGCCCGGCACCCCCTTCTCGTGGCTTTGTGCGCGGGCCTGCCCTTCACTCTTTTCTTTATGGCCTTGAGTCAAGCCGACGAGATTCCTAATAATCTCTTCCTATCCCTGGGCGCAGGGCTCGTCATGGGCTCGGTCTTCGGCTTGACTGCTCTGTCGGAACGTCACCGCCAGAACCGTCTCCGCAGCATCGGCGGCCAGCGAGGTTGACACCCTCAGCTTTCTTCTTGCCGGTCTACGCCAGGAAGATCGGGGCCCTGGCTTCACCTCACCGCGGACAAGCATGCGTATCCCACACATGGAACGGGAAGGGCGCTACCGGCCAGGCTTATGGCCGGTAGCGCCTGCGACGGGTCGACTACACCACCCTTCTCCATGTCCAGGGCTGTCGCTACAGAGCGGGAACGGCCATGAACCGCCCCGGGTTCGGTAGAGATCTCAGATTGTGGTGATGACCTGGGGTTTCGTGAGTTCGGTGTAGTAGTTGGCTTCGTATTCGACGGGCG
>NZ_JBICYB010000098.1:0-1602 GCF_043200575.1 Streptomyces sp. NPDC048392
TGAGACCTGATGCCGAGCCGATTGTGGTGAAGTGGATGATCCTATGCTGTCGAGAAAAGCCTCTAGCGAGTTTCATGGCGGCCCGTACCCTAAACCGACTCAGGTGGTCAGGTAGAGAATACCGAGGCGTTCGGGTGAACTATGGTTAAGGAACTCGGCAAAATGCCCCCGTAACTTCGGGAGAAGGGGGGCCACACCCGGTGACGAGTCTTGCACTCCGAGCTGGGGGTGGCCGCAGAGACCAGCGAGAAGCGACTGTTTACTAAAAACACAGGTCCGTGCGAAGCCGTAAGGCGATGTATACGGACTGACGCCTGCCCGGTGCTGGAACGTTAAGGGGACCGGTTAGCTCCATTTCGGTGGGGCGAAGCTGAGAACTTAAGCGCCAGTAAACGGCGGTGGTAACTATAACCATCCTAAGGTAGCGAAATTCCTTGTCGGGTAAGTTCCGACCTGCACGAATGGCGTAACGACTTCTCGACTGTCTCAACCATAGGCCCGGTGAAATTGCACTACGAGTAAAGATGCTCGTTTCGCGCAGCAGGACGGAAAGACCCCGGGACCTTTACTACAGTTTGATATTGGTGTTCGGTTCGGCTTGTGTAGGATAGCTGGGAGACTGTGAAGCCCGCACGCCAGTGTGGGTGGAGTCGTCGTTGAAATACCAGTCTGGTCGTGCTGGATGTCTAACCTGGGTCCGTGATCCGGATCAGGGACAGTGTCTGATGGGTAGTTTAACTGGGGCGGTTGCCTCCTAAAGAGTAACGGAGGCGCCCAAAGGTTCCCTCAGCCTGGTTGGCAATCAGGTGTTGAGTGTAAGTGCACAAGGGAGCTTGACTGTGAGACCGACGGGTCGAGCAGGGACGAAAGTCGGGACTAGTGATCCGGCGGTGGCTTGTGGAAGCGCCGTCGCTCAACGGATAAAAGGTACCCCGGGGATAACAGGCTGATCTTCCCCAAGAGTCCATATCGACGGGATGGTTTGGCACCTCGATGTCGGCTCGTCGCATCCTGGGGCTGGAGTCGGTCCCAAGGGTTGGGCTGTTCGCCCATTAAAGCGGTACGCGAGCTGGGTTTAGAACGTCGTGAGACAGTTCGGTCCCTATCCGCTGTGCGCGTAGGAGTCTTGAGAAGGGCTGTCCCTAGTACGAGAGGACCGGGACGGACGAACCTCTGGTGTGCCAGTTGTCCTGCCAAGGGCATGGCTGGTTGGCTACGTTCGGGAGGGATAACCGCTGAAAGCATCTAAGCGGGAAGCCTGCTTCGAGATGAGGACTCCCACCCCCTTTGAGGGGTTAAGGCTCCCAGTAGACGACTGGGTTGATAGGCCGGATCTGGAAGCACCGTGAGGTGTGGAGGTGACCGGTACTAATAGGCCGAGGGCTTGTCCTCAGTTGCTCGCGTCCACTGTGTTGGTTCTGAAACCACGAACAACCCGCCCCCTATTGGTCATAGGGGGGCGGCTGGTTGTCTGTTTCATAGTGTTTCGGTGGTCATAGCGTAGGGGAAACGCCCGGTTACATTTCGAACCCGGAAGCTAAGCCTTACAGCGCCGATGGTACTGCAGGGGGGACCCTGTGGGAGAGTAGGACGCCGCCGAAC
>NZ_JBICYB010000099.1:0-1585 GCF_043200575.1 Streptomyces sp. NPDC048392
AGCCCACGCACACCAGCCCCATGATTTGCACCTTCACGATGCACACCACTCAATGAGGTTCACACTCACTCCTCAGCGTCTGCCCTTCGGCCTCGAAGCCATTTCAGCAACAGACCGGCCGCCACACTCAAGCCGACGCCTACGGCTGTACCGATGGAGTTGAAGAGCACATCATCGGAGTCCAGGATGCGTCCGTTGCCTCCAAGCCATTGCAAGAGCTCGACGACGACAGCCGTCGCTGCACATAGTCCGAGGCATTTCGCTGCCGAGAAGCCAGGGCGTGCTGTCGCCAGGAGGACTGGCAGTGGGACGAACATCAGCGCGTTCGCCACCCACTGCCGTACTACCATCTCCTTCTCATAGGCAGTGACGTAGGCGCTGTCAGCTCTCAGCGTTTCGATCCCCGGACTCAGCCAGAGACCTCCGCCGCTTCCGCCGGTACTGCCGTCAGAGGCGGTGAACGTTGCCGCGGCGATGAGCACCAGCCAGAGAGCAAGTGCGAGAGAGCCGATGCGGCAGACGGTCCGGGGCCAGCAGGTGGCGGCACTTCGGAGCGCTAGCGCCGCCAGGAAGGTCAGCAACAACCCTGTCGCCACCGTCACCGGCGTCAGATACAGAATGACGCGCCACATGGCTCTCTCGTCCTCTCGCCCCGATGGAGCATTTCGCACGGCCACACCGAAGCGCCGCTCCCCCGCACGCTCACCCCCCAAGGGGGTCGATCACGGCTGACCGGCGCAATTCAGGAGCTTCAGCAGTACCACTTGGAGATGTAGGTGTAGTCCTGCCACTTCATGACTCCGCGTACGCAGTTGTCGGAGCTCACGTTGAGGTGGCGGGAGTACGACGTGCAGGACCCCGCCCACACCCCGTAGAGGGGCGAGTCCATGATCTGCGCCGACAGATTGCTGTAATCCGACGCGTCGTACGCTATTTGATATCCGAGCTGCACGTAAACATCACCGGAGCCACTGCTCTTGCAGTACTCAGTGCGGTACGTGCCGGTCCTGCCGGTGTCCGGGCCGATGATGCAGACTTCGCCGTTGCTGAGGTTTCCACACTCCGCGTGCTCTTGGACACCAGGCGTTGTTGCATTCGCAGGGCTGGCGATACCGAACGCTAGTGTCGCCGCCGCGAAGACAGCAGCCGATGCAGCTCTTCTCATAGGAAGGCCCCTCCTGAAGGCCATGTGATCGACTCACTCGCCGGTTGCAAGTGATCGCCGACGGCACCAACTGCATCATGCGTGTCAGGTACGGTTCAATAGTGATCGATGGGAGATTCTCGGTCAACTGCCATAATTCGGGGCGCATTTACATCTGTTGATCGATCTCACCCTGTCGCTCTTCTCCAGGGCCCGCTCCGCCAAACATGCGTACGTCTGACACTTCCAGCTGTAGGTCATGATCTTGCTGGACGATGTTGTGACATCGGAGCAACCGCCGTTACATGCCATGGATTGCGTGGGCAAGCGATGAATTGACGATCTTCATCGGGGACACCGGCCGCCGACCAGCCCGAGTATGCCGAAGCCCGCGCACACCAGCCCCATGACCTGCAACTTCACGATGCACACCACTCACTG
>NZ_JBICYB010000100.1:0-1538 GCF_043200575.1 Streptomyces sp. NPDC048392
GTACTCCAGCAGTACTTCGTGGCTTGACCTGGGGGAACGTGGAGCGGTGGGAGTGTAGCGGGCAGGATGCCGTCACGGACGACTTCCGCCCGCACACCCCTCGAAGGAGTGCCCACGACGGCAAGGTCGCCCCGTGCCCTGGGAAGCCTCGGGTCGTGATCACCGAACAGGCAGCCGAGACCTGGGACCGCGACCTGGACCACCTCCTCACCACCATCGGGCACCACTTCGGCCGCGTCGAGCCACGCCGCCGTATGCGGGACTACGTCCGCGCACTGCTCGCCCCGGTAGCCCGCAAGAACAGCTGGCAACTTGCCGAACACGTCGGCCATGCCACCCCCGACGGACTGCAGCACCTGCTCTCCCGAGCCCGCTGGAACCCCGACGACATCCGCGATGACCTGCAGACCTACGTCGCCGAACACCTCGGCCGCCCCGACGGGGTACTGATCATCGACGACACCGGGTTCCTCAAGAAGGGCACTACCTCCGCCGGCGTCCAAAGGCAGTACTCCGGCACCGCCGGCCGCACCGAGAACTGCCAGATCGGCGTCTTCGCCGCCTACACCAGCACAATCGGCCGCGCCCTCGTGGACCGCGAGCTCTACCTGCCCAAGTCCTGGACCAACGACCGCGACCGCTGCCGCGAGGCCAAGATCCCCGATCAACGGGAGTTCGCCACCAAGAACACCCTCGCGGCGACGATCGTCCGCAGAGCGCTGGCCTCGCCGCTGCCGATCGCCTGGGTCACGGCGGACGCCGCTTACGGACAGGACAACCGCTTCCGCCGGATGCTGGAAACATCCGGCGTCGGCTACGTCCTGGCCGTCCCCAAGTCCCAGTTCTCCCTGGCTGGCCCACGCATCGACAGAGCCTTCGAGCAGGCCCCCGACCAGGCATGGGAACGCCGTTCCTGCGGCGCCGGCGCGAAGGGGCAGCGCGAGTACGACTGGGCGGCCGTCCAGTTGCGGCCAGTAGCCGAATACGACTACCAGGACGGCGTGTTGATCCGTCGGCGGTGGGCGCTGGCACGACGCAGCTTGAGCCGGCCGGACGAGATTGCCTACTACCTCGGCTACGCACCGCTGGATGTCGCAGTGGATGAACTGGTGCGCGTCGCCGGCGCTCGGTGGGCGATCGAGGAGTGTTTCCAGGCGGCGAAGAACGAGTGCGGCCTGGACGAGTACGAAGTCCGCCGCTACGTCGGCTGGTACCGACACATCACCCTGGCCATGCTCGCCCACACCTTCCTCGCGGCGATAAGCGCGCGAGCAGCCGAAAAAGGGGATCCACCGGTGAGGATGCCGTGGTCATCGAGCTCACCGTGGCGGAAGTGCGGCGACTCCTGGCAGCTCACGCACCCCGAGACCTTCACACCCTCACCCACGCGTTGAGCTGGTCGCACTGGCGTCGACGACGCCAAGCTGTGGCCCGCCACTGCCACTACCGCCGTCGTGGGCACTCCTTCGAGGGGGGTGCGGGCGGAAGTCGTCCGTGACGGCATCCTGCCCGCTACACTCCCACCGCTCCACGTTCCC
>NZ_JBICYB010000101.1:0-1428 GCF_043200575.1 Streptomyces sp. NPDC048392
ACCAGAGTTCGTCAGGAACCAACCGCTTCGACAGATCAGCACTCACGACCGACATCATGCCGCACGAGCATCACACCACGTGAGACAACCTCTAAGGCTCATGTCATCGCGACCATCAATCTGAAGGGGGGCGTGGGGAAGACCACCACCACGGCCGGTCTCGCGGAGTTCCTCTCGGCGGAGTTCAATAAGAGAGTCCTGGTCATTGACCTCGACCCGCAGACGAACTTGACGACGGTCCTGATCGGGGAGAAAAAGTGGGAGGAACTAAACGACGACGGTTATACTTTGGCAACCCTTTTCAAGGACGCCCTCCGGCCTGAGGGGGAACCTCCGGAGTTCGATCTGGAGAAGACGCTCCAGCGCAACGTGTCTCCGGTGGACGCGGTCACCAAGGTGGATCTTCTGCCCTCTTCGCTGGACCTCATCGACGTCCAGGACCGCTTGGCCTCCATGTCGTCCGGACGCTTCTACAGCAATAATCCGACCGATCTTCTGCGTAAGGCAGTTTGGAAGATCATCGATGACTACGACTACGTCCTCGTCGACTGCCCACCGAACCTCGGAATCGTCACTCTGAATGGCTTGCGCATCTCCGACGGGTATATTATCCCGACGATTCCGGACGTCCTCTCGACGTATGGAATTCCTCAGATTCAGCGGCATGTCAAGGCGTTCGCCGACGACAATGCGCAACCGATCGCGGAGATCGGAATTGTCGTGACTAAGTTTAGGGCGGCTTCAACTGTGCACAGGAACACGGTGCTCAGGCTCGAAGCCGACGAGGAACTCCCGGAGGTGCTGCAGACATACATTCCCGAGCGAGACTCCATCGCTGGCTCGGCGGAGTTCGTCGACCGCA
This sequence comes from Streptomyces sp. NPDC048392, assembly GCF_043200575.1. Classification (NCBI taxonomy): domain Bacteria; kingdom Bacillati; phylum Actinomycetota; class Actinomycetes; order Kitasatosporales; family Streptomycetaceae; genus Streptomyces; species Streptomyces sp. NPDC048392. The sequence goes on from NZ_JBICYB010000101.1 coordinate 863, forward strand.
GTACTCTGCGGCAGAAGTATGGCTATCAGGGGGAGTACAAGGCCTTCCGTTCCATGACGGAGGAGTTCATCGAGCTGGTCGAGGAGAAGGCGTGAGCGAGCAGAACGACAACGAAACCGCGATCGTGGATGGTGACATCTCGGACGAAGGGGGCCCTGGTCGGCAGGACGACGGCTCGCTCTTGCAGGCTCAGGCCACGGAGGCCGCAGAAGCTCTCCTGAAGCTGGGAGCGTCAGACCCGGACCTGGCAGGAACCCTCGCGCGTGTCCTTAGCGTGGTGGCCGCCGAAGCCGCGCGTACGACTCGTTTCGCTCGGGCGCTGAGCAGGGCCCTAGCCCCTTCCGAGCCGCTCGTCGCATCCCGCTCGGCTGAACGCCCGCGGCGTAGCAGCCGACGGGCCCCTGGTGTGATCGATCCGTTCGCAGTTTTCGCCGAAGTCAGCGAAGTGGGACTTCGCTCACGTCTGGGCGAACTAAGAGGTTGTCTCACGTGGTGAGTTTCGCGAGCTTCTTGTAGCAGGTGAGGGCTGCGGCCAGGCCGAGGAAGGCGAGGAAGTGACTGCCCTT
>NZ_JBICYB010000102.1:0-1341 GCF_043200575.1 Streptomyces sp. NPDC048392
GATGTCGCAGATGGTGGCGCCGGAGGTGAGGGACGCGCCGATGTGTGCGTCGAGGCCCTTGATGGTGCCGGACTTGTGGGCGTTGAGGGGTTGTTCCATCTTCATGGCTTCCAGGACGACGACGAGGTCGCCTTCCTGGACGTGCTGGCCGTCTTCGACGGCGATCTTGACGATGGTGCCCTGCATGGGGGAGGCGAGGGTGTCGCCGGAGGCGGCGGGGCCGGATTTCCTGGCCGCGCGGCGTTTGGGGCGGGCTCCGGCCGCCAGGCCGGTGCGGGCCAGGGACATGCCCAGTGAGGAGGGCAGGGACACTTCGAGGCGTTTGCCGCCGACTTCGACGACGACCGTTTCGCGGCTGTTGTCCTGGTCCGTCTCGGTGTCGGCGGGTGCGGTGAAGGGGGTGATGTCGTTGGTGAACTCGGTCTCGATCCAGCGGGTGTGGACGGTGAACGGTTCGGTGGAGCCGGTCAGTTCCGGGGCGAAGGCGGGGTCGCGGACGACCGTGCGGTGGAAGGGGAGGGCGGTGGCCATGCCGTCGACGGTGAACTCGTCCAGGGCGCGGGCGGCGCGCTGGAGGGCTTCGGCGCGGGTGCGGCCGGTGACGATCAGCTTGGCCAGCAGGGAGTCCCAGGCCGGGCCGATCACCGATCCGGATTCGACGCCGGCGTCCAGGCGGACGCCGGGTCCGGCGGGTGCCTCGAAGCGGGTGACGGTGCCGGGGGCGGGCAGGAAGCCGCGGCCGGGGTCCTCGCCGTTGATGCGGAACTCGAAGGAGTGGCCGCGCAGGGCGGGGTCGTCGTAGCCGAGTGCCTCGCCGTCGGCGATGCGGAACATCTCGCGGACCAGGTCGATGCCGGCGACTTCCTCGGTGACCGGGTGTTCGACCTGGAGGCGGGTGTTGACCTCCAGGAAGGAGATGGTGCCGTCGGTGCCGACGAGGAACTCGACGGTGCCGGCGCCGACGTAGCCGGCTTCCCTGAGGATCGCCTTCGACGACGCGTACAGCTCGTCGAGCTGTGCCCGGGACAGGAACGGGGCGGGGGCTTCCTCGACGAGTTTCTGGTGGCGGCGCTGCAGGGAGCAGTCGCGGGTGGAGACGACGACCACGTTGCCGTGGGTGTCGGCCAGGCACTGGGTCTCCACGTGGCGGGGTCTGTCGAGGTAGCGCTCGACGAAGCACTCGCCGCGGCCGAAGGCGGCCACGGCCTCGCGGACGGCGGAGTCGTACAGCTCGGGGACCTCCTCCAGGGTGCGGGCGACCTTCAGGCCGCGGCCGCCGCCGCCGAAGGCGGCCTTGATCGCGATGGGCAGGCCGTGTTCCTTCGCGAAGGCCACGACCTC
>NZ_JBICYB010000103.1:0-1327 GCF_043200575.1 Streptomyces sp. NPDC048392
TGAGGTTCCCCCGCAGTGCGGGAGTGGCTGACTAGCTGGTCAGAGCGGGTTGACGTGGTTTCAGGTTCACTTGTTCGGTCGCTGCCTGGTCGGCGTAGTGCTTCTCCTCGTACTCGATCGGGCTGAGGTAGCCGAGCCGTTTCTGGATGCGGCGGGGGTTATAGAAACCGTCGATGTACTCGAAGAGTGCGAGGGTCGCTTCGGCCCTGGTGGCGAAGATGCGGCCGCGGATGCATTCGGTCTTGATGACCATCCACAGGTTCTCCGCCAGGGCATTGTCGAACGAGTCCCCGACCGAGCCCATGGACGCCTGGATACCGGCCCTGACCAGGCGTGTTGTGAGCTTCACGGACGTATATTGACAGCCGTGGTCGGCGTGGTGGACGAGCTCGCCGGGGACGGGCTCGCGGCTGGCCAGGGCATACTCGAGCGAAGTGAGGACCAGGTCCGCGTCCGCGCGGGCGGAAGTCTCCCAGGCCACGACCCGGCGGGAGAAGGCGTCGCGGATCGCGGACAGCCACAACGGTCCCTCTTCGGTGGGGATCATGGTCAGGTCGGTGACCCACAGCCGGTTCGGCCCGGCCGCGGTGAAGTCGCGTTGCACCAGATCGGGGGCCGGATCGGCGTTCGGGTCACGTCGGGTGAAGCCTTTGCCCCGGCGGGGGCTGATCCCGGCCAGGCCAGCCTGGCGCATGAGCCGCTCGACGCGCTTGCGGCCGACGTGGACGCCCTCACGTTTGAGGACCGCGTGCACGCGGGGTGAGCCGTAGATCCCGCCGGACTCGTCGTAAACCTGCCGGATCCTGCCCGTCAGCTCGGCGTCTCGGCGGCGCCGTTCGCACGGCTCCTTCTCCGCCTGGCGCCAGCGGTAGTAGGTGGAGGAGGGGATGTTCAGTTCCCGGAGTACGGGCTCGACCCCCAGATGTGGGTGCTCGTCGACGAGCACCGTCACCTGGGCCGGGTCGGGTCGAGCTGGGCCGCGAAAAAAGCCGAGGCCGTCCGCAGGACCTCATTCGTACGCTTGAGCTGGACGTTTTCCTTGCGCAGGGCGGCAAGCTCCTCACGCTCGGCCGTGGTGAGCAGGTCGCCTCGCTCGCCGGCATCGGCCTCGGCCTGGCGGATCCAGTTGCGCAGCGCCTCGTGGTGCACGCCGAGTTCCTCAGCCATGCGGCGGATCACGGGCTTCGGCTCGGAAGCGCGGTACATCCGCACCGCACGCTCACGCAACTCCAGCGGGTACTTCCTCGGGGCAGGCATCGTCAGAGCTCCTCTCATGAGCCCCATCTGACCTCCTGTCACCTCTCCCCGCATCTCGGGGGAACCTCAG
>NZ_JBICYB010000104.1:0-1280 GCF_043200575.1 Streptomyces sp. NPDC048392
CCCGGGCCTGGTGTCGGCGGCGCCATCTGGACCAGTTCATCGTGTGGTTGCCCTGTCGAGCAGGGCTCCGGTGGGTAGTTGCCAGTAGACGGCGGATCTCGGCGGGGGTGAGGTCCACGAGGTCGGGTGTGTCGTGACCGGCTCCCCCTTTTGGCGCTCTTGGGCGGCGGTGACGGCCAGGAACGCGTGGGCGAGCATGGCGAGGGTGATGTGCCGGTGCCAGCCGACGTAGCGGCGGACTTCGTACTGGTCCAGGCCGCATTCGTTCTTCGCGCTCTGGAAGCATTCCTCGATCTTCCAGCGGCATCCGGCGATCCGCACGAGATCGGCGACGGTGGCGTCCAAGGGGGCGGATGCGAGGAAGTAGGCGAGATCGTCGGGCTTGGTGATGCTGCGGCGGGCGAGCATCCAGCGTTGCCGGGTGGGCTCGTCGCCGTCGCACTCCCAGACCGCCGGCAGGCGGGCGGCAACCCAGTCGTAGAGCCGCGGTCCTTTGGCGCCGTCGCCGCAGGAGAGCCGCTGCCATGCCTCGTCGGGGGCCTGGCCGATGAGGTGCTCGATGCGGGGGCCGTGGACCTGCTGGGACTTCGGCACAGCCACGACGTAGGACAGGCCGGCGTCTTCCAGGAAACGTCGGAAGCGGGAGTCCTGCCCGTAGGCGGCATCGGCCGCGACCCAGGCGACGGGCAGCGGGCCGGCCTGCGCTCGCAGGACAATGGTGCGGGCCAGCTCGTTCTTGGTCGCGAACAGACGGTGTTGAGGGATGCGGGCGGCGCGGCAGCGTTCGGGGTCCTCGGTCCAGGACTTGGGGAGGTAGAGCTCGCGGTCGACGAGAGCGTGGCCGCGGGTAGTGGCGTAGGCGGCGAAGACGCCGATCTGGCAGTTCTCGGTGCGGCCGGCGGTGCCGGAGTACTGCCGTTGCACGCCTGCTGAGGTGATGCCCTTCTTGACGAAGCCGGTGTCGTCGATGATCAGGATGCCGTCGTCGGCGCCGAGGTGTTCGGCGACGTAACCCTGCAGGTCGTCGCGTATCTCGTCGGCCTCCCAGCGGCTCTTCGCCAGGAGGTGCTGCAGCCCGTCAGGTGTGGAGTGCCCAGCGAACTCAGCCAGCTGCCAGGAGTTCTTGCGCCCCACCGGTCCGAGCAGACCCCGCACGTAGTCCCGCATCCGACGTCTGGGCTCGACACGGGGGAAGCGGTGCCCGATCCGTAAGAACAGCTCTTCCAGCCCGTGTTCCCACCCTGAGGCAGGTGCGTCATCGATCACGTGCCATGGCTGTC
>NZ_JBICYB010000105.1:0-1182 GCF_043200575.1 Streptomyces sp. NPDC048392
CCCGGCTGGCGGCGGCGTTGACGCCCGAGGTGGACGCGGTCCTGGCCCGGCACCCGCTGCGGGAACTGGTCACCAGCTCCGACCCGCTGCCCCTGCTCGTCGAGCGGGAGCGCGCCCTGTACGGCGCCTGGTACGAGTTCTTCCCCCGCTCCGAGGGCACCCCCGACCACCCCCACGGCACCTTCCGCACCGCCGCCCGCCGCCTCCCGGCGATCGCCGCCATGGGCTTCGACGTCGTCTACCTCCCCCCCGTCCACCCCATCGGCACCACCCACCGCAAGGGCCGCAACAACACCCTCTCCGCCACCCCCGACGACGTCGGCGTCCCCTGGGCCATCGGCTCCCCCGAAGGCGGCCACGACACCGTCCACCCCGCCCTCGGCACCCTCGACGACTTCGACCACTTCGTCCGCCGGGCCTCCCGTCTGGGCCTGGAGACCGCCCTCGACCTCGCCCTCCAGTGCTCCCCCGACCACCCCTGGGTCCACAAACACCCCGACTGGTTCCACCACCGCCCCGACGGCACCATCGCCCACGCCGAGAACCCGCCCAAGAAGTACCAGGACATCTACCCCATCGCCTTCGACACCGACCCCGACGGACTCGTCGCGGAAACGGTGCGCGTCCTGCGCTTCTGGATGGCACACGGCGTACGGATCTTCCGCGTCGACAACCCCCACACCAAACCCGTCGCCTTCTGGGAACGCGTCATCGGCGAGATCAACCACGCCGACCCGGACGTCATCTTCCTGGCCGAGGCCTTCACCCGCCCCGCGATGATGCACACCCTCGCCCAGATCGGCTTCCAGCAGTCCTACACCTACTTCACCTGGCGCAACACCAAACAGGAACTGACCGACTACCTCACCGAACTGACCGGGGACGCCGCCTCCTACATGCGGCCCAACCTCTTCACCAACACCCCCGACATCCTGCACGCCTACCTCCAGCACGGCGGCCGCCCCGCCTTCGAGGTCCGCGCCGTCCTGGCCGCCACCCTCTCCCCCGCCTGGGGCGTCTACAGCGGCTACGAACTCTGCGAGAACACCCCCCTGCGCGAAGGCAGCGAGGAATACCTCGACAGCGAGAAATACCAGCTCAAACCCCGCGACTGGGCCACCGCCGCCCGCCGGGGCACCACCATCGCCCCCCTCATCACCAAGCTCAACACCATCCGGCGCG
>NZ_JBICYB010000106.1:0-1177 GCF_043200575.1 Streptomyces sp. NPDC048392
CTAGTGTCTCGTGATTCCGTTTGAGTTACCTGTCGTCGATGGGCTCGTTGCTCTGGCATGGATCTCTCCGCTGAACAGATGGATGATTTGCGGGAGTTGGCGAGCTTGCGTCACGTGTCTGCTGATGTGGCCCTGCGGGCCCGGATTGTGTTGTGGTCCGCCGAGGGGCGGCGCCGCAAGGACATTGCCGAACTCGCCGGAGTGGTGCCGGTGACCGTCGATCGCTGCAAGGCCCGCTATGCCGCGCGCGGGCTGGCCGGCCTGGAGGAGAAGCGCCGTGGAGGACCGCGCGATCAGGTGCCGCCACAGACCCGGGGACGGGTGATCGCGCTGACGAAGATGTCACCTCCGGCTGATTCGGGTCTTTCGCACTGGTCCACGCGGACCCTGGCCGATCACCTGAAACGACGCGAGGGCATCTCGGTGTCCTGGCACTACGTCGCGAGGATCTGGCGCGAGGAGAATCTCAAGCCGCACCGCAGCGGCACCTTCAAGATTTCGAAGGACCCGGCGTTCGCGGACAAGGTCGCCGACGTGATCGGTCTCTACCTGGCCCCGCCGGGCGGTGCGGTGGTGCTGTCCATCGACGAGAAGACGCAGATCCAGGCGCTGGACCGGACCCAGCCCCTCCTGCCGGTCACCTTCGCGGCCACCGAGAAACGCACCCACGACTATGTCCGGCACGGCACTACGAACCTGTTCGCGTCCCTGAATGTGACCACAGGTGAAGTGCTCGGCGAGTGCAGGCCGAACAGGAACGCCGTGAACTTCCTGGCCTTCCTGAAGAAGGCCGTCAAACCGCACGCCGGGAAGGACATCCATGTCGTCCTGGACAACCTCTCCACGCACACCACGCCGGAGGTGAAGGCGTGGCTGTCGAAGAACCCGCACGTCCATTTCCACTTCACCCCCGTCGGCTCGTCGTGGCTGAACCAGGTCGAGATCTGGTTCGGGATCCTGACCCGGCAGTCGATCCGCCGCGGCACCTTCTCCAGCGTCAATGTCCTGATCAAGCAGATCCGCGACTACATCGACTCCTGGAACGAGAACGCGAAACCCTTCACATGGACCGCGACTGCCGGCGAGGTCCTTGCGAAGGTCCGCCTCGTCCAGACCAACATGAAGAAGCTCGTCAGGAACAACTCAAAGTGACATAAACGGAATCACGAGACACTAG